>JASFBB010000001.1:0-14334 GCA_036172345.1 Anaerolineae bacterium
TACGTGGCAACTTGCCAACAGAAGCTCACGATCCCACTGTTATTAAGGCAGATATCAACGCTATCCCGATTATGGAAATTGTGCTCAGCGGTCCCCAAGGCCAAGATGAGCTGTTCGACATTGCCAAGAACGATGTCAAACCGCGTCTACAAGCGATCAAGGGCGTTGCTTCAGTGAATATTTCTGGCGGGCGTGAGCGCGAGATCCAGGTCGAAGTCGATCCTGCTAAGCTGGCTGCCTATCGTGTCCCACTGGAGAATGTGCAACGCGCCCTGCAAGCGAGCAATCTTACCTTCCCGGTAGGTTCAATTGACCTCGGGCGACAGCGAACGGCAGTGCGCTCGGTGGGAGAGTTCACCTCATTGGAGCAAATCGGGGGTGTGGTCGTTTCCACCGGCGGGGGCCAAAGTGGCGTCCCAACTAGACCAGGTCAAGATGTCGGCGGATACGTCTACCTGCGTGACATCGCCACGATCAAAGAGGGCTACAAGGACAAGACCCAAATCCTGCGCTACAACGGCATCGAAGCGATCAGCATCAGCGTGCTCAAGACATCCGACGCCAATACTATCCAAGTAGCCGATTCCATCCGCGAAGTGGTTGAGGAGCTGAACGGCAAGCTACCCACAGGCGCGCAGATGACCATCGTAATTGACGATTCGAAGTTCACGCGTGAGGCAGTGGAAGCGGTGCAGGAGGAATTGATCCTGGCCATTCTGATCACCGGTCTGGTGATGCTCCTCTTCCTGCACACTATCCGCAGCACATTTATCGTGGTGCTAGCCATCCCAACTTCCATTATGTCCACGTTCATCGTGATGTGGGCACTCGGCTTCACGCTTAACACGCTTACATTGCTGGCACTGACATTGACCATCGGTATCCTAGTGGACGATTCAATCGTGGTGCTGGAGAACATCGAGCGTCACCTGAAGATGGGCAAACCCCCGCGTCAAGCCGCCCTGGACGGCCGTTCCGAGATCGGGCTGGCCGCCATCACCATTACGCTAGTGGATGTGGTCGTGTATGTGCCAGTGGCGTTTTCAAGTGGTATTGTGGGGCAATTCTTCCGCTCATACGGTATCACCATCGCCACCACGACGCTCTTCTCGTTGTTTGTATCCTTCACATTGACCCCAATGCTGGCAGCATTGTGGATGCGCGACGAGAGCCAGCCACAGCCCAAGCCACGCGGACTGCGACGCGTGTTCAGTATCCTGTTCTGGCCTGTCAGCATAGTCTGGAAGGGTTTTGTATATATATGGGATGCGGCTTTTGAAGGTCTAGCGCGCCTCTACGTGGCAACATTGCGCTTCTTCCTGCGCAATTGGGGCACCTCCTTCCTCGCTGTCTTCATCGCTGGGCTTTCGCTGGTCGCCGGCGCGTGGCTGGTGCTGAGCGGTGTGGTGGGCTCTGAGTTTACCCCTCAGGAGGATGATGCCCAATTCACCGTGAACATCCAGATGCCGGCTGGCACCAACCTGGCTGCGACCGATCAAGCGGCCCGCCAGGTCGAACAGCTCATCTTGCAGGAAGTGCCGGAAACGGTTGCGATTTTGACCAATGTCGGATCGGGCGGCAGCACTTTTGGTATCGGTACCGGGGGAGCGGCCAACAGCGCCACGATCCGGGTACGTGTGGTAGATAAGACACAACGCCAGCGAAGCACCGTGCAAATCGTCGAGGCATTGCGTCCCTTGGTGCAACAAATCCCCGAGGCGACCATCTCGCTCAACTTGAGCTCGTCGCTGGGCGGCGGGGGAGGAATGGGTGGCACCATCCAGATCCAGGTATATGGGGATGATCCGGATCGGCTGATCGAGCTCGCTAGTCAAGTCGAGGCGGTGATGCGCACCGTTTCGGGGACCACCGACATCCAAAATCTGGATGCGGCGCGTGCGACAGAAGTGCGACTGGTGGTAGACCGACAGCGCGCCCTTGACTTGGGATTATCACCCGCACAAGTGGCCAGCGCCCTGCGCACAGCGCTCAGCGGTGCCAAGGTGGGCACATTCAAGCAACCAGGTAGATCGGATGTGGATATCACGTTGCGCATCCATGAGACAGCCCGTGCCGAGCTACAGAAGATCGCCGAACTGCCGCTCGGTTATCGGGCTGGCAAGGAGATCCGCCTCGCTCAAGTCACCACGTTGGAGCACGAGTTAGCACCCGCTATCATCAAGCGCACCGATCGTCAGCGACAACTGACGGTGAGCAGTGGGGTCACCGGGCGTGCATCCGGAGACGTGACGGATGATATCGAGGCAGCTATCAAAGCGAACGTGACCTTCCCAGAAGGCTACGGCTTTCGTCTAGGCGGGCAGTCCGAAGCGCAACGCAAATCGTTCGCCGAGCTGGGTTCGGCATTATTCCTCTCCATCGGGTTGATCTACATGTTGCTGGTAGCGCTCTTCCAGAGCTGGCTGAACCCTCTGGCGATTATGTTTTCGCTGCCCGTTTCGGTGGTGGGAGCCTTTGGTGGTCTGTTGCTCACCAACAACACGCTCAACTTGATCTCGCTGTTGGGCATCATCCTGCTCACCGGCATCGTCACCAAAAACGCCATCTTGTTGGTGGACTTCACCAATGTGCTGCGGCGTGAGCATGGTTACAGCCGTCGTGATGCGCTGGTCGAGGCAGGGCGGCTGCGCCTGCGCCCCATCCTGATGACCACGGCAGCGCTGGTGTTTGCCCTATTGCCTTTGCTGTTCAGCATTGGGGCCGGCTCCGAAATCCGCGCGCCATTGGCCGCAGTGGTCATCGGCGGCAACATCACCTCGACACTGTTGACCCTCATCCTGGTGCCAGTGGTGTACACTTTCCTCGACGGTGGCAGCAATCTGGCGCGGCGCATTGTGCGCTACATCTTGGGCGGCGAACCAGAAGGTAGAGAAGCGCCTGAGGCGCCTCAGCCGGCTGGGCCTACGCCCACACCCCCAACACCACCCGCGCCGCCACGTCCGCCGCACCCACGACGGCCCGAGCCACAACCGCAACCGGGCACGACATCGTTCAACCCGTCGCTACCGCAAAACGAGCCGGATAAAGGTTGATGAGCAGAGGGGGATCATCGATGAAGACTAGATGCTACTGGGTATTGTCCATCTCTGTCCTGTTGATCGTCTTCCTGCTCGGCTGTCAGGCGTTGCCCGCTCAGCTGGGTGGCCACGCGACCGCCACACCTGAGCAACGCCTTAGTCTCTCGACTTGGCCGACGCCGCCACCTGCCACGCCGACGGCAACGCCGACTCCCTTTCCCAAAGTGACTTTGCCACCCACCCCGACGCGTGCCCTGCCAGCACGTGTCACCCCGACTCCATTGGCAGTGGTGACGGATAGGCAGCTCTCCTTTTCCGGTAATCCGCAAGAGTTGGTGGCGCAGGTGGTGGCCCTGAGCGGCGGTTTCACACCCACTGGCGCGGCTATGGTCATTGACAATGGAGTGCCTGTACGCCAAGGACCGGGTGAGAACTATCCTTCTTTGGGTATATCTCAAGCGGGCGAGATGGCTGCTGTGTTGGGCAAAAATCGTGATGGCACCTGGCTATACGTGCTGACGCAGCACACCTTGCAAGGTTGGCTGCCTGTGACCGCGCTGCGAGTGAGCTTCTCGCTGACGGAGCCCCCCGTCTTGGACGACCAGCCACAACCGCCGGGCACACCCCAATCGGCGCTGAGCGAGCTGGTGAGCAGACTGTCACCGGTCGCCTCAGGCGTGGTCATCGCCGATGGGATGGTAGCCCGCCAAGGGCCAGGTAATCACTATGCCCGTGCCGCGCAGATCGGCAAGGGCGAGCTGCTGGGCATCTTTGGCGTCAACGCTAACAAGGATTGGGCATACATCGTGACCATCTCCGGTGCACTCGGATGGGTGCCGGTGGAGGGATTGCGCATCATCGGCTCGCTGGAAGACGCACCTGTGCTGCCGGCCAATCCGATTATGCGCCCACCGGCACAGCCCAAGGCAACCGCCGCTCCTCAGGCAGTGGCCAGCCCACTCCCCGTGACCCAGCTCAGCGAAGTCGCACGGGCGACGGTCAGAAGTGAGCAGCTGAATATGCGTCAGGGACCAGGGCCGGACTATCGTGTGCTGAGGACACTGCAACGCGGAGACAGCCTGTCGATCCGAGCGCTCAACAAGGCACGTGATTGGGCTTTGGTGGTGACAGATGAGGGCAAACCCGGCTGGGTCTATCTGGAATATTTGGACGTTATCGGCTCCCTGGAGAGCGCACCGGTGGTGCGATCGGCAGCTCCCTCAGATGCGCTGCCGGCGGATGATATCGCTCCCTTCTCCGGCACCATCGCCCCAGGCACTGCCATTCCGTCCCCATCCTCCCTATCACCCTCCGCGCTGGCAGCTAACGCCGGTGTTTCCGATACGGCATCCGCTCCACGTGTTGCCCTTCCCCTGAATCTGCCTCTTGTGCCGGTCGCCACCGCCCGGCCGGTACAAGGAGAGGTAACCCTCTACCGCGGCCCTGGGTATGACTATGCGCCCGTCGTCACCCTGCATCAGGACGACGAGGCAGCCGTGCTCGCTACCAGCCGCGGATCGACCGAGTGGTTGTTACTGTTGCCGTCCAATAAGACCCCAGGCTGGGCTATGCGCAACGGACTGGCCGTGGAAGGCACTTTGGAGAATGCCCCGCAGGTGATGACCGCCTGGGTGCAGAGCAATGAGATCGCGCTGCGCGAGCGGCCTGGCATCGCGTATCCGAGCAACGGGATGTTGAGCATCAATACGCTGGTTATCGTGTTGGGGCTGGATCAGAGCCGCGGTTGGGCACTGGTGGCGCCATTGCAGGGGAACGCGGCAGGTTGGGTGGGGCTTCGCTTCCTTACTCCAAGCGGAAGCTGGAGCGACCTGCCTGAGCTACCGCCCGATATACTCCTCAGCGCACCTCAAGCAGTACCACAGGCGGCTGCGTTGCCATCACAGCCAAGTGGCAGTGGACGTGGCTTGTTGGCGATCCAACTTGCCAGCGGTGGCGACATCGTGCTCATCAACGCCGACGGTAGTGGACTACGTCGCCTGACCAGCGGCATTGACCCCGTTCTCTCTCCAGATGGCAGCCAGGTGGTCTTCACACGCTGGAACGGCGAGGATGGCTCCATATGGGTGATCAACGCTGATGGCTCCGGCGAACGCACCATACTGGGCGCCACCAAGCAGGCCAAGCACCCTGCGTGGTCGCCCGAGGGCAGCCGTATTGTGGTGAACTTCCAGCACGGCGGCCGTCTCGAAGAGAAAGAGGTGTGTAAGAACCTGATCGAGCTAAAAATGCGCGACAAGATGCCCAACATCCCCTGGAACGTGGATCCGGGCAGCATCAAGGTGAAAATCCGCAATCAGATGCCCTATCTGTGCTGGGTGCTTCCGCCTGACCCCTACTGGGGACTGCGCGTGGTGAACCTGGCGGACGGCAGCTACCAAGACCTGCCCAGTGATAACTATGCGTTCGCGCCGGAATGGGATCCGGTCAACAGTTGGCGCATTGTGAGCAGCGGACAGGGAGGACTGGTACAGCTGGATATCAACCGCCTGGAACAATGGGCGCTGACCGACCGACGTGAAGACCGCACGCCCGCTTTCTCACCCGATGGGCGTTACATTGCGGTGGCGTATCGACAGAACGGTGGCTATGACATTTATCGCCTCAACGCGGACGGCAGCGGGCGGGTGCGTCTGACGCAGACCCCCTTGTGGGTCACGGCGATGCCCGAGGGAGGTAAACAGTGGAACAATGTCTCACCAGCGTGGTCGCCTGACGGCTCTCAGATCGCGTTCCTCACTGACCGCACCGGACGCTGGGAGATCTGGGTGATGAATTGGGATGGCTCCAACCCACATCCTATGTTTCCCTCGGAGGTCAACGACCAGCTGCCCATCCGCTATGACTTCGTGGACGAGCGCGTCATCAGCTGGCGGTAAGAGCACAAAGGGCAGTGTGGCTGGCAAATCCCATCGCCTTACTGGCTTCCTCCGGAACGGTGGCTTTGTGTCTGCGCATTGACGAGTTCCCGGGGGTATACGATGCACCTATCAACCCTCTTCAACAGGAAAAACGCCCTTATCACCTGGTCAGTGGTAGCTTTAGGGATAAGCGTTTTTGTAGTAGCGGTCGCCTTTGCCGTGGGTACATTTTTGCCATATAGAGCGGTAATGGGTCATGCATCCCACCATATCCCAGGTATCGTGTGACTGCAGAAGCTGCATCTACCCCTTTCGACATCGGGCACAATGAGGTGGGAGTGCGCTCGCCGGATGATCGCTTTACCACAACTCGGGCAGAAGGTGCTATTGCGTTCGTGTCCTGGATAATTGCCGATGTAGACGTACTCCAGTCCCTCCTCGTCGGCAATCTCCGCTGCTGCCTCTAAGGTCTCAACGGGTGTGGAAGGCAAGTTGGTTAGTTTATAGGCAGGGAAGAAGCGGTTGAAGTGGATAGGCACCTGGCCGCTGAGCTTCTCACAAATCCAGCGACACATCCGTCGAATGTCGCCCAGGTCGTCATTTAGGGTAGGGATAATCAGGTTCACAATCTCCAAGTGCACGCCGCCATGGTAGATTTGGCGGAGTGTGCGCAATACTGGTTCCAACTCAGCACCGCAGACCTCGCGGTAGAACCTCGGCGAAAAGCCCTTGAGATCAACGGTGACAGCGTCCATGTGCTCGAGTAAAGCGGCCAGGGGTTCTTCGTTCATTCCACCGTTGGTGTGACACAAAGTCCGCAGACCGGCAGCTTTGGCGGCCTTGACGACATCGAACATGTGTTCATAGAAAACGGTCGGCTCGTTGTAAGTGAAGGAAACCGCATCAGATGCGGCATCTAGGGCCATCTTGACGGTTTCCTCAGGTGTGGTGGGACGGTGGACCACTTCGTAGAAATGTCGCTGAGAGAGATGCCAGTTCTGGCAGAATTTGCAGCGGAAGTTGCAGCTGGCCGTGCCGGTGCAGAAGATAATACCGCCGGGCAACACGTGAAACGCCGGTTCCTTCTCGATAAGGTCCATTTGGAGCGCGCTGGGCCGCCCGTACACTAGCGTGAAATAGCGGCCGCGAATATTGACCTTATTGCGGCAGAACCCGTGTTCCCCCTCCGGTACAACGCAGTTGCGGAAGCACATCTCACATTGCACAACATTTCCCGCCAGCCGGCGATAGTAACGTGCTTCGTGAAGGTCTTTATTAGGCACCAACATCCTGGATTGCGATGAGGAAAATGTCTCCATCGTTGGGGATTCATCGAGAGCGGTGCAAGCCGCCATGGTCGCCGCCAATGCGGCCAGCAAGCCTTTTCCCATAAATTCTCGCCTGGTTATCTGTCCTCTTCTCATCTTCGTACCACCCCGCTTATCCGGCTCTCCGTCCACCTTACCTTTCCAGCGTGCATTGATCATCCAACGCCAAGAGAGCACAACCGGCATGGGCCTTTCCTCTGTATAAGGGACATCGGGCGCCCATGTCAATGTCTGCAAACCCGGCGGCAACATAGCTGAATTACGTTGTCGTTTCGATGATAGAATGCTACAATCGAGGATATATGGCAAGGGTCTTGGCACGTATATTACTGGCACTGGTGGTGCTGTCTCTGGTGATGGGCGGAATCACGCTCGCGCCGGGGTTGGCACACAGGGCCATCATTCCGCACTCGGTGTCGAGTCTTGTGGTACCCCCCCCAATCATAGAGACACAGTCTACCCCATCGCCACTCTCGACGCCGTTCCCGCTCACATCCCCTGCCGATCTTGCCTTATATCAACCTGCCTTGCTGCCCCAATTTGTCGCCGACCTTGCCGTCCGAGCGAATGCCCCTCGTTACGATATCATGCTCTCATTAGAGGAAGGGGAGAAGCCCACGCTGAAAGGGGTTCAACACGTGCGGTATACCAATGAGGAGACGGTGCCGCTGGATTATCTGGTCTTCCGCCTCTATCCTAACCTGCCGGCATTCGGGGGAGTGATGGAAGTGGACTTGATCACCGTGGACGGCACGCCTGTGGAGCCGGTGTATGCCGCCAATCGCTCCGCGATCTATGTGCCGCTGCGACCTGCCCTTATACCCGGTCAAGCGATCGATGTGACCCTGGAATTCCGCACCATTCTGCCCACCGATACACGCTCTGGCTATGCTGTCTTCACCTATGCGGACGATGTCTACGCCCTGGCCGGATTCTATCCCACCATTCCGGTCTACGATGCGCAAGGGTGGAATGTGGAAATCGCTTCCCCTTATGGGGATGTGACGTTCACCGACACAGCGCTCTATCGTATGCAGGTCACAGCGCCATCCGAGCTGGTGGTTGTGTCCTCTGGCCAGACTGGGGAAGTGACGGACAGAGGTGATGGAACACGCTCTTGGACTATGGTAGCAGGGCCGATGCGTGATTTCTATATCGCGATGAGTCGCGACTATCAACTTGCATATGACTTCGTGGGCGGCGTGCGCATCAACAGTTACTATCGCTCCGGCCAGAAAGAAGGGGGTGAACAGGCATTGCACTACGCGCGCGAAGCGTTGCACCTGTTCAACCAACTATTTGACCCCTATCCGTATACCGAGCTGGACGTTGTGCCTACACCCACCAGCGCAGGGGGGATTGAGTACCCCGGCGTCATCGTGACCGCTCAATCTCTGTATTCTGAGAAGAGTGAATATCTAGAATTGGTTGTCGCCCATGAAGTGGCGCACCAGTGGTGGTACGGATTGGTGGGCAGTGATCAGCTGGATGAGCCGTGGATGGATGAGGCGTTGACCAATTACTGTGCTTATATTTACTTCCAACGTACCGCCCCTGCCGAGAAGGCGCAGCACATTAAGAAGATAGCTTTCGAGGATGCCTATCGGGAGCTGCAACAGAACCATTTAGACCGTGCGATTGGCGGGCCAGTGGCTGGTTTTCGCTCCCAATCGGACTATGTAGCAGTGGTCTACGGCAAGGGCCCCCTGTTCTTTGACGCCGTGCGTGAGCGATTGGGCGATGAGGCTTTCTTTGCCGGCCTGCGCCTCTATCTGGAACGCCATCGTTATGGTGTCGCCTATCCGGACGATCTCATCATTGCTCTGGAGGAATCTTCCGGGCAGTGCATCGACGACTTGTACAACGCGTGGGTTCTGGGCAAAAAGCCGCAGGGAGATTGCGTAGGAGAGCGTTGAGTGTTATGATAGACCTACTGGCAAGATTGAACCAGGGGACATTTCACACATGAACCAACGAGGTGAGGTATGAGCACATCGGGACGTGCAACAGATACCCCTGTGTTGACGGCATCAGAAAAGAAAACCCTCTTGCGCATTGCTCGTGAGACGTTGAAAAGTTATCTACAGACCGGTAAGGTCCCGCATTACACGTTCAGCGAACCTGGACTCTTGCAGAAGGCGGCGGCGTTTGTAACATTGCGACGCCACGACGGCGAGTTACGCGGCTGCATCGGACGCATTGAGGTCACCGAGCCCTTATACCGTACGGTGCAAGAATGCGCTATCTCCGCTGCGACACGCGACTATCGTTTCCAGCCAATGCGCAACGCAACAGAACTGGACGATCTGGTCATTGAGATATCGGTATTATCCCCTTTTCATCGTGTCTATGACGCTAATGAGATTGAAGTGGGCAAACACGGCTTGTTGATCCGTCAGGGATATAATAGTGGGTTGCTATTGCCCCAGGTGGCCAGCGAGCGGGGATGGAGCCGGGAGGAGTTTTTGCGCGCCGTGTGTATGAAAGCAGGGCTGCCCTCAGACGCCTGGCGGCGCGCCGAGCTCTACGCCTTCACAGCTGAGGTCTTCTCAGAAGAGGGATAAAAATCGCTTGCACAAGCCCCTTGGAATCCTTATACTATCTGACCTGAGATCATGACATGCGCCGCAGCTCTTCAAACAGTGCGCGCTGTTTAGCCGAGAGCTGTGTGGGCAGGCGCACATCAATGCGCACAAAAAGGTCCCCATACTCGCCCGGCGACTTGATCTTAGGCATGCCCTTGCCGCGCAGGCGGAAGACCTGCCCATTCTGGGTACCGGCCGGGATCTTGAGTTTGACCTCGCCCGTCAAAGTAGGCACGGCGACCTCACCGCCCAACACGGCCGTGTAAAGGTCCACCGGCACCGTCACGCGTAGATCATCCCCTGTACGCTCGAAGCGCGGGTCCGGAGCAACCTTGATGCGCAAATACAGGTCGCCGCTGCTACCTCCCGCGATGCCCGGCTCGCCCTCACCCCGCACACGCACCCGCGTGCCCGTCTTAGCTCCAGGTGGAATGCGCACTTCCAGCCGGCGCCCGTCCCTGCTCAGCACCCGGGTGGTGCCGTGATACGCCTCGCCCAAGCTGATCTCGACTTCATATTCCACATCGCGGCCCGTTTGTGGTCGTGCCCGATATTCATAGGTGCCAAAGCCACCCGTACGGCGTGTGCGGGTGCCCATACCGCCGAAGATGCTGTTGAAGAACTCCGAGAACAGACTGTCCTCGCCAAACAGGTCGGCGAAATCCTCCGGCGTGCCATATTGCACGTGAACGCGCTGACCACCCGGCGTCGTGGTCCAACGGCTCCAGTCAAAGTCGCTGGGACGGCCACCGGCCCGCTGCCAGCGCTGCCAATCAGCTCCCAGCTGATCATACTTGGCTCGTTTCTCTGGATCACTGAGCACTTCGTATGCTTCATTGATCTCCTTGAAACGAGCCTCCGCCTCCGGATTGTTTGGATTCATATCCGGATGGTATTGGCGCGCCAGCTTGCGATAGGCCGCTTTGATTTGCTTCTCCGTCGCGTTCTTGTCGACGCCCAGAATTTTGTAATAATCCTTATACTCCATATCCTTCCCCTAACACGATGGTTAAGCTGCAACCACCACGCGCGCTGGCCGTAATAGTCTGCCGTTGAGCATATAGCCGGACTCTACCACCTCCACAACCAACCCACTCCGAACAGGGTCGGTCACCGTCGCCACCGCTTCGTGAAGTTCAGGAGTAAAGGGACAACCAAGCGCCTCGATTTCCTGGATGCCTTCGCTCTCTAACAGGCGCTTCAACTCATGATACGTGAGTTGTACCCCCTCGCGTAACGCGGTGGATGCATCCCTGCCCAACCTCGCTGGGTCTGCCTCTAGTGCGCGACGAAGGTTGTCCACAACAGGCAGGAGAAGTTGCAATAGGCGTTCCTTCTCGCGCACAGCCGCCTCTTCGGCACGCTGTTCCTGGCGCTTGCGAAAGTTATTCATCTCTGCTTGCAAGCGCAACGCTAGATCTTTCCAGTCAATTTGCTCAGACGACCCCATCGCGTCCGAACCAGCCTCTAGGACGGGCAGGATAGGATCCGGCCCCTTCTGATCGTCATCCACCACACGCACGGGTATCCGGCGCGCGGGTGGTCCCTCTTGGTGACGAAACACAGGATTGCCTCCAGCAAAGACGGACATCGTTCGGTGGCTTTTCTCCTCGCTCACTACTAACATCATAGTAACTTTCTTCACGATATACAACTTGTATTGGAGTTGGATAAGACCAAGATTAAAGTTTTATTAGAGCGCCTTCACTTGACCTCCGAATACATTCTTTGCGTTGATTGCGCTATAATATAAGAGAGAGTTGCGACTGAGACCTCTGGGAGTGGAAACTATGCACGAGCATCCAGAGAGCAGCACATCCATTAAGCAGGTAGACATCTCTGAAACCATCGGAGAGGTGATCGACCGCATCGGCTTCGGCCGGTTTCAACGGCGGCTGATGTGGATCTGTGGCGCCAGCTGGGCGGCAGACGCGATGGAGGTACTGCTCATCGGTTTCGCCATACCGAGCTTAATGGCCGATTGGGGGCTCAGCCGCGAAGAAGGTGGGCTGCTTGTCTCAGTATTGTTCGCTGGAATGCTGTTGGGGGCTTGGTTTTGGGGCCAGTTCAGCGATTACGCTGGTCGCCGTTTCAGCTTTATCACCACTATCGGGATAGACAGCTTGTTCGGACTCCTCAGCGCCCTGGCGCCCAGCTTTCCGGTGCTGTTGCTCTTCCGGTTTCTCACCGGTTTCGGCGTGGGCGGCACTCTGCCAGTGGATTACGCAATGTTCAGCGAATATCTGCCAACCCGCAACCGCGGTCGCTACTTGGTCTACCTAGAGAGCTTCTGGGCATTGGGGACCATTGCGGCCGCCGCGCTTGCATGGCTCATTATACCCCAATTCCCTGAGATCGGTTGGCGTTACTTGCTCGCAGCCAGTGCGCTGCCGGGTTTGATCGTCTTTTGGATTCGTCGCGCTATGCCGGAATCGCCGCGTCACCTGTTCGTCAAGGGACAGGTGGATGCGGCGCGTCAGGTGCTGCAACGCGTCGCCCAAGAGAACGGGGTTAACCTCCACATCGGTACGTTAACGATCGAACCGGTCCGCACGCAAGTTCCCTTGCGCACTATCTTCGCAAGCCAGTACCTCAGTCAGACAGTAATGAGCACGATCATCTGGTTCTCGCTCAGTTTAGCCTATTACGGTGTCTTCACTTGGTTGCCGGGCATCTTCCGGGCTCAGGGTTTTGCGCTCTTGCCGGTTTACCAAAACACGTTTCTTCTGGCGCTGGCACAGCTGCCGGGTTATTTCAGCGCTGCATGGTTCGTCGAGGTCATAGGACGTCCACGAACACTGGGACTGTATCTCTTGGGGAGTGCAGCCGCGACATATGCTTTCGCTGTTGTGTCCGGCACAACCGACATTGTATTAGCCTCTGTCTTGATGAGCTTTTTTGCTTTGGGGGCATGGGGGGTGCTGTACGCATACACACCAGAACTCTACCCCACCTCGGCACGCGGCACCGGCATGGGGTGGGCGGGAGGCGTGGCCCGTATCGCGGGCATCCTGGCGCCTCTGGTGGGCGCTCGGCTGTTGGATGTGAACTTGACACTGGCGCTGAGCACGTACGCTGTGGCATTCGCTGTGGGGGGAGCTACTGCCCTGCTCCTCGGACGGGAGACAAAGGGCAGACCTCTGAGCGAGGTAGCGCCTTAGAGACCTCGAAATGTTGCTATCGACTTCTCGACCATCACAGATGAGCAAAACTGGCCGGTCAAACCAGACGCACGATGTGCAAGAAAGGCTAAAGGAAAAAATGCTCATGAGATACCCAATAAACATAATCTCAGTGCTAACGCTGGCAGTGCTTATGACGATGGCAACACCGGCATACGCTCAGGGGTTTAGGAATATAGGGCAGATTGTGTTGGGGCGTGATGTGAGCCTCGATTCAGGACAAGTGCTGGAAAACAGCTTGGTCATCCTGGGTGGACGCATGACTATGGCGCCGGGCAGCCGGGTCGCCGGCGATTTGGCTGTTGTAGGGGGAGATGCCACAATCAGCGGCGTTATACAAGGGAATGTGCTTATCGTGGGTGGTGCTCTCCATCTGAGCGCCACGGCACAGGTGAGGGGGAATGTTTCCGTCATAGGAGGACGGATGCAAAGGGAGCCGGGTGCGCAGGTACAAGGAACCATTAGAGAGATCGGTGGCTTCAACTTTGCTCCGTTTGGCCAGTTTGTGGGGCGCTTTGGCGGATGGGGATTGCCCTTGCTCATTGTATCCGGATGGGGCGGTTCGAGCGTTGTCATTGGTATGTGGCGCATGTTCTGGGCGGTGGTGACCGCTATGGGAGTGGCAGTTATCAGCTTGTTAGTGGTACGGTTCCTGCCTCGCCATGCTACTACAATCGTGGGCACAGTCCGCGATGCCACGGCCGCCAGCTTCGGAGTTGGCCTGCTAACTGGAGCGATTGGGGTCATCATCATCGCCGTGCTGATCGCTACAATATGTCTGGCTCCACTGGGCATGCTTCTCACCCTGCCCCTTGCACTGGCCACGTTATTGGGGTGGACGATGATGGGTTACTGGCTCGGCCAGCATTTGATGCCACTCCTCAACAAGAGAGCATCTCCGGAACCAATGATAGTCGCTCTGGTAGGCACGCTGGTGTTGACCGCCGGACAACAGGGGCTGACGATGCTCAGCGGGACGCCCTGTTTAGGCTTTTTCTTCCGCCTGCTGGGGACAGCAGTGTGGTTGATCGCTGGGGCAATCGGCTTAGGTGCCGTGGTGCTCAGCCGCTTCGGAACGCAACGTTATCCGATCACCATATCCCCTGTGCCACAGCCAGCGGTCACATCGACACCTGTCTCCCCACCCGAGGTTTCCCGGGATGAGAGTACAGCAGGGGGACCATCGCAACGCCGCACACCGCGACCCAAGAAGTCGGAATCAGGGATTCCGCCCCAAGAAGTGCACGATTAGCCGGCTGGCAGCCTCGAGGGCGTCGGTGTTGCTGACATTGATCCAATGAATGGCAGGGTCCCTCAGTCGA
>JASFBB010000002.1:0-4409 GCA_036172345.1 Anaerolineae bacterium
GCCCAAACCGCTCCCTGACGGTCGCGGCTCGGATACACCAAACCGAGCCACGCGCGTGAGCAAGCGGCCGTGATACCGCTCCCTGACGGTCGCGGCTCAGATAAATGGTCGCGGCTCGGATGGATTGAACCGAGCCGCGCGCGTGAGCGAGCGGCCCAAACCGCTCCCTGACGGTCGCGGCTCGGATACACCAAACCGAGCCACGCGCGTGAGCAAGCGGCCGTGATACCGCTCCCTGACGGTCGCGGCTCAGATAAATGGTCGCGGCTCGGATAAATGGTCGCGGCTCAGATGAGTCGAACCGCGACCATCAGGGAGTGGCGTAAGCACCCTCCCGCTTGACCATACGACAGAAATCCGGCACGGTCAGGGGCAACGGCTGCAAGCCCAGCTGCAAACCCAGTTCTACAATCGGCGGCGGCGCCAGACCGGCGCGCGCCAGGGCATCCACCTGCGCGAACGCCTCCCTCGTCGGCGCGTCCAATGCGATCGCACCCTCTTGCAGCACCACGCAGCGTGGCGCCAGCACGGCGCGTGGCATGTCGTGCGTGATGAACACCAGCGTGCGCCCGGCGGCGTGGCACTCTGCCACCCATGCCATCAGGCATTCGCTCAACGCGCGATCCAGCCCCGTGGTCGGCTCGTCGAGCACCAGCACCTGTGGCTGCATGGCATCCACCGAGGCGAGCGTCACCAGCCGCCGCCCGCCGAAGCTCAACGTTGCCGGTGGCACCTCAGCCAGGTGGCTGAGCTGAAAGCGTTCCAGAGCCTCTGCCACCCGCTGGCGCACCGTCGCGGCATCCCAGCTCAGGTTGCGCGGCCCAAAGGCGACCTCTTCCCACACCGTGGGGGCGAAGATCTGATGATCCGGGTTCTGAAACACATAGCCCACATAGTGTGCCAACGCGCCGGGTGGAGTCTGGTGCGTGTCCTGGCCCAGCATGATCACCCGCCCCGTCTGCGGGCGCAGCAGGCCGTTGATGTGGCGTGCCAGGGTGCTCTTGCCGCAGCCATTGGCGCCGAGCAGCGCGATGTACTCACCCGCGTCCAGGCGCAGATCGATCGCGCGCAGCGCCTGTACCCCGCTCGCATAGCGATACCACACGTCTTCAAAACGCACCATTGCAGCTTCACGGTTGGGGGTGGCAAGGTTGCCCGCACCCCCTGTCCCCCGTAAGGGTGAATGGTCGTTTGCCCCTATGCGCTGTGGAAGAGGGGGTGCAAGGGGTGAGGCAATACGTCTTTCCAGCCATCCGCCGGCTCGCAATCCCTGTGCCGCCTCGGCGAGCGTCAGCCAGGGTGTGGTGCTGCCCAGAAGAGCGCTCAGCTCGCACAGCTGCGGCACCGCCACCCCCAGTTCGCGCAACCGCGCCACCTGGCCGAAGACCGCGCGCGGCGTCCCCTCCAGGGCGATGGCGCCCTCCTGCAGCACCACCACCCGGTCGGCCAGGGCAGCGACCGCTTCGGCGTCCTGCGTCGCCATGATGATGGTGGCGCCCTGGCGTTGCAATGCGGCGATCACCTCGAGCACTCCCCGCCGGCCCAGCGGATCGAGGCCGCCGGTCGGTTCATCCAGCACCAGGATGGCGGGCTGCATGGCGAGCACGGCTGCCAATGCCAGGCGTTGTTGCTGCCCACCCGACAGCTGTGCGGGTGGGTGACGCCGCAGGTGGTTCAGCCCCACCACCTCCAGCGCCCAGGTGATGCGCCGCTCGATCTCGTCCACCGGCAGCCCCAGGTTCTCCAGGCCGAAGGCGACCTCGTCCTCGACGCTCATCGTGCACAGCTGGTTTTCCGCCTCCTGGAAGACCAAGCCGACCTGTGTCGCCAGGGCCGCCACCGGTGTGGTGCGCGTGTTGTGGCCGTTGACCCACACGTTGCCGCGGAAGGTGCCGCCGGTGGATTGCGGCACCAGCCCGTTGAGCGCCAAGCAGAGGGTGGTCTTGCCGGCGCCGCTGGCGCCCATGAGGGCGACGCACTCACCCGCCTCAACGGTCAGGTGGACGTCGCGCAGCGCCGGGGGATTGACCCGCCCGACGCGCACGCTCGGATAAGCGAAGTGCAGTCCTTCGATGCGCACAAGGGGAGCGGACATAGGGGCAGCGCCACCGGCAGAGGGTGGAGATGGGGCGCGTCAGTGCGCTCACCCCTCCCGCCAGCGACGCGGTTGGGCCAGCAGCTCAATCTGGGGATAGGCGCGCTGCACCGCCTGCACCAAAAGCACCCCGACGATGCCCCCGATGGCAACTTGGGGCAGATTGATGGTGAGCGCCTCGGCCGCCGCCGGCCCGAAGCCATAGAGGAAATACTCGACGATAAAATAACCCCCCACCATCACTGCCAGGCCGGCCAGCCAGCCGAGCACCATGCCAACGGGGCCGCGCCGCCAGCCCAGCACGCCAGCCACCAGACCCTGGAAGCCGTGGATGAGGAACGACCAGACGGCGAAGTGGGCATAGCCGCCCAGCACGTCCGCCAGCCCGGTGCCCAGCCCACCAGTGATGAAGCCAATCGCCGGGCCGAAGGCGAAGGCGGCGAAATACACCCCCACGTCGGCCAGGGTGAAATAGCCGCGCGTCGGCGCGAAGGGGATGCGCACCGCCAGCGTCAGCACTGCCGTCACCGCGCTGAGGACGGCGATGAGCGCCACCATGCGCGGATGCAGTTCGATACGCCATCGAGACATAGTAACACCTCCTTAAGATGGATTGGCCGTGATTGTACTCCACCGCGGGTGGTCTCGCAAGCGGAGAGCCGACAACCTCTCGCAGTTTTGGAACCTGCGGGAGGTCACGAGTGGGGGAACCGAGCCGCGCGCGTGAAACCGAGCCGCGCGCGTGAGCAAGCGGCACATTAACCGCTCCCTGACGGTCGCGGCTCGGATAGTGGTCGCGGCTCGGATGGATTAAACCGAGCCGCGCGCGTGAGCAAGCGGCACATTAACCGCTCCCTGACGGTCGCGGCTCGGATAAATGGTCGCGGCGCGGACAAGGGTCGCGGCGCGGTTGTGGAATGCCCCAGCTTTTTGCAGGGGCAGAACAAGCGTAGTATAATGAAACGTAATCCCTGAAATCTCGAGGTGGAGATCTTGCTCACCTTGCGTGGAACCCATATCTTCCCGGCACCTCCCGCTCTAGTCTGGTCGCATATCTTTGAACCTGCCTCCCTTGCCCAGCTGATTCCCGGCTGCCAGCAGCTCATCCAGGTCGGCCCGGACGAGTACCATGGCGTCATCCGGGTGGGCATTGCGGCGGTGAGCGGCACCTATCGCACCCAGGTCGAGATCCGCGAGCAGCGCCCCCCGGAGTACTGCGCGTTCGATGGGGTGGTGGACGGCCCCACCGGTGCGATCAGGGGCAGCGTCACCTTCACGCTGCGCGCGACGGATGATCATCGCACCGAGCTCGCCTACGAAGCGCAGGCGATGATCTCCGGCGCGCTGGCCACCTTGAGCGGACGGTTGATCGAAAGCGTGGCGCGCAGCTTGATCAACCAAAGCTTGGCGCGCTTTGACCAAGATCTGCAAACTGCATCCCAGCCTTGTCACTGAGAATCCTTTAGCAAAGGAGACCCTATGCGCATTGTTGATCTAACCGTTCCTATCGGCGAAGACACCTTAAGCCCACCTTCGGTGCACACGCGCCTCAAGCTAACACCACTGCACCGCGGCCCAGGTTTCTGGCAGGCGAGCAAGCTGGAGATGACGCTGCACACTGGCTCGCACGTGGATTTCCCGCTTCATGTGCAGGCGGGCGGCGCGACGGCGGCGGATGTGCCCCTGGAGCGCGTGTGCGGCGAGGCGTTGGTGATCGATCTCAGCTTCGTGGGCGCCAACCACGGCATCTCGGTGGCCGACCTGGAACGCCACGCGCCCCCCATCCGCAAGGGGGACATCGTGCTGGTGCGCACCGACTGGAGTGAGAAACAGTGGGGCAATTTTCCCACCTATTACGTTGAGTCACCCTATTGCACACCGGAGGCGGCGCAATGGCTGGTGGATCGCGGGGCGCGCGCCATCGGGTTCGACTGCTTCAGCGAGTACTGCGCGCGCCTACCCGACTTCACTTCGGAGGATTTCATCATCCACAAGATCATCCTCGAAAACGGCGCCATCCTGATGCAGCAGCTGACCAATCTTTCCCAGCTGCCCACGGGTGGGCAACGCTTTCTGTTCTTCGCTCCTTTCCTGAAAATCAAGGGTGCCGAAGGGGCGCCGGTGCGCTTCTTCGCCCTGCTGAACTGAATAGGAGGTGTTGAATTGGCAATTCAGGATTACTTCTTACCCAAGTCGCTGGAGCAGGCGCTCGACCTGCTCGCCGAACATGGCCCCACATTGTTGGTGATGGCCGGGGGCACCATCGCCATGCCGCTCATCAATGATGGCATCTCGATGCCGGAGAAGGTGATGG
>JASFBB010000003.1:0-7034 GCA_036172345.1 Anaerolineae bacterium
GGCGCTGGTGGTGGACACCATCAACCAGATCCTCGAGCGCGCCTGTGGGCGCGCTGGCATCCGCCCCAGTGAGGTCTATAAGATGACCGTGGCGGGCAACAGCACAATGATCCACCTGCTCCTGGGGCTGCCCGCCAACTCGATCCGGCTCGAGCCGTTCATCACCACCGTCAACCAGCCGCCGCCGGTGCAGGCCGCCCAACTCGGCATCGCCATCCATCCGCAGGCACATGTGGACTGTCTGCCCGGCGTGGCCAGCTATGTCGGCGCCGACATCCCAGCGGGCATCCTTGGCTCGCAAATGTGCGAGAGCAAGACGGTGGCGCTTTTCCTGGACATCGGCACCAACGGTGAGATGGTGCTGGGCGATTGCGACTGGCTCATCAGCTGCGCATGCTCGGCGGGCCCCGCCTTTGAGGGCGCCGGGGTACGCGATGGCATGCGCGCGACGGTGGGCGCCATCGAAGAAGTTTGGATCAACAGCCAGACCTACGAGCCGACCTACCGCGTGATCCCCGACCCCAAGTTGGAAGCACAGGGCAAGCCGACCCCACCCCAGGGCATTTGCGGCTCAGGGCTGATCTCCCTGCTCGCCGAGATGTTCATCACCGGCGTCATCGACAAGGCGGGCAATCTCAACTTCGACCTCGGCTCAGCACGCATCCGCCGCGGTGAGCACGGGCCGGAATATGTGGTCGCCTGGGGAAGCGAGACGGCGCACGGGCGCGACATCGCCATCACCAAGGTGGACATCGACAACCTGATCCGCGCCAAGGCGGCCATCTACGCCGGATTCACCGTGATGGCCCGCAGCGTGGGCACCGACCTGTCCACAGTGGAACGGGTGCTCGTGGGAGGGTCGTTCGGCCAATATATCAACGTGGAAAAAGCCATCCAGATCGGGTTGTTGCCCGATTTGCCGTGGGAAAAGTTCCACTTCCTGGGCAATACCGCCCTGAAAGGGGCGCTGTTTGCGCTGCTCCACCGCGAGTTCCGCCACCATCTGACCACCATCGCGCAGAAGATGACCTATCTGGAGCTCTCGGCGGACAACTCGTTCTATGAAGCGTTCACCTCGGCGCTCTTCTTGCCGCACACCGATCTTGCGCACTTCCCATCCGTGGCAGAGGTGTTGGCGGCACGCCGAAACAACCCAATATCACGTTCCATCCAAGGAGGGAGTTCTGATGTACATCATAGGTGAGAACATCCATATTATCTCGCCACGGGTCAAAGAGGCCCTGGCTGAGAAGAATATCCGCTTCTTCCAGGAGCTGGCGCTCAAACAGGTGGAAGCGGGGGCGCATTACCTCGACCTGAACATCGGCCCGCAGAAGAAGGCCGGCCATGAGATCATGCCGTGGCTGGTGAAAGGCGTCCAGGAAGTGGTGGACGTGCCGGTGGTGCTGGATACCACCAACCTGGCGGCCATCGAGGAAGGGCTGAAAGTGGCCAAGCATCAATGCATCATCAACTCCACCTCGGCGGAGGAGGAGCGCCTCGCCACCGTGCCGCCGCTGGCAAAAAAGTACAACGCCAAGCTGATCGCCCTCACTATGGGGAAGTCGGGCATCCCGGTGAGCGCCGAGGAACGCGTCAACATCGCGCTGGAACATCTCATCCCGCGCGCCGTCGAGCTAGGCATCCCGATGGAAGACCTGCTGATCGACCCACTGGTGCTGACCGTCAGCGGGTGCCAGGAGTACTGCCCGGAGTGCATCGAGGCGGTGCGCCTGCTCAAGCTGGCCGGTGATCCGCCGCCCATGACCAACGCCGGGCTGAGCAACGTGTCCAATGCGGTGCCGAACGAGATGCGCCCGCTCATCAACCGCACCTATCTGGTGATGCTGATGGCGGCCGGGTTGGACTATGTGATCGCCAACCCGCTGGACACGCAGCAGAACGAGTTCATCCGCATCGTCACCCAACGCGACGACAGCACCGCGCTGGGTCGCCTGGTGCTCACGCTATACGACAAGACAGCTGCCGGGGAGCGCCTGACCGCCGAAGATGTGGATGTGAGCGATCCGGAACAGGTGGCATTGTTCAAGACGGCGCAGATCCTGTATAATCAGGTCATCTATACCGACTCGTATCTGCGCGTCTGAGCAGGAATGCCTCTGGCGCGAGGAGAGTGAGGGCATTTTATGTATGACCTGATTGTAGTGGGCGGTGGGCTGGCCGGCATCACCGCAACGATCTACGCGACACGGCGACGCTTGAAGGTGCTGCTCGTCTCCAAGACTCTGGGGGGCAAGACCAACTACCGGATGCAGCTGCCGCCGGAAGAGCCACCCATCGTCCTGGAGGGACAGGAGATCATCGAGGGGCTCAAAGCGGAGCTGGAGCACCTGGACTTCACGCATTATAAGGACTACGCCGTGCGGGTGAGCCGCCACCGCGATGGCTTTGCAGTGCACACCCAGGAAGAGGCGGTGTTGTTGGGCAAGGCGGTCATCATGGCCACCGGGGTGAAGCATCAGCGCATGCACGTGCCCGGCGAAGACAAATATCTGATGCGCGGCCTGAGCTACTCCGCCCTGCGCTACGCGCCGCATATGAGCGGTCGGGTGGTGGCAATCATCGGCAGCGGCCAGCTCGCCGTGCGCGCGGCGGCAGAAATCGCGCTGACGGCACGCCAGGTCTACCTGGTGGGCGTGGAACCCCGCGCGCTGGAGAACCCCCTGGGAGTCAAGCTGGAACAGGCACAGAACGTCACCATCCTGCAGAACTATCAGGTGTTGGAGATGCTAGGTGACGAGTATGCGCGCCGTATTGTGGTCAGCGCGCCGGACGGATCCCAGATGGAAATCACGGCGGGAGCGTTCTTCGTCGAGATCGCGGTGATCCCCAACTCCCAACCGGTTGTGGGTCTGGTGGACGTGGATCCGGGCGGGCACATTCGCATCGACGAGCGCGGGCGCACCAATGTGCCCGGCATCTGTGCCGCCGGCGATGTCACGAATACCTATATGGAGCAGATTCTGGTGGCGGCAGGAGGTGGCGTCAAAGCGGCGCTGAGTGCCTACGCCTATTTGTTGCCTGGGTTATAATGCAATGTAGGTCTTAGTTTGGAAGTAGGAGTAGACGAGATGCCTCTGTTCTCACCACGACGCTACCAAGCACCATTTATGCCGGTGCAACGCGATGCGCTGCCGGTACGGGTGTTCACCGCTTTCGAGCAGGCGATCAAAGGCGCCCTGTTCGGCTGCCGCATGTGTGGCAACTGTATTCTGCAGGAGACCGCCTTCGTCTGTCCGATGACATGCCCCAAGGGCCTGCGCAATGGCCTGTGCGGCGGTGCCACGCCCGATCACTGCGAGGTGGATCCTTCCCGTCCGTGCACCTGGTATGTCATCTATCATCGCGCCGAGCGGATGGGGCGGCTCGACAAGCTGCTCGAGATCAACGCGCCGGTAGACGGCAACCGGGTGGGCCATGAAACATGGCTCGATATGATCAAGCTGTGGTTCAAGCGCAAAGCCGGGCCGTATCCATGGGACTTTGTGCTCAACCGCGCCAAGTTCAACCGCGAATGGGAGGAGTTCTTCTACGCGCTGCGCCAGCCCGACTGGTGGCAGGGGGATTCGCAGTACCATCCACCTGCGTACAGCGAGCCGATCTCCCTCTTGGAGGCGAACCTGCGCAGCGGCGTCTTCACCGTCACCGCGGAGATCGCGCCGCCGTTGGATGCCTCGCCAGAAGGGCTTATCAAGAAGGTGAACATGCTGAAGCCCTATGTGACGGCAGCGAACTTCACCGACAACGCCTCGGCCACCTGCCGCATGAACAGCCTGGCTTCGTCCAAGCTGTGCCTGGACGCCGGCCTGGAGCCGGTGATGCAGCTGCAGGCGCGCGACCGCACTCGCGTGGTAATCCAGTCGGACGCGGTAGGCGCTTCCGGCCTGGGCATCCGCAACATCCTCTGCCTCACCGGCGATCATCATCGTTTCGGGCCGGCGCCGATGGCCATGCCCGATCAGTTCGACATGGACGGGGTGCAAATCCTCTGGATGCTGCGCCGCATGCGCGACGAGGGCAAGTACATTGACGGGCGCGAGATGAAGGTGCGTCCCAAGTTCTTCCTGGGCGCTGCCGCATCACCCTTTGGCGCTCCGCCCAAGTTCGAGGCCATCCGCGCCGAGAAGAAGATCAACGCCGGCGCCCAGTTCATCCAGACCCAGCCCGTCTTCGACTACAACCGTTTCCTCGAATGGCTGGAAGCGCTGGACAAGCGCAACTTGCTGGACAAGGTGTACATCCTGGCCGGCATCGTCCCGCTGCGCAGCGCCAAGGCCGCCCATTTCATGACCGAAGTGCCCGGCGTGGTGCTGACCGAGTCCGACCTGAAGCGCATGGACGCGGCGGGTGACAAAGAGGCGCAGGCTGAAACGGGGGTGACGATCGCCCTGGAGATGATCGAGCGGCTGAAGAACACCCCCGGCATCCACGGCCTGCACATCATGGCAGTGCACTGGGAGTCGATCGTGCCGCGGCTGGTCGAGGAGGCGGGTCTGCCGCGGCCGGTGGTGCGCGAGCTGCTGCGCCCGGAAGAAGCAGTGCGCGTGCAACAGGTGGCGACGTCCTAGTGGCACGGTGCGTACGTGCTGAGGAGAACAAGCCATGCCCAAATTGGCGGTGACCGGCAAGGGCGGGGTGGGTAAAACCACGCTGGCTGCGCTGTGGGCGTACATCTATGCCCAAGCGGGCCACGCGGTGATCGCGATCGATGCCGACCCGGCGGCCAACCTGGGCTATGCGTTGGGCGTGCCCGAGGAGCTGCTGGCTCAGCTGCACCCCATCGCCGAAATGGACGACCTGATCTACGAGCGCACCGGCGCCCGGCCGGGCGAGACAGGCGGGTTCTTCACCCTCAACCCGCGCGTGGACGATATCCCAGACCGCTTCAGCGTGACATACAAAGGGATCCGCCTGCTGCAGCTGGGCACCATTTCCAAGGGCGGCAGCGGGTGCATCTGCCCGGAGAGCGCGCTGCTGAAGGCGCTGGTCACCTACGTCATCCTCTACCGCAACGAGGTGATGATCCTGGATATGGATGCCGGGATCGAGAACCTGGGCCGGGCGACGGCGAGCGCGGTGGATGCCTTCATCATTGTGGTGGAGCCGGGGCGGCGCAGCCTGAGCACAGCGCAGACGATCCATCGCCTGGCCGCCGACATCGGGGTGACGCGCTGCTTCGTGGTGGGCAACAAGGTGCGCGACGAAGCCGACCGCGCTTTCATCCGCGACAGCTTGCCCGGCCTGCCGGTCATCGGCTTCCTGTCCTTCAACCCCAAGGCGGTGGAGGCGGATCAACGTGGCCGCGCCATCTACGAAGCGGTGCCGGAGATGGTGGCCGAAGCGCGTCAGATCGCCGCGACGTTCGATCAAGCGATGGCAACGTAGCTCGGTTTGACCTTGCGAGCATGCGCTCGAGAGCGCAGAGAACGCGACCATCACGCTCTTCTGCGCTCTCACGCTCTTTCAGGAGGTTGAGTCTCCCGTGCAACATCCCCTCTACGTCGCATTCGTCTGGCACATGCATCAGCCCTACTACAAGGACACGGCTACCGGCGAGTACATCCTGCCGTGGGCGCGACTGCACGGGTCGAAGGAGTACGTGCACATGGCCGATGTGCTCGGCCAGTATCCTTCCGTCAAGGCGACCTTCAACTTTGTGCCGTGCCTGGTGGAGCAGCTCCAGGAGTACGCGCGCGGCGAGGCGGTGGATCACGCGCTGGCGCTGAGCCGCAAAGAGCACTGGAGCGAGGAGGAAAAAGCGTATCTGCTCTCTTTCTTCTTCAGCGCCAATTGGGAGCGCGTCATTCGAGCGCATCGGCGCTACCAGCAGCTGCTCGACCTGCGCCACCAAGCGCGCGGCGGCCACCACCTCTTCAGCGATGCCTATTACCACGACCTGGTGGCGTGGTTCAACCTGGTGTGGATGGATCCGCTGACGGTGCGCAACGATCCATCATTGCAAGCGCTGGTCGAGAAGGGGGCACATTTCACGCGCGCCGACATCGACCTGATCCTGGAGAAGCAGCGCGAGCTGGTGGCGCGCGTCCTGCCGCTGTACGCCGAGCTGCAGGCACGTGGGCAGATCGAACTCACCACTTCGCCCTATTTCCATCCCATCCTGCCGTTGCTGATCGACCTGGAGATGGCACGGCGCGCCAGTCCCGACCTGGTGCTGCCAAACTGTTCCTTCCGTCACATCGAAGATGCCCTGGAACAGCTGCGGCTAGCCGTCGAAGCGCACCAAGCCACCTTCGGCCGGCCGCCGCGCGGCCTGTGGCCGCCGGAAGGCGCGGTGTGCCCGGAGCTGCTTCCCTTATTGCAACGCTTCGGCATCCGCTGGTTCGCCAGCGATGAGGCGATCCTGGCGCGCTCGCTGAACACCCCGATCGAGCGCGATGCCTATGGCCATGTCATCCGTCCTCATCTGCTGTACCAGCCCTATCGCGTGGATGGGTTGACAGTCATCTTCCGCGATCACGTCCTCTCGGACCGCATCGGGTTCGTCTATCAGAGCATGGCGGGCAAGGATGCCGCGGAGGATTTGCTCGGCCGTCTGCGCACCATCCGCGAGCGCCTGAACGACGCGGAACATCCCTATCTGGTGGCGATCATCCTGGACGGGGAGAACTGTTGGGAGAGCTACCCGGAGCAGGGCGATCCTTTCTTGCACCACCTGTATCAGGGATTGAGCAGCGCGGAAGACCTGCGCACGGTGACCGTTTCCGAATATCTGGAGGAATTCGCGCCGCGCGAGACGCTCCCCCAGCTGGCCACCGGCTCGTGGATCCGCGGCAACCTGGAGACCTGGATCGGCGAGGCGGATCAGAACCGCGCCTGGGAGGTGCTGGCACGAGTGCGGAACGACCTGGTGGCGTGGCAAAACGCCGTCCCCGGCGCCGGCCTGGATGTCCTGGAGGCCGCCTGGCGCCAGATCTACATCGCCGAGGGCAGCGATTGGTTCTGGTGGTATTACAGCCACAACGTGAGCACCGAGGAGCCGTTGTTCGACCGGG
>JASFBB010000004.1:0-9750 GCA_036172345.1 Anaerolineae bacterium
TCGTGGTTCCAGATTCCTAAAGATGAAGTCGTTGACATTTTTAAACAGGTGCCATCTGGAGAAATGGGCCAGCGGATACCTGCCGACGATGGCCGGCGCCAACCTCAACGGTGGAGCTGGGTCATTGGCGTGCGTCGGTACGGTGAGTTTGGAACAGTTGGTGATCGATAACGACCTATATGGGCATATCTTTCGCCAGGCGCGGGGACTAAAAGTCGACGAGGAGTCTCTCGCTTTCGACGTGATCGCCCGGGTCGGACCGGGCGAGGACTATCTCATGGATGAACACACCTTGAGGCATTTCCGCGAGGAGCTCTACTTTTCCTCGCTCGCCAATCGCCTGAGCGCTCCGGCCTGGGAAGCGGCGGGCAGTCGGGACACGCTCGAGCGCGCGCATCACGCCGTAGAGGAGATGCTGGCGCAGCCTGAGACGCGCTTCCTGTCCGAGGAACAGTCGCGCGAGATTGGAAACCTATTGAAAGCCGCCGAGGAGACGCTGGCCGCGCTCGAAATCCACATATAGACACCCCAACAACCCCTTTTATAGATAGGTTTAAAAACGGAGCCGCGCACGTAAGCAAGCAGCACACCCCAATCCCTATGTCAACGGGAGGACTTTCATCCCCTCCTTGTGAACGGGGAGGGTTGGGGAAATGCCGCTCCCCTACGCTCGCGGCTCGGATCTGAGCACCCCTTGCAACCCTCCCGCAGGTTCCAAACCGGCGGGAGGGTATGCTCAGACAAGCCAATCCGCGATGGTCAGGGCGAACACCTTGGTCAGCGTGATCAGGTCTTCGGCGTCGACCCATTCATCCGGCGCATGGGCGTTGCCTCCGCGCGGTCCCAGCAGCGCACACGGGGTGGGGCTGTGCAGGTTGAACATGAACACATCACAGGCGAAGGGCGCGTTGGCAAAGACAGGTTGTTGGTTGGCGGCCAGAGCGAAGCTCTTGGCCAGCGTCGCGAGGATCGGACTGTCTGCCGGGATTGTGCTGCCCGGCAAGAAGCGGGTGCGCTCCTCCATGCGCCAGGAGACGCGGCGTACCGTGGCAACATCGCGCGCAAGCGCTTCGATCATCTGCCTGATCTCGCCTTGCAATTCCTCTTTGGTCACCCCGGCGGGGATCTCCAACCAGAATTCGACCCAGGCGGTTTCGGGGATGGCCTCACCGGTGCCCCAGGGAAGTTGCTCACCCGCTTTCAGCAGCAGGGGCATCAGTGGGAAGGTATCGCCCTCGAAGCCTGCGGGCTTCGGCCGGGCGTTGAGTTTGGCGTTGAGCTGCTCCAAACCTACCATAATATGGGCAAGTGCCGTCACAGGGTCGGGCAGCTGCGATTCGCCAAAACCCATCCCAATAGATGGGGCTGAGGTATAGATGCGGAATTGCTGACCACCCCGATGGGCACGGCTGATCACCATATTGTTCGGCTCAGGCACCACCGCAGCGTCGGCGTTGTAACCACGCAGGCGGCATGCAAGCGTCCCGTTTGCCCCGCCGAACTCTTCGTCCACCACGGACTCGAGGATAAGGTCTCCTTTCAGCTCCAATCCCAACTGACGGATGCACTGGGCGGCCATCAAGAAGGCGGCCATGCCTCCCTTCATGTCACACGAGCCACGGCCGTACAACTTGCCTTCGTGCACAGTGGCATCCCACCAACCAAAACGACCCTGGCCCACTGCCGGCACCACATCGACGTGACCGGAGAAAAGCAACGATCGGCGGCCCTCCGGTCGGCTGGCTCCCGGCTCGAACTCTCCCAAAACACCCACCACGTTGGGACGATCCGTGTAGTCGCGCCCCGGCCAGTATTCGCTATGTTCAGTGAGGCCCGGCACCTCGTCCGGCCTGAAAATGTCGACGCGGCATCCCAGCCGGCGCATAAACTCGGTAACGAACATCTGGCATTCCAGCTCGTTGCCATGGGGCGGTTTGTTCTCGCTGGGTATGCGCACCAGCGCTTGCGCCAGACCAATCACATCTGAGCGATGTGCCTCTACCCACTCGAGAATGTCGCGTTGTGCACGTGTCATCGTTTCGGCGGTAGGATGAGACATGTTCGTTCCTCCTGAGTTGTATGCATGAGATAACGGGTTTGATTTCTCAAGGAACCGCGTCCAGTCGCATATAGGGCACAATCCTGGCGAGGATCTCGTCCTTCGACGCGTTGCCCGTCCAGCGCGCTACTTCCTGTCCATTGGCGAACAAGATAAAAGTGGGGACACGATACACCCGGTACTGGTACGGGATGATGTTGTTCCGGTCGACATCCATCCGGACGACCTTCAAATGGTGCGGATATTCCTGGGCGATTTGCTCCAAGAGAGGCATTGCGGCGTTGCTCGAGGCATTCCAAGCGGCATGGAAATGCACCAGTACTGGAATGTCGGGTTTGCCCACTTGAGCATCAAAGGTGTTATCGGTGATCTCTATCGTAGCGGTCATAGTCGCTTTGTCCATCTCCTTGGTTGGGATATCCATCCATGAGCGATCCATAAGCGATCCTCTGATACCTCTCCATAGGATGGGGGTGCTGTTCACGGTGTGCGGAGAAGGGCACGCAAGCGCGCCAGGTTCTCCACATCTTCGTGCATATCCTCTGACTTGGGCGTTTCGAGCAGCATCGGGATGTGCTCGAACCGAGGGTCGTTGAGGAGCAGCCGAAATCCCTCCAGGCCCACAAAGCCCTCCCCGATATGCGCGTGACGGTCGCGGCGGCTGCCTGGCTCTTTGGCTGAATCGTTCAAGTGAATAACCGCCAGGCGGTGCAAGCCGATGATCGCATCAAACTGACGAAATACCTGTGTGTAGCTCTCCGGCGTTCGAAAATCATAGCCAGCGGAGAGGGCATGGCAGGTATCAAAGCACACTGCAAGCCGCTCGCTGGCCTCGACACCTTGGATCATTGCAGCGATCTGCTCGAAGCGGTAGCCCAGGTGATCGCCCTGTCCCGACGTGATCTCCAAGGTGACCTTAACCCGGGCATCGGGCAGACGCGCGTGGACGATGTCCAGCGCCTGGATAATGCGCTTGATCCCCGCCTCTTCTCCAGCCCCCATATGAGAGCCGGGATGAATGACTAAGTGATGGATAGCTAGCATTTCACACCGCTGCATCTCCAGCACAAGCGAGTCGATGGACTTATGCCACAATTCATCTGAAGGGCTGGCCAGGTTCAGCAAGTAGGAAGAGTGGGCCACGACTGGCGTAATCCCCGTCTCGTTTTGGCGTTGGTGGTACCGTCGGATGGTCTCCTCATTCAATGGGGCTGCATACCACTGATTGCTGTTTTTGGTGAAGATCTGCATCGCATCGCAGCCCACTTGCTCCCCGCGATCGAACGCTTTGTCCACGCCGCCGGCGATGGACATATGGGCTCCCAGTCGTACTGACATTTTATCCGGTCACCTTTCTTCCCAAAGAGGGCCACCAAAAAGTCAACAGCAGCATGGCCAGCAGAGCCAGACAGGCGCCGAAAACGAAAGGCGCACGTGCTCCCCAACCTTGCCAGTCACCGATGCCCTGCCAGAGCACGCCGGCGATCAAGCTGGCCGGGAGTGCCGTCAAACCGACCGCGGCGCTGAAGAGGCCATAGGCGGTGGCGCGTTGCTCCGTTGGCACCAGGTCTGCCACGAGTGCTCGTGCGACACCTTCGGCAAGCCCATAATATAGGCCATAACTGATGAAGAGCACCACCACGTGCCATGTGGTCTCTGCCAACGCAAACCCCAGGTAGATAGCGCTGTAGGTGAGCCAGCCGCCTGTTATCAAATGGCGGCGACCCAAACGGTCGGACAGCGCGCCTGCCGGACCCGACACCAGTGCGTATACAAGGTTAAACGCCACCACAGTGGCCAGAACGCCCAACACGCTCATTCCGCGCTCTCTGGCGCGCAGGATCAAAAACGCATCGGAAGAGTTTCCCAACGTGAAAAGCACCACGATGAGCAGAAAACCTTTAAAGCGGACGTCCAGATCTGCCAGAGATAGCTGCCGCGTTGTCGGCTGGGCTGCGTCATCTGACCTGTCCCCCACACGTGGTTCACGCGTTCCCGCCGCCAGGAGGAGCACGGCGAGCGTCGCCGGGATGATGCTCACCAGGACCACCGTTTGGAAGGTGCCCCGGGTGAGCATCAAGGTATTACCTTGTGCGACCCACACGATAGCCAGAGCGGCTATCAGCCCACAGGCGGCGCCGGCGGTATCACCAGCACGATGCAATCCAAAGGCGACGCCGCGATGCTGGGCTTGCACACTATCGGCTATCAGCGCATCGCGCGGGGCGGTGCGGATACCCTTGCCCAGGCGGTCGGCAAAGCGCACACTCAGCACCCAAAGCCAAGAGCTCGCAAAATACAGAAAGGGTTTTGCCAGTGTAGACAGGCTATAACCCGCCACGGTGAGCCACTTACGTCGTCCCAAGCGATCGCTCAGCCATCCGGAGGGTATCTTGGTAAGCGTCGCTGTCGTCTCTGCCACCCCTTCGATGAGGCCGATGACGCCGGTGCGTACACCCAGCACCTCTGCCAAAAAGAGGGGAATGAGGTTCATAATCATCTCGGTGGAGATGTCGGTCAGAAAGCTCGTCACAGTGACCACCCAGACATTGCGTGGGATGAAATGCAGCTCTTTTCTTGCCAACTGTGCCACAGGCTTCACAGTGTCCATAAGATGCCCCCGATTGCGCGATGTCCTCAGGCCTCCTGAAGCAAATCAGCAGCGAGTCGAGCGTAGACGTGCGTCGCGGTGATACAATCCGCCAGGCGGATGTGCTCGTCCGCAGCATGAGATTGACTTTCTTCGCCCGGGCCAAAGCCGACGGTGGGGATGCCGGCGATGCCCATCGTATACGCCCCATCGGTGGAGAAGTTATAACGGCCGATGGTGGGGCGCTCTCTGGTGACCTGTCTGGCAGCCCAGGCGGCTGCTTGCACCAGCGGATGATCTTCCGGAAGCACCCAGGCAGGATAACGCTGCGGCACCTTGTGCTCGAGACCGGTATAGCTGGTGAAATGGTATTCCATGACACCTATCTCAGCCCGAACACCTTCGCGGATCACAACGCCCTGGATCTCAGCGAGCGCCTTGCCTTCTGTCTCACCCAGCGTGAGACGACGATCGATGATGAGCGTGCAACTGTCCGGTATCGCATTCCGGCTGCCGCCGGTGTTATAAATTTGTGTCACCGCCAGCGTCCCCTTGCCCAGAAACGGGTCTTCCGGCAGGGAAGCGGCCAGGAGATCGAGGGCAAAGATCAGCCGCGCGGCATTATAAATGGCGTTATCTCCATATTGGGGCATTGAGGCGTGGGCCGCGCGTCCTCTCACGGTAACGCAAAGTTCCAGGCGGCCACGATGTCCCCGGCTCACCTGCAGGTTGCTCGGCTCCCCTAGTACGACCCAGTCCGGCCGGATGTCTTCTTCTTCGATCAGCAGGCGTATCGCACACCCTTCGCATGGTTCTTCCTGCACCACACCTACGACATAAAGATCGCCGGCCAGCGGCACCCCACTTCGTTTGAGCAGGGCGGCGCCATATACCATACTGGCCAGAGCACCTTTCATATCGCTTGCACCTCGTCCGTAGAGCATCCCATTCTTGATTGTGGCCGCAAAAGGGTCGTAAGTCCACGTCTGGGGATCGCCTACACCTACAGTGTCCATATGGGCATCGAATAACAGCTGGGGGCCTTGCCCTGGGCCGATGCGCCCGACCACGTTGCCAACCCGGTCGATCCACACTTCATCGAATCCCAGCCGTTCCATCTCCTGCTTCAGGCGCTCTGCCACTCCTCTTTCATCGCCTGAGGGGCTGGGGATGGCGACCAGGTCTTGGAGGAAGGTTATCAGGTTCTGCTGGTCTTGTCTCGAGAGAGTTAGCACGGGTTTGTCTCCTATTTGTCTTGTTGTCGAGTCTCCTTTGCGGCAGGAAACGAGACGAGGTACTCTCAGTATGCTCCATCACCGAAGATAACGGTTGGAATGGTACGCAGAAGGATTTTGAAGTCAAGACCCGGACTCCATTGTTCGATGTAATAAATATCCAACAGGGCCATTTCATCAAATGGCAGGTCGCTGCGTCCGCTCACCTGCCACAGGCCGGTGATGCCGGGGGCGACCTCCAATCGGCGCCGATGCCATGGCTGATACTTTTCCACCTCAGAGGGCAGCGCGGGCCGGGGACCGATCAAACTCATATCACCCCGCAACACGTTGTAGAGCTGAGGCAGCTCGTCGAGGCTGAAACGCCTCAGCCAGCGCCCCACCCGCGTACACCGTGGGTCGCACCGAATCTTAAACAGGGGGCCATCCGCTTCATTGAGATCGGCCAGCAGTTCTTGTTGCGCCTCGGCGTCTGGATGCATCGAGCGAAACTTGTAGAGGGTAAAGATATGTCCTCCTTTGCCAACCCGTTTCTGGCCAAAGAGGACCGGACCGGGGGAGTCCAGCTTGATCAGCAAGGCGATCAAGGCCATTAAAGGTGCACACAGGATCAGTGCGATCAGGGAAAACACCACGTCCACCACCCTCTTCATGGCACGTTGGAAGCTGAAGACATGGGCGCTTTTAACCCCGATGAGCGGGATGCCGGCGAGCGTGGTCACGGACATTTGGCCCACCGTCATTTGGAACAAATCTGGCACGATGCGCGCCTGAATGTTTTCCCTTTGACATTGCATCATGATGCTCATGATCTTCCGATGGTGTTGCCATGGTAACGCGATGATCACCTCGTCCACTGCATGATCTTTGATCAGCGTGGAGAGCTTGTCGACCCCCCCCAGTGCTTTGAAGCGCCCGATGTTGGTGTTGCCTTTGACAGGGTCATCGTCTACAAATCCCAAGATCTCATAACCAAGCTCTGGGTGTGCCACGATGGTGCGCATGATCGCACGCCCCACCTCGCCGGCGCCCACGATGATGGCGCGTATCACGCCGATCCCTTGTAGGCGCAGGCGGCGAAGCGTCAAACTTTTGGCAAGCCGGCTTAGACTCAGCAACACGATGATGAGCGCGCCTGCGTAGAAAAAGATGAGGCGTGAGTAGAAAGTGGGGCGCGAAATGTAGACGAACACCACCATCACCACGATTGCGGTGGTGGTGCCGTTGACAACGCCGTAGACCTCATCAAACCAGCTGGTAGGCCTTTCAATCTGATAGAGGTTCTCGCGGCGATAGAAGAGGAGGAGCAGGACAGTCAGCCCCAACACGAACGGCACAAATACAGAGTAGGGAACGTAATAAGCTGGATCAATCGCACGCCACAGCTGCAGGTGGTAACGCAGCCAATATGCAATGGCGAAGGCGGCATTGATCAGGATGATGTCACTCGCCACCAGCCCCAGGGCAAACAGCCACCGGCGGCGTATATGCGCCAACCACCTCGCCTTCCGTTCAGCAGCGGGTGCGGATGTTTCTATCTCCATCACACTGAACAGTCCCCTCCGCGTATGGACTAACGCCTATGTACACTATCTCAGCCGGGGAGACCCTCACATCTCCAGTGCCCGTTGGTAGGTTTGGATCGTCTGGGTGGCGACATGAGTCCAGGTGTGCTCGCGTGCCCTGGCAAGTCCGCGCTCTATCATAGCATGTCTCAGCGCAGCGCTCTCCCACACGGTGCGCATCGCTTCCGCCAGCCCGATTTCGTCATCGGGTGCCACCAAAACGGCGGCATCGCCTGCCACCTCGGGCAATGATGAGACGTTTGAGCAAATGACCGGTGTCCCACAGGCCATCGCTTCCAACACAGGCAAGCCAAACCCCTCAAAGAGGGAGGGATATACGAACAAACCCGCTGCATTGTACCACAATGGCAGGTCTTCCGCCGAAATGTAACCCGGAAAGGAAACGGCGTCGTCCAATCCTAGACTTGTCACAGTGCGGAAGATGGTCTCGAAATACCAGCCCTTAGCACCAGCGATGACCAGCTGCGGTGCCTGGGCATCTCGTGCCCGCCAACGGGCATATGCGCGAACGAGCAACTCGACGTTCTTGCGCGGCTCCAAGGTGCCCACGAATAAGATAAACGCATCAGGCAATTGACGCTCACGGCGAAAGCGTTCTACCTCGCCGGCGGGTAGCGGCCGGAAAGGGGGTGCAACTCCACAATGAATGACATCGATGCGCTCCGGGGCTACGTGCAGATATCGTATCACGTCCTGACGGGTGCTTTCCGAGATGGCGATCACACGGCGTGCTCGGCGCGCCGATAGAGGGGTGAAGTGACTGAGATACCAACGGTTGAGGGGACGAAATGCTTGCGGGTAGCGCAGGAAGCTCAGGTCGTAGATGGTCACCACCGAAGGGCAACGTGCCAAAAGTGGGATCACGAACGCCATCGCATGCAAGACCTCCACTCCGGCGCGTCGGAGCAGCTCAGGCAGCACCAATTGTTCCCAGAGGATGCGTATCGCTGGATGGTGTGTCGGCCAGCGTGTGTAACGCAGGTCAAGCTTCTGCTCACGGAACCCGCGCTCACCCAAGAAAACGGTGACATGATGGGGTAGTTCGAGCGCGCCTATGGCGCGCAGCAAGTGGAAAATGTAGGTATTGATACCTGCCCCCCGATAACTTTGCTTCAGGGTGAGCAGTTGAGCGTTCAGCCCGATATGCATCGAGGATAGAGCCTTCACACATCTCGCGGCGCAATGTTTATATCTTACTGTAAATGGGCGCTTCGGGCAAGTCCAACTTCTCGAGGGGGTTGAAAAACGTCTAAGTTACCCTCTTTAGTGCCCTGTTTTCTTGCTAAAATCTGGGTAGCCAAGAGACTTTTTCAACACTCTCGTCAGGTATCCGCGCCGCGACCGTGAGGGAGCGGTTGTCACGGCCGCTTGCTGACGCGCGCGGCTCGGTTTGGTTTTGTCCGCGCCGCGACCATTTATCCGAGCCGCGACCGTGAGGGAGCGGTTGTCACGGCAGCTTGCTGACGCGCGCGGCTCGGTTTGGTTTTATCCGCGCCGCGACCATTTATCCGAGCCGCGACCGTCAGGGAGTGGTTGTCACGGCCGCTTGCTTACGTGCGCGGCTCGGTTTGGTTTTGTCCGCGCCGCGACCATTTATCCGAGCCGCGACCATTTATCCGAGCCGCGACCGTCAGGGAGCGGTAATGCCGGCCACTTACTCACGCACGCGGCTCGGTTTGATGTATCCGAGCCGCGACCGTGAGGGAGCGGTTTAACGTGCCGCTTGCTGACGCACGCGGCTCGGTTCAATGTATCCGAGCCGCGACGATTATCCGAGCCGCGACCGTCAGGGAGCGGTAATGTTGGCCGCTTACTTACGTGCGCGGCTCGGTCACGCGCGCGGCTCGGTTTAATCCATCCGAGCCGCGACCGTGAGGGAGCGGTTTGTGCCGCTTGCTCACGCGCGCGGCTCGGTTTAATCCATCATCCGAGCCGCGACCATTTATCCGAGCCGCGACCGTGAGGGAGCGGTTTGGGCCGCTTGCTGACGCGCGCGGCTCGGTTCAATGTATCCGAGCCGCGACCGTGAGGGAGCGGTTTGTGCCGCTTGCTGACGCACGCGGCTCGGTTCAATGTATCCGAGCCGCGACCATTTATCCGAGCCGCGACCGTCAGGGAGCGGTTTGTGCCGCTTGCTCACGTGCGCGGCTCGGTTTAGTGCGCGGCTCGGTTTGATGTATCCGAGCCGCGACCGTCAGGGAGCGGTTTAACGTGCCACTTACTTACGTGCGCGGCGCGGTTTAGGCCGCTTACTTACGTGCGCGGCTCGGTTTAGTGCGC
>JASFBB010000005.1:0-16839 GCA_036172345.1 Anaerolineae bacterium
ACCCCCATGGGGTCGACGTTCTCGATCGAACAGACCACCACGAAGTTGCCACGCGCGTCGCGCATGACTTCTAGTTCAAATTCCTTCCAGCCGAGCAGACTCATATCGATGAGAACTTGGCCGACTGGGCTCTGTTTGAGGCCGCGTTCAACGATCTCACGCAGCTCAGTGGGATCATAAGCGACACCGCCCCCTGAGCCTCCCAAAGTGAACGATGGACGTACCAACACCGGATACCCCAACTGTTCTGCCACGCGTAGCGCATCATCGACTGTGCTCACCACCTCACTCTGCGGTGAAAGCAGTCCAATCTCATCCATCGCTTGCTTGAATAGGCGGCGGTCTTCGGCCAGCTCAATACTTGTCGAGGATGCTCCGATCAGTTCGACGCCATAACGTTCCAAAATCCCCCGTTTTTGTAGCGCTACTGCCAGGTTCAACCCGGTCTGACCACCAACTGTGGGTAGAATAGCGTCTGGCCGTTCGATCGCGATGATCTGCTCGCATAGCTCGGGGGTGAGCGGTTCCACGTAGGTTGCGTCGGCGAACTCGGGATCGGTCATAATGGTAGCCGGGTTAGAGTTGACTAACACGACGCGATACCCGTGGGCACGTAGGACCTTACATGCTTGCGCACCGCTATAGTCGAATTCGCATCCCTGGCCGATGACAATCGGGCCAGAACCGAGCACCATAATGGTGTGAAGGTCGGTTCGTTTTGGCATCGCGATCTCTCAGTGAATCTCTCCTTTCCGCAAGGCTGCTACCCTGCTTCCTGCCGATCTCCCTACGATACTTCCACGATTTCAGCTTGGCCGGTCTCAATATCATACCATGCGAAGGTACTCCTGCCAAAGCGTCCCATCACTTCACCTGGGTTCAACAAAAGTGTCTGGCCGATTTGCTCCATATGTGCGGTGTGATCATGACCGTAGAACACGGCAGCATAGCGGCCCGATTCGGCCAGGCGACGTGCGATATGGGGATAATGGTTGGCGGCCAGCTGGCGACCTCCCAGCTCCAGCTCGGCCAGTTCGCCGTGGAGCACTACGTTGCCAGCTGCAGCAGCATTCCGTGTAAGCAACCATTTATCCCCGTCGTTGTTGCCCCAGACGACGTGTACCGGCCCCTTGAAGCCTTGTGCCAGCTGGGTCAACGTAAACGGAGCGCAGAAATCACCGCAGAAGATCAATGCTTCCGCGCCTTGCACGTGGCTAAGTACAATATCCAGCTTCCAGATGTTGTCGTGAATGTCGGATAGGATCGCTATGCGCATAGTAAACCTCCCTGAGCGGTTATCTTCCCCTCTATTATAGTTATGATGCGCAGCTGCGGCATAGTGTAGAGAGTTATACAGTTTACAATCAAAAAGCCACGCTCGTAGCGGCTGCATGATATACTCTGCTCAGGACCCTTCCTCTAATCGCCCATCCTCTCTCGGCAGAGTTCTTTTGTGCTCTTTCTGGTCTGGGCGGCATTATGACATATGAGCTCGTGGCAGTACCCGGGGACCGAAACGCGGAAACCCTGTCCCCTCCTTGACAGAAACGACGCGATAATCTACTCTTTACATGGGGGAGACCGATGGCTGTTGCCTCGTTGCCGTCGGAAAGAGAGGAGAAAATGTTTGAACCGCTCAGTCCGGGTGTCATCCTGTGGTCACGGTATCGCATCGTGCAGCTGGTGGGGCGGGGAGGCATGGGAGCGATTTATCAAGCAGAAGATCTGCGACTGGAGGGCCGTTTATGTGCTATCAAGGAGGTCATTCCTGAACCCGGTGCCACCCTGGAGCGGCGTGAACAGCTGCAAGCTCAGTTCTATCGCGAAGCGACCATCCTGGCACGTCTTGATCATCCTAACCTGCCCAAAGTGTCCGATTATTTTATAGAAGGGGAACGCGACTATCTGGTGATGGATTTCGTTCCGGGGCGCGACCTGCGCGAGCTGATCGAAGAGGTGCGTGCTAAGGGGGAGTTCCTACCCGAGGAGCAAGTGTTGGCATGGGCTGAGCAACTTTTCGACGCTCTTGAATTCCTCCATAGCCAGGAGCCACCTCTGTTGCACCGTGACATCAAGCCTGCCAATATTAAGCTCACGCCGGCCGGAACGATCAAGTTGGTGGACTTCGGGTTAGTCAAGCTGCTGACACCTAACGATGAGAGCACCATCACCGTGTTACAAGGCCGCGGTAGTGTGCAGTACACCCCGCTTGAACAATATGGCGGCGAAAGTGGACACACCGATGTGCGCTCGGATATCTATGCCACTGGTGCCACTCTATACCATCTGCTGACCGGGCAGCCACCTGTGGATGCCAGACAGCGCTTTCTCAAGCCGGATGTGCTCGCCGCACCGCGCGCGCTCAACCCTAGCATTTCATCCCACGTTGAGCACGCCATCCTCCATGCTATGGCGATGCATCCCGACGATCGCCCACCTGACATTGCCACGCTGCGCGCCGAGCTGCTGGGGCGAGTCGGGGAGACACCAAGTGTTCTGTGGACACCTCGCAACATCCCTAGGGAAGGAGGGGCATTTTTATCGCGTTCTTCCCGGAACGGTGCGGTAGTAGCCGGTGGCGCAGTGTTGCGTGATGCCTTGTGGCAGAATCGCCTGCTCATTTTGTTGCTTGGTTTGCTGTTGACGTTGGCCATTGCGGTGACTGCGCTGTCGGCTGAACGCCCTGTAATGCCTGGTGCGCACACGCGGAACGCGGCACCTGCCCCGGCCGACTTGAGCCACAGCCCGCTGGTCTATCATCAGGGGTTTTGCCAACTTGCCTGAAAATACGTGGGGGTTTGGGAGGAGGTTCACCTCGAACTATACGGAGATTTCCGGTCCTCGCAAAGCTTTTTCACCGCTTGATCGCGCTTGTGGGTACATCGCAAGCGACAATGACTTCATGTGTGGTGGCAACATTCTGCCCTTCATGTGCCTTGGGTGGCAGCTCATACACCATGGCCACCTCATCGCAACCGGCAAACTTGGTGCAATGAATGCAATCTTTCCAAATCTTGCGTGGCAGTGAGGCACGTGGCACCTCGACAAAGCCCAGCTTGGCGAAGAATGCCGGTTTGCGCGTCAAGGCGATCACCCGGGGAATCTCAAGCGCAGCGGCTTCGGCCAGCAGGGCACAGACGAGCTGGCGACCGATGCCCGTGCCCTGTAGCTCGGGTAGCACGACGAGTGAGCGAATCTCGGCCATGTCAGCCCACAAGATAACTAACGAGGCACAACCCACTATTTTACCAAGGCGCTTTGCCACCACCCACTCGCGCAGCGACTGATAGATTTCCTCAGGTGGCCGTGGCAACACCTCGCCTCGGCGCACATAGCGTTCCACCAGGGCCGCGATGGCTGGCACGTCCCGCACACTCGCCCGGACGATCTCGATCATGTTCTCGTTCATGCTGTGGTCTCCTGAGCCACATCTTCAAGCGTTTCGGCCAGCTTGTCCACCATTTCGTCGATCTCGGCACGCGTGATGATCAGGGGTGGCAGCAAGCGCACTACATGCGTCCCAGCAGCGCACATGAGCAGACTATGGCGGTAGGCAGCATTGACCACCGTGGGTGCCTCCACGCTGCACTCAATACCCCATATCAAACCGCGACCGCGCACGTCACACACCAGCCGGTGGGGGCGGATGAGCTGGTCCAAACGTGTCGCCAGGTATTCGCCTTTGGCGCGCACCTCGGCAAGGAATTGCGGGGCACTGATACGCCGCAGTACCACCTGCGCGACCTGACAGATCAGTGGCCCGGCAGCGAACGTGCTGCCGTGGTCGCCCGGCACCATCACATTCGCGACAGATTGAGTCATCAGCACAGCGCCCATAGGCAACCCGCCGGCCAGCGGCTTGGCCAACGTCATTACATCTGGCGTCACGCCTGAAGGCTCGTGTGCCCATAGTGTGCCGCTGCGTCCTAGTCCGCATTGGATCTCGTCGAAGATGAGCAATGCCCCTCTCTCTGTGCACAGTGTACGCAAACCCTGTAAGAACTCTGCCGTTGCCAGGTGAACACCGCCTTCCCCTTGGATCGGCTCAATCAGCACCCCACACACCTGGTCGGTGATCGCTTCCTCTGCGGCACGCAGATTATTGAATGGAACAAACCGGACACCGGGCACCAACGGTTCGAAGGGTGCCCGATATTTTTCAGTCGCTGTGGTGGACAGCGCTCCCATAGTGCGCCCGTGGAAGGAATTGGTGAACGCGACGAATTGCGTCTTATATGCGCCGTAGCGCTCACGTGCGTACTTGCGTGCAAACTTGAGGGCTGCTTCGATTGCCTCGGTGCCTGAGTTGCAGAAGAACACGCGGTCGGCAAAGGAACATTTCACCAATGCCTGCGCCAGGCGCGCTTGCGGCTCAGTATGGTAGAGGTTCGAGACGTGGATCAACCCCTCTGCGGCGATGCGCAGAGTGGCCACAATCTCCGGGTCACCGTAGCCCAACGCATTGACGGCGATGCCGGCAACTGCATCCAGGAAGGCACGTCCCTTTTCATCGAACAGGCGCACACCCTCACCGCGCACCAGCACGAAATCGGGTCGTCGATAAGTTTGCAGCACATATTTGCGCTCCAGAACAATCGCTTCGTGTAAGGGTGGTTGCGTTGTCTCATTCATGGTGATCCTACCTCACTGTTTTTGACAATTAGAGTGCCACTCTGATGGCTTAGCCCTTTTAGATTAGTAATGCGTACTACTTTCACTCCGTGCGCCACTGCCTCTAACGCAGCACGCACTTTGGGGATCATCCCGCCTGAGATGGTGCCATCCGTGATCCACGCTTGTGCCTGAGCGGGTTCCAGGCGTTCGACTAGCTGCCCTTCCACCAGCACGCCAGGCACGTTGGAGACGAATACAAGTGCATCCGCTCGAAGTGCCAGCGCGACTGCCTCGGCGACATGGTCTGCATTCACGTTGAAAATGGTGCCATCCGGCCCGTAGCAGACGGGTGAGAGCACCGGGGTGACGCCGTTCTCCAGCAGATTGAGGAAAACCTCGCTGCGCACGGCAACGACGCGTCCTACCCAACCCAGGTCGCCGGCGGGGTGGTGCAGTTTTTCCGCCTTCACTGCATTGCGATCGACTCCGGACATGCCGAAGGCATCAACGCCCGCTGCGCCCAGAGCGGCTACCAGACGCTTGTTGATGCGTCCGGAGAGTACCATTTGCACCACCTCCAGTGAAGCATCATCGGTGACGCGCAGCCCTTCGATATAGCGTGGTTCTATCCCAATCTTTTCCTGAAGCTCACGGATCTCCTTGCCGCCTCCATGCACGATCACAGGTGGAAAGGACAACCCTTTTACCGCTTCTACCAATTGGCCAACGAAGGCGGGATCGTCCAGCTCGTTGCCCCCGATCTTGAGCACTTGGATCATAGCATCACCAGCCCAGTGGTCTCATCTAGACCGAACATCAGGTTGAAGTTCTGCACCGCTTGTCCTGCTGCTCCTTTGATGAGATTGTCGATCGCAGAACAGATGATGACCTGCCCTGGCACCGGCTGGGTAAGCGAGAGGACGCAGCGGTTGGTGTGCACCGCGTGTGCCAGCGTAGCCAGCTGTCCCGGCGGCAGCACCCAGATGAAGGGTTCCCCGGCATATGTCTGGCAGAAGAGTGAATGTAACACCTCGATGGAGGCCGTTTCAGGCACACTCACATAAATAGTAGAAAGGATACCCCGGTTTACCGGCAGTAACTGGGGTGTGAAGATAAGCTGGCCCGATGGACCACCCAGGCGCACGATCTCCTGTTCCATCTCAGGGAGATGGCGGTGTTTGCGCCCGATATTGTATGGCGACAGATTCTCATTTGCTTCGACAAAGTGGGTCTTGAGTGTCGGGCTACGCCCAGCGCCGCTCACCCCTGATTTGCTGTCAACGATGATGGGCCGATCCGGTAGGAGGAGCTGTTCCTTGAGTAAAGGATAGAGCGCCAGCAGCACACTGGTAGGATAACAGCCCGGGTTCGCCACGATGGGCGCATGTTCAATCTGCTCGCGGTAGATTTCGGGCAAGCCATAGACCGCTAATGGCAGCAGTTCGGGCGCGTTGTGAGGGATGCCATACCACTGCGCGTATGTTTGCGCGTCGGCGAGTCGGAAATCGGCGGAGAGGTCGATCGCGCGCACGTGGTGGCGATATGCCAGAGCGACCGTTTCCATTGCCTTACCTGCAGGAAGGCAGCAGAACGCGGCGTCAACTGTGCTGCAATCGGCCTCCGCCTCGGCGATCAGTGGGATATCCCAGGGCACCGGAAAAACATCGCGCAGTGAGCTACCGGCATGGCTTTGTGCTGTGGCGAACACCAGCTGCGCCTGGGGATGTCGGTGTAAGATGCGCAGCAATTCCAAGCCGGTGTAGCCGCTTGCGCCGTAGACTCCCACACGGATCATGTCCTACCTCCATTCAGAGATGGTTCAATCTGACCGATATAAAAAACCAGCCTCCCTCATCTGGAAGGCTGGTCTCTTATACAACTACTTGTAGCATCCATTGCCCAATGGAGGCCTGGCCTGTCCAGACTCAGCAGTCTGGCTGGCTCCTGATCGCCCTGGGCAGACGTACGCACACTTCACTCATCTAGAAAGCACCCGATACCTGCTTGGATAACAAGACTACGTATAACATATCGCAGGGCATTTGTCAAACAGAGGGCGTTGAAAAATAATTTTAGTTACCTTCTTTATTGGCCCATTTTCCTAAACAAAATCTGGGCGGCTAGGGGACTTTTTCAACACACCCATCGTCAAGCTGCCGTGAGGTTAGTCCCCAAAAAGTTCCGATTTTTTGGATCGTTTTTTGCTCTGTGGATCTCGGGTGGAGAATCTCAATATCTGAGAGGAAAGTAGTCAATCCACTTCCTCGATTGAGATCGCAGGCTTACTCTCCTGGGGTCAGGGCCATTGCCTGGACATATTGCTGCATAAAGTCGGGGTCTTGATCCAGGTTGATTTGCTCGGCGCGCGCCGCCAGCCGCTCGGCCCAGGCAAAGCCCTTATCCGAGAGAAACATTGCTGCTCCCAGCCCGGCGCCATTAGGGATGGTCTCCACTATCTCGCGGCGCACCGGCGGCAACATTCCCACTCCTAACACAGCCTCGATATCCAATTGGGCGCCAAATGAACCGGTGAGGATGACACGCTGTAGGTCGGATGCCTGTAACCGCAGCTGTTTCAACAAGATCTCCATCGCAGCGCGCATTGCACCTTTGGCCTTCTGCAGCTCGCGCACATCCTTCTGGGTGAAGCTCAAACGGCCATCAGGTGTGAGCATCAAGCGGCGGCCGTTGCCATCTTGAATGATCCGATCGGCCAGCACAGGCGGATCGGTTGCGAAGCGCCCGTCCTCACGCAGCACCCCGGCCTGGCGCAGTGTCCACACCATGCTCAGCAATCCGGAGCCGGTCAGCCCCACAGGTTCCGCACCACCGATCGTCTCATAGATCAGCTCACCGTCTGCCAGGCGCACCCCAATGATTGCCCCGTCCACAGCGCGAGTGCCGCACGAAATATTCACCCCCTCAAAGGCGGGGCCAGCAGCGGTGGAGGCGGTGAGGATACGCTTGCCATCGGTGACCATCACCTCACCGTTGGTGCCCAGGTCGATTGCAGCGATGGGGCCAGGAGGGTTGTCGAATCCAAAGTAAGCCAGACAGGCCAATGTGTCTGTGCCCACAAAGCCGCCGATCAATGGGGGCATGGATACGCGCACGTGTTCCGGAAAGATGCCGCCCATCAACGGACGCGCATCACGAATAGGTGACTTATCATAGGGTTGGAAGGGCATCATCGCCAGGGTGTGCACGGGCAGCTTGGCCAGTAAATGGTGCATCGCTACATTGCCTACAATAACCACCCGCTCGATACGCGCATACACCTTGGGCGCCAGCTTCAGCGCGTCAACCGCCTGGTTGATCGAAGCGAGCGCCAGGTTGTGCAAGCGCTCCGCATTCTCCGAGTTGCGCAATACGGCGGCCAAGCGCGAGATCACATCACCTCCGAAGACGGTCTGTTGGTTGAGCGTGGCCGCGCCGGCGCATACTTCGCCATTATCCAACATGGTAAGAAAAGCAGCCACTGTAGTCGAGCCCAGGTCGATTGCCAGGCCGAGTGGCACGTGGACGTCGCGCTTGTAGCGGTTGCTGGCGCGAAAGCTTTTGTTGGAGTAGACCACAATCGGCGCCAAGGTCACCCGGGTGTCTTCGTACACATGCGCCCGACAGGCCAACCGATAGTGCAATGCCTGCTCGCCAGGGGTGAGGTGTTTCAGCTCAATATCGTCAAGGGGACTCAGACCTCCCTCGGCTAACACTTTGCATTTACCGCAGGTACCGCGACCGGCGCATGGCTGCTCAAGCGGCAGACCTGCCGCAATGATCACGTCACCTAATGAGCTATCACGCGCGGCGGGAAGCTCGCGCACTTCTTCACCGTAGATAACCATGACTGTTGGCATTGCGAAAACCCTCGATTGTGCTATTCGATCATTTTCATTTTACAAGATAGCATTGCCAGAGTGACCTGCATTCTCCGGCGTGAGTGTTCAGCGTAACGGCAGCGCGCCTCCCTGGCCCTCACGTGTATGGGAGGTGAGTCAAATGCTGGATATTTGGAATTGCTCTTGGGTGATCTCACCACCCGGGGGTACCACCAGGAACCCCTCATCTGCCTGGTCCAGCGCTGCGGCGAGCTCGATCAGCCGTCGCATATAGCGATCTGATCCCATAATCTCCTCGTAGCGTATCCCCCATCGCTGGCAGAATTGGGCGATCTGTTTGACGCGAGGGCGATATCGTTCTAGTTCCGTCTGTGTGTGTGCCACAAATACCAACCTGCGATAATTGCGGTAGAGCTGATCCACCAGCCATTGGGCTGTCTCCGGCCCATGCTGGGCAGCATAGATCTCGTACGTGGTCAACGGGTCAGCGCCGTAGCGGGCGTCATTCGTGCTCGTGGGATTGATACGCGATACGTCCGCCTCCAGCCATCCTCTCCCTAGATAGTAAGTTCCTGGCTCCTTATGAAACTCTTCCAGGTAGGCTTGACGCGAGCCCAGCATAATGGCAATGCAATCATCCACCCGCGGCACGAGCAGCACATGCTTGCCTGCTTTGAGACTATGCAGGCCGTTGCCGCACAAGCCATAAGCCAGCACGATCAGGCTGGGTTGCTCGACGCTATCGATCGCTTCCTGCAAGGTGCGTTGCATAGATTTGGGTGTTACGTGCAGTGCCATATCAAAGAACCGCACTTGGCTAGCTAAACCCTGCGGGAGCAGCTCTTGTAACATGTCTTGGAACACCGTGCAGGCAAACACCACAATTGGAAGGTTAACCTGTACTCTCGAGCATTCCCCTATCTGTTCGTTTCCACCTCTTGGCATATGGTAATACCTGTATTATCAGCTGAAACGAATTTCTCTGCCACTCAAGGGTACTCAGATATACTCTGGCCTAACGCGGGCGCATCTGATAGTTAGGGGCTTCTTTGGTGATAAACACCCCGTGTGGGTGACTTTCGGTAAGGCCAGCTTGGGTAATGCGCACAAAACGGGCTTTTTCGCGCAGCTCGCGGAGATTTGCGGCACCCACGTAACCCATGCCCGAGCGCAGACCACCCATTAATTGAAACATGTAATCTGCCAGCGGGCCTTTGTAGGAGACTTGTCCTTCGATCCCTTCCGGCACCAATTTGCCGGCGGTGGCTAGCTGTCCACGTTCCACCGAGTCTTGTGCCGAGAGGTAGCGATCACGCCCATAACCCTTCATTGCTGCCAGGGAGCCCATGCCGCGATACACTTTGTATCGTCTCCCCTCCCACATCACGATTTCGCCTGGCGATTCATCCAACCCTGCCAACAGAGAGCCGAGCATCACCGCACTGGCGCCGGCAGCCAGGGCCTTGACGATGTCACCTGAGTATTCGATACCGCCGTCGGCGATCAATGGCACCCCACGTGGCACCGCCACTCGGGCACATTCGGCAATCGCTGTGATCTGGGGCACTCCTACCCCGGCAACCACGCGAGTGGTGCAGATCGAGCCGGCACCGATGCCAACCTTGATGCAATCGGCACCAGCTTCGATTAAAGCTTCCGTGCCCTCCGCCGTCACCACGTTGCCTGCCAACACGGGCAAGTGCGGAGCGATCATCTTGATGCGCCGTACTGCGCGTAACACCGCTTCGGCGTGACCATGGGCGGTGTCCACCGCCACCGCATCGACGTCGGCATCCAACAGGGCCTCCAGCCGATGTTCCAGGTCCTGTCCCACCCCCACTGCGGCAGCTACCAGCAAGCGGCCGCGGCTGTCCACCGCAGCGTTGGGGAAGTCCTGTTTCTTGAGGATATCCTTGTAGGTAATCAGGCCGCGCAGGTTGAAGTGTTCATCCACCAGGGGCAGCTTTTCGATGCGGTACTTTTGGAGGATGCTTTTCGCTTCCTCCAGCGAGGTGCCGACCGGAGCAGTGATCAGCCCTTCGCTGGTCATAAACTCACGCACCGGGGCATCCAGTTGGGTCGCGAAGCGGATGTCGCGGTTGGTCAGGATACCTACTAGGCGACCATTGTCGGTGATGGGCACGCCGGAGATGTGGTAACGTGCCATGATCGCTTCGGCTTCACCCAATGTCGCGTCCGGAGGCAGGGTAATCGGATCTACAATCATACCGGACATCGAGCGCTTTACTTTATCCACCTCAGCAGCCTGATCCTCTGGGCTTAGGTTGCGGTGGATCACCCCCAGTCCCCCTTGGCGTGCCAGTGCAATAGCCATACGCGACTCAGTCACTGTGTCCATTGCTGCTGACAGGACCGGAATGTTCAGCGGGAGACGCTCGTGTAACTGGGTACGCAAATCCACTTCTGAAGGCAACACCTCAGTATAACCAGGTACCAGCAAGACATCATCGAAAGTGAGCGCCTCCGATCCTAGCAGATCAACGAATTGCATACCTTTCATCTCCTTATAAGGTAAGGGATATCCCCTAATCACCTTGACGCCTTGTGCTCAGAACGCCGCGGTGATCTGACCTCCTAGCTTTACATCGATTCGGGTGCCGAGACGCCGATCAAGCGCAATGTGTTGGCCAACGTAATTTTGGCGGCCTGCACCAATTTCATCCGGGCGCGTCCTATATCGGCATGTCTAGCATCCTCCGAGACGACTCGGCATTCCTTGTAAAAGGCGTGGAATGCGGTGGCCAGCTCCTGAGCATAGTGCGTCAGATGGTGCGGGCTCAACGTCTCGGCACACAGAGCGACCGTCTCCGGCAAGCGCACCATCTGGCGGATGAGAGCTTGCTCGGCAGGATGGGTCAGCAAGCGGACGTCACCCCCTTCCGGTGAGAAGCCGCGCTCCTGAGCATAACGGAAGATGCTGGCAATGCGTGCGTGGCCATACTGCACGTAGTACACTGGATTCTCGCTGGATTGCTGCACTGCCAACGTCAGATCGAGTTCCATCTGACTGTCGGCGGCACGTGTCAACAGCATAAAGCGGGTCGCGTCGGCGCCGATCTCTTCCACGACTTCGCGCAGGGTGATGATCTCGCCAGTGCGTTTGCCTATGCGTACCAACTCACCGCCGCGCTTGAGCGTCACCAGCTGATAGAGGATGATGTTAATGCGCTCGGGGTCCAACCCCAGCGCACGAGTTACCGCTTTCATGCGTGGCACATGCCCCTGATGATCCGCCCCCCACACATAGATCGCCCGATCAAACCCACGCGTGACCAGCTTATCCCACACATAGGCGATGTCAGAGGCGAAGTAGGTTGGCCGCCCGTCGGAACGTACCACCACGTTATCTTTATCTTGGCCGTTTTTGGTGGCGGCCTGCGCCGGTTGTTCCTCTGTTGTCATCTGATCCCCAGAAGATCTTTGGGGCGTTTCGGTAAACCACACCGCTCCATCACGATACACCAGCCAGCCACCTGCGCTCAATCGATTGAAGACGAGGCTGTATGTGCCATCTTCGTAAAGGCTGCGCTCGGACTTCCAGTTGTCGAATCGAATGCCCAGTGCTGCGGCATCCGCTTGGATGCTTGCCAGCATGTGCTTTAACCCTTCCTCGCGCAACGCGGCCAGGGCTTGGCCACGTTCCATAGTGAGGAAATGATCCCCATACTCCTGTGCCAGCTGATGCCCCATTTCCATCAGGTAGCTGCCCGGATATCCCCCTTCTGGCAATGGCTCGTCGCGTCCCAATGCCTGAGCATAACGCGCATACAAGCTGGCGGCGAAGAGCTCCACCTGAGTTCCTGTATCATTGACATAATATTCGCGTTGCACCCGCCAGCCGGCCGCTGCCAGCACGTTGGCCAGCGCATCGCCCAAGACCCCGTTGCGCCCGGAACCCACAGTCAGCGGGCCGGTCGGGTTAGCGCTGATATATTCCACCTGCACCGAACGCCCTTTGCCCAGGTCTACCTGTCCGAAGCGTTCTCCTTCAGCGAGAATGACCTCCACTTGCTGACTCAACCATTGTGATGCCAAGGCGATGTTAATAAACCCCGGATGTGCTGCCTCCACCTTCCCGATGAAAGGGGCTGGCGGCATGTGTGCGATAACCCGCTGTGCAATGGCGAGCGGAGCCATCCGCGCAACGCGTGCTAAAGTCATACAGACCGGGCTGGCATAGTCCCCAAACGCTTCGTCTCGAGCACGTGTGACGAGGACTTCTGACAGCTCGAAGGAAGGAAGTTCCCCTTTCTTCTGGGTCGTGCGGATGGCTTCCACGATGAGCTGAGCGATATGATCACGAACCAAAATCATACACACCTCGATGAAATGGGGAGAGTCAGCCCTTGTGGGTGCTGTATGTATCCGAGGAGCAGAGGAATGCTCGGCACATGTCTCGGGTGCATCGTTCCATTTCGATCACAACTCGGAGTTGGCAGATCCATCTCACACGCCCAGGCCCCTGAGCAGGACGCCCACTCCGTAGGCTACACTGGCCGCCAAGCCACCCACGAGAAGCATTTCCATGCCGCTACGCAACGGCTGCAAGTGGGTAACCAACACCTTGGCGGCCCCCAGTCCAAATAGCGCCACTGCCGATAAGATTGCTGCCACTGGGAACCTCATCTCCCCTGGAATACTGATCAATAATCCAAGCAAGTAAATCAGCATCGGCACCGCACCGGCCAGCACGAAAGCACCGAAAGTGGCCAACGCACTGTAGAAGGGTTTGCGCTCATCCGGCAGCAAACCCAGCTCTTCGACCATCATCGCTTTGACCCACAGTTCATGGTCGCGCGTCTTGATCTCTACCAAGCGCTTTGCATCATCATCGGTGTAACCTTGCTGGCGATAGAGCTCATAGAGCTCAGCGCGCTCTGCCTCTGGTAGGTGTTCGACCTCCCAGCGCTCGCGGGCCAGCTCGCGCTGATAATATTCGCGCTCTGCGCGAGCGGACAAATAAGCACCGGTCGCCATCGAGAACCCATCGGCGAGCAGGTTTGCCAGGCCAAGGATGAGCACGACGTGCACCCCCAGCTGGGCACCTGCCACGCCACTCACCACAGCGAAGGTCGTCACGATACCATCTAAGCCGCCGTAAACCATATCGCCGATATAGGCATGGCTGGTAGCACCATGTTCTTCGATGTGTTCACGGCGCGCCGAACGGGCAATGCGCTCTAAGGTGTGCGCTTCGCGCGCTGCCTCTAGGTTGCGCTTCGCGAATGCACGACGCGCATCCTCCACACGTTTGGATATGCTCATCGAGGCACCATCTCCAACCAGTTCTTGCCTACTTCGACATCCACCTTGAGTGGAACGGCGAGCTGAATAGCATTGCTCATGACTTCGCGCACCAGGGGGATGGTCGCTTCGAGCTCCTCGTCTGGCACCTCTAACACCAGTTCGTCGTGCACCTGGAGCACCATACGAGCGCGCATCGCGCGCTCCTGCAATGTCCGGTGCAGTCGAATCATAGCGATCTTGATGATATCAGCAGCGGTACCCTGGATCGGCATGTTGATCGCCTCGCGCTCGGCACGCGCGCGTTCGGGGCCTCGCATCTTGGCCAGGTTGGGAAAATAGCGTCGCCGACCCAGCAGGGTTTGCACGTACCCCTGTTCTGCCGCTAAGCGTTTGGTCTGCTCGATGTAGCGCAGCACCCCCGGGTATTTCTCAAAATAGGTTTTGATAAACTTGTTCGCTTCCTCTCGGCTCATACCGGTCTGCTGGGCTAGGCCGAAGGCACCCTGGCCATAGCTGAGACCAAAATTGACACTCTTGGCGATGCGACGCTGCTCCTTGGTCACCTCCGAAATGGAGATGCCCAATACGGCGGCAGCCGTGGCGGCGTGAATATCTTCGTCCCGCATAAAGGCGCCCAACAGGCCAGAGTCTTGCGAGATATGCGCCATGACGCGCAGCTCTATCTGAGAATAGTCGGCAGACAACAGCTGCCAGCCCGGTTCAGCGACAAATGCGCGGCGTACCTCCCGCCCCACCTCGGTGCGAATGGGGATGTTCTGCAAGTTAGGGTTGCTGCTCGAAATACGTCCGGTGACGGTGCCGGTCTGATTAAAAGAAGTGTGAACGCGTCCGGTGCGTGGATTGATCAGCTGGGGCAGCGCATCCACGTAAGTGCCCTTTAACTTGGTCAGCTGTCGTTGTTCCAGAATGAGCTCGATGACGGGGTGATGTCCGCGCAACGATTCCAGCACATCCGCCGCCGTCGAATAGTACCCGCTTTGATTCTTGCGCAGCCCGGAGGTGGGCAGGTTGAGCTTGACGAACAACGCGTCCGAGAGCTGCTGGGTCGAATTGAGGTTGAAGCGATAGCCTACCCATTCATAGATCTCTTCCTCAATCGCCTGCAGGCGCTTGTCAAGTTCGCGCGACATCTGGCGCAGTACCTCGACGTCCAGCCGCACACCAGTGCGTTCCATAGCGACCAACACGGGCACCAGCGGCATCTCCACTTCACGAAAGAGTAGCTCTTGCCCACGTTGGCGCAGATCATTCTGCAGACCGTCCACCAGACGACATGTCATATCCACATCGGCACAAGCGTATGTTGCGGCGCGTTCCAGTGGCACCTGGTCCATAGTGATCTGCTTGCGACCGCTGCCGATAAGATCGGTGATCTCGGTCATGTCGACGCCCAGTCGATTCCACGCGAGGTTTTTCAGTCCTAGCGCTCCCGCAGGGTCAAGCACCCAGGCAGCGACCATAGTGTCAAAAAGTGTTCCACGTGTCTCCACACCGTGCTGCGTCAGCACAGTGATATCATACTTAGCGTTGTGAGCGATTTTGAGTAATTGTTCGTCGGCGAAGAGGGGGTGTAGAATCTGCAGCACCTCCTCTTGGGGCAGGCACACCGTAGGCGAGGCGAGCGGCACATAGCTGGCATGTCCAGGGCCATCGGTCAGTGCGATGCCAACCAGGTCAGCGGTGATAGCATCGGTCGAGGTGGTCTCCACATCAAATGTCAGGCTCTCTGCTTTCTTCAGCTGGTCGATCAGTGTGGTGAGCTCAGCAAGGGAACAGATCACCTGATACGGGGGCTTTTCGGCCACACTTAACGGCGCAGATGGCATCTCAACTGCACTCGGTGCCTCAAACATTTCCAGCTGGACACTGGCAGGAGAAGCGATCGGGGTTGCCGGACGAGCTGGGCGGCCAGGGATGCGATGAAGTAAGCTGCGAAACTCCAGTTCGTGGAAGAGGCGCAACACTTCGTTGACGTCAAAATCGCGTGTGCGGCAGGTTTCTAGATCGAGTTGGATGCCCGGCACATCGGTCTTGATGCGTGCTAGAGCCCTTGAAAGGAACGCCATGTCGCGCCCCGTCTCCAACTTGGCACGTTGACTGGGTGGCAGCTCATCCAAATGCGCATAGAGTTCCTCCAGCGTGCCATACTTTTGGATGAGCTGGATGCCGGTCTTCTCGCCGATACCCTTGACGCCTGGGATGTTGTCGCTAGGATCTCCCACCAAGCCCTTCAGCTCGATCAGCTGCGCCGGAGAAAGGCCATAGCGGGCACGCAGCTCTGCCTCATCATACAGCTTGCGCTCGCTGAAGGTCCTGCCCGAGATGAGCACCTTAACATGCGGCCCGATTAATTGGAAGGCATCGCGATCACCCGTCACAATGATGGTTTCGATGCCCTGTGTTGCCGCTTGTTTGGCTAACGTGCCCAACACATCGTCGGCTTCGTAGTTCTCGGCGGTGAAGACGGGGATGTTAAACGCGCGCACCAGCTGCTCGACACGTCGCATCTGAGGCGTCATGTCCTCCGGCATCTTCTCACGGGTTGCTTTGTACTCAGCATACTGATTATGACGAAAGGACGGTCCGACGTCGAAAGCCACAGCCAAGTGATCGGGTTTATATTCTTCCCACAGGCTGAGCAACATGAGAGCGAAGCCATACACCGCATGAGTCGGCTCGCCGGCACGCGTGTGCATGCTAGTGTTCGACAGGGCAAAATAAGCACGGTAGGCCAACGCGTGCCCATCGATCAATGCCAGGATAGGCGGTCGCTCTGGGCGTGTGTCCGCCTTCGTCCCTTCCATAGCTCCCCCCTTTCTGTATACCTGCCCTGCGAGGTGTATGAGATTGTACCTCTGCGGGAGGTGAAAGTCAACGTATTGCCCAGTTGTATAAAATGGTAGCGTCCAATAGGACGAGCCAATCGAGCACCGATGGCGTGTCTCGTCGGTTCGCTAGGGGTGATGGGCCAGTAGATCGTCACCAGCCCTTTGATCACGGGGAGGAGCAGAGCGGTGCTGATGGCCTCTCATCGCCTGTATGTCCTAAACGTCGCAGTGCTGACATGAGAGGTTGGTCGCCCATCCCCACCCCAGTG
>JASFBB010000006.1:0-3470 GCA_036172345.1 Anaerolineae bacterium
TCGAAAATGATGCGCTCCCCACTGCGTACACGCTGTGCGGCCGTACGCCCGATGCGCGACTTCACCTCAGCATTGATCACGTTTTGGGGGATGGCACACATGTGACCATCAACGTTGCTAGGTACTACAGAAGAGAGCCCCATAGCGCCACCGTGAAAGCGACGGATCAGCCCGTGCATTTCCAGCGACCGCAAGTCGCGTCGGATACAGACTTCGGAGACCCCAAGCTGGTCGCTGAGCTCTGCGACTGTAACAAACCGCTGTTGCGCCACTCGTTCCATAATAGCGCGTCGCCGTTCGTTCTTGATGAAACGCTCGGACATAGGATGCCCCTGATCAATGGATCGGGAAGGGACATTGAGGTGTGAATGATATTTCGGATTTAGTCACATTTTACCATGAAAATGTACGTTTGTCAAGAATAATTTTAAAAGAATGATTTCGAATCGAAACAAAAACTGTTCGGATTAGAAAGAACTGGCACTCGAGGGATCATCAGCCTTTATACACAGACCACAGATGGCAGTAAGACAGCGGCAGAGATGCCCCTTTATCCCAGCTGCACGCCAACATACCTGCACAATCGTACCGCCTATACAGTCGTCTGAAAGCTGTCCGAAGCACCTCACCGCGCCCAGCCATAGCCCACTCTCCCCGTTGGCCGTGGTGATCACCAGAGTCCCGAGGAGCAGTTGTAGTACTCACCCATATCTATTGGTAAAACCCTTTTTGCGCCTGCTTTGACACCCCATGCGCTTTATGGTATGATAGCACATAGGCTGTTTAGCACTCTCGATGTGAGAGTGCTAGCCCTGTAATGGGAGACGCTTCGGCAATCTGGAGATGACACGGGTGGAAATACCTGAATCGGATGAGATGACACCACGCTGCCAGACGATCTTGCGTCTGGTGATCAGCGAATACATCCGCACGGCGACACCCGTGGGGTCAAAGGCGATCCGGGAGCTGTACCACCTGGACATCAGCCCGGCCACCATCCGCAATGAGATGGCTTGGCTGGAGGAGAGGGGTTACCTTACTCATCCCCATACTTCGGCGGGACGGGTGCCCACCGAGAAGGGCTATCGCTACTTCGTGGAAAAGCTGATGGGAGAGAATGACCTGCCAACTGCCGAACGGCGCACCATCAGCCATCAGTTCCACCAAGCGCAGCTGGATATGGAACAATGGATGCGTCTGGCGGCAGCTGTCTTGGCACATCGAGCGCGCGGCGCCGCGCTGGTCACCTCTCCCAAGTCTGCGCCAAGCTGCCTCAAGCATGTGGAGTTGATCTCCATCCGCGACACGCTGGCATTGTTGATCCTGGTGTTGTATGCCGGCGTGGTGAAACAGCAGGTGCTGGCATTGAGCACGCCGATGACCCAAGAGGAGCTGTCGCGCATCGCGGCAATGCTTAATCATCGTTGGGAAGGACTCAACGAGGCCGCTATCGCCGCCACCTTGCCGGGCCTCTCGGAGTTTGAACATCGCGTGGGCGACGCTGTGTGCGACATGATGCGCCGCCTCGACGCGCGCAATGCCACCGAGATCTACCGAGATGGTTTGCTCAACCTGCTGAGCCAACCGGAGTTCGTCCATAGCACGAGCGCCCAGCAGATCGTGCGCCTGCTGGAGGAACGGCAGATCATCGACGCGTTGGTCAGCGAAGTGCTGCAGCGGGGTGGCCTGCAAATCATCATCGGCGGCGAGGGGCGTTGGCAGGACCTGGCGGAGGTGAGCTTCGTGCTGGCTCGTTACGGTGTAGAAGACCAAGTTGCCGGCGCACTGGGCGTGTTAGGCCCCCTGCGCATGCGTTACGACCGCGCTGTATCCGTGGTGCGCTTTGTCGCCCAATTGATGAGCGATTTGATGAGCAACTTATACGGTCGCTGAGTGGACCGTTCGAGCACTTTCGCAAAATGGTGCTATCATCGATTGATTTTCGTCGAGCTTGTGCAAGAGATAGGAGGAGCTATGTCGGAGGATGAAAAGAATCGGGTGACAGAAGAACCGTTGGTATCCCAACCCGAGTCGGGGGAGCTCGCAGAAGAAGCCGGAGCCGTAGCTGCTTCCGCTGAAGCTCAGGCGGTGGACGTGGCTGCCTTACAAGCAGAATTGGAAAAAGCCCAAGCTCAAGCTGCGGAGTATCTGGAAGGTTGGCAGCGTGCACGCGCCGAGTTTGCCAACTATCGCCGGCGCGTCGAGGCGGAGCGCGAGGACATCCGCTGCCGCAGCAACGAAGCGCTCTTACTAAAACTGCTGCCCATCGTGGACGATTTCGAACGTGCCCTGCAGGTGTTGCCGACGGAACTGGCCGATCATCCCTGGGTTGACGGCGTGCGTATGATCCTGAACAAGCTCCACGCGCTTCTGGAAAGCGAGAACGTGACCACTGTATCCGCTGTAGGGCAGATATTCGACCCGCAGTGGCACGAAGCGATGATGCAAGAGGAGACGACCGAACATCCGGATGGCACCGTCATTGAGGAGCTGCGCAAGGGGTACCGCCTGGGCGACCGTGTCCTGCGCCCGGCACTGGTCAAAGTAGCACACAACTCCGCAGCGCAGCCGTCGGTCAGCCCAAACAGCCCACAGGAGGAAAGCACGCCCCCCTCTTGAGTGCGACAGCCCTATTTAGAGGAGCGAATATCTCATGGGAAAAATTATCGGAATTGACCTTGGCACCACCAACTCTGTGGTGGCCGTGATGGAGGGCGGGGAGCCGGTCGTCATCCCCACCGCTGAGGGAGCGCGTCTGTGCCCTTCCGTGATAGCAGTCAATCCCAAGACCGGCGAAAGGATGGTCGGCCAGATTGCGCGCCGTCAGGCGATCATCAATCCGGAGAACACCATCTTCTCCATCAAGCGTTTTATGGGACGCAAATATCGCGATCCGGAGGTGCAACGTGCCATCCAGCATGTGCCCTACCAGGTGCACGAAGCACCCAACGGGGATGTCCTAGTGGAGATGGGCGGCAAGACCTATTCTCCCCAGGAGATCAGCGCGATGATCCTCCAGAAGCTGAAGGCCGATGCCGAGGCATACCTGGGCGAGCCGGTGACCCAGGCAGTCATCACCGTGCCCGCCTATTTCAACGACAGTCAACGCCAGGCGACCAAGGACGCCGGCCGCATCGCCGGCCTGGAAGTGCTGCGCATCATCAACGAACCCACCGCTGCCAGCTTGGCGTATGGACTGGACAAACGCAAGGATGAGATCATCGCCGTCTACGACCTGGGAGGGGGCACCTTTGACATTTCCATTCTGGATGTCGGCGAGGGCGTCTTCGAAGTCAAGGCGACCAACGGCGACACCTTCCTGGGCGGCGATGACTTCGACCAACGCCTTGTGGACTATGTAGCCGATGAGTTCTACAAAGAGCACGGCATCGACCTGCGCCAGGATCGTCAGGCGCTGCTGCGTCTGCGTGAAGCCTGTGAACGTGCTAAGATCGAGCTATCTTCTACGT
>JASFBB010000007.1:0-7321 GCA_036172345.1 Anaerolineae bacterium
TTCGGGGTGGATTGCGCGGGGGTGCTGACAGACGCCGTGGAGAGCGGGGATGTGTTGAGCTCCAGAAAATTGCGCAGGATGTAATGTCCATGCTCGGTCAAAAACGATTCGGGATGGAACTGCACGCCCACAAGGGGATAAGAACGGTGACGCACAGCCATGATCTCACCCTCCTCAGTACGAGCACATACCTCCAGACATTCCGGCAGCGGTTCGCTCAAGATGAGAGAGTGATAACGGGTCGCGCTAAAGGGGGATGGCAATCCGGCGAAAATGCCCTTGCCATCATGGTGGATGAGGGAAACCTTGCCATGCATCAGCCGTTCGGCGCGCATCACCTGCCCGCCAAAGGCAGCGCCGATTGCCTGATGACCGAGACAGACGCCCAAGATCGGCACCTCGGGGGCGAAACGTCGGACGACCTCTATGGAGATGCCGGCTTGCTCTGGGCGACCCGGCCCCGGTGAGATAACAATGTGGCTAGGTGCCAGCGTGGCAATTTCCTCCAGGGTGACCGCATCATTCCGTACCACGTGCACAGGGACGCCCAGCTCCCCCAAGTATTGCGCCAAGTTATACGTGAAGCTGTCATAGTTATCGATGATCAATACCATTTTGTCCTCCTTGCTTAGCAAACTCCAGCCACTTAGTGGCACATCACCCCATGCCTCTTGTTGAAGCGATCTGGACCGCTTCGGCGAGCGCGCGCGCTTTGTTGAGCGTCTCCTGGTATTCGCGCGCTGGCTCACTGTCGGCCACAATGCCGGCGCCTGCCTGAATGTAAGCCGTGTTGCCTTGCATCACGATTGTGCGGATGGCAATGCAAGAATCCATCCGGCCATCGTAGCCGATATAGCCGATCACGCCGGCGTAGATGCCGCGTCGGACGCGTTCCAGCTCTTCGATAATTTCCATTGCGCGCACCTTCGGTGCACCGGTGACGGTGCCGGCGGGAAAAGTGGCACGCAGCAGGTCAAATGCATCATATCCCGCACGCAATTGCCCCCGAATGTCGGAGACGATGTGCATCACGTGCGAGTAGCGTTCGATGGTCATCCTCTCTTCGATGCGCACACTGCCATATTCGCACACGCGCCCCAGATCGTTGCGCCCCAAGTCCACCAGCATGACGTGCTCGGCGCATTCTTTTTCGTCTGCCAGCAATTCGGCAGCCAGTTCAACGTCCTCCTGGTCCGTCAGCCCGCGCGGACGTGTGCCGGCAATCGGGCGCAGCTCGGCCACGCGTTCCTCCAGGCGAACATGCATCTCGGGGCTGGCGGCGATGATGTGCAACGGTGGCGTGCTCAGCCCGCCTGGAAAGCGCATAAACACCATGTAGGGAGACGGGTTGAGTCGGCGCAGCGCCCGATAGATGGAGAAAGGCGGCACATCGCTGTGCACTGCGAGCCGCTGTGAGAGCACAACCTGGAAAATGTCACCGGCGGCGATGTACTCCTTCGCCCGACGCACCATAGCCTCGAATTCGGATTGCGAATAGTTCGAGGTGATTGGGTCGGTTGATACGGTCGCACCCGCTTCCAGTACCGGTGTGCTCTCCAAGGGGATCGGGGCGCTGAGACGGGCTACGACTTCCTCAATGCGCGCGGCAGCGCGCTGATATGCGGTGCGAGTGTCACCGTCGAGGCGTGCCAGGGAGATGACCAGCAAACGCTGCCGTGCATGGTCGAAGGCGACCAGGGTATCGGCCAGCATAAAAGCGGCTTCGGGCAAACCCAGATCATCAGCGGCTATGCTGGGAAGACGCTCGAAGCGCCGCACTGCATCGTAAGCGAGGAAACCCACCGCCCCGCCGCGGAAACGCGGCAATCCTGGAAGAGGGACGAGGGCGGTGTTCGCCATCACCGACTTGAGCGCGCTCAGTGCGTCCTGATCACCCAAAGCGGCGACACGTTCGTGGCCGTTTTCGTACAACAGCACTCGGTCGCCCTGCACGCTCAGCAACGCACGCGGGCGCACCCCGATGAACGAATAACGCGCCACCTGCTCACCACCCACGATGGACTCCAGCAGGAAGCTGGGGCCCTCATCCTGCAGCTTCAGGTAGACACTGACCGGCGTCTCCATATCGGCCGGCAGTTCGCGCCAGACCGGTATCAGATTGCCTTGTTCCACCAACCGCTCCATACGTGCCAAAGCAGGCTGATACATTGCACACCTCCGCTTCCTTAAACAGACTTCACGCCGAAAACAGAAAGCCCTCTCATCCCTTGTGGAAGTTCAGGGACGAGAGGGCTTTTTTGACCACTCCCGCGGTGCCACCCCGCTTAGGCCGCGCCCGGCACTCACCAACGTCCAGAGAGCACCCGGCGCTCAGCCTCACTCACAGGTACGCTGCCACACCCCACCATGGGTTATGACGTCAATACCCGGCTCCCGGCTAACGGCGGAGTCCCCGGCGCCGCCTACTGATGATCGTGTTCGACCATGTTCGGAGCGCGACTCCCGGGCCCATTCCCCAACGCTATCTGTACCGGCCTCACACCTCCCGCCGGCTCTCTGAACAGCCTCACGCTGGGTACTCTTCCCGTTCGCAGTCTTTGTCCTATTCAGCTCAGCGCCATTATACCACATTTATGCGTTTTGTCAATAGCAACTCCGAGGCTGTCTAAAATTGCTTCCTAGACCCTTTATGTGGAAAACAGGTATGTCGGTCGATGGCGACCTGGCTTCACCGCTAGTGACAAAGAGAATCACCCTCTCACGGGGTGCGTGCATAGGCATAGCCACATTCCACGTCGCACATCGGTCTTGCTTCCCGACGCTGTCGGTGGAAGACACAAGAAGGACGGTGAATGCCGCCCTTCTTGTGTCCTTTGCCAGGGGAAGAACTTCAAACTCAGACTTAGATGCGCCGCACTGCTACGGCCGCCGGCCCTTTGGGCCCCCTTTCGACCTCGAACTCGACGCGGTCACCCTCATCTAAATTGCGGAACCCCCCTTGCGCCTGGATGGCGGAGTAGTGTACAAACACGTCCTTCTCGCCATCGTCACGGGTGATGAAGCCGTACCCCTTTTGCCCATTGAACCACTTGACGGTCCCTTTGATGCGCTCACTCATTTTTTGTTACTTTTTACCTCTTTTTTAAATACTAGTGGCTTATGACGCGACCTCTTGTGCCACCGTACACACCAACCACCCGGCTTCATCAGCTCCAGGCGCCCTAGCGTGAAACCAGCACCAAGACTACCGCATCCTTGTCAAAAGGATGCCATACTTTATTCCCCTTGTCAAATTATGGGGTGACTCTTTGGCAACGAACGTTTGACATATAAGTGTTTTGAAAGTAGAATGGCTTTAGGAGGCCATTAAGGATATTGATGCCTTGCAGTATGTACAGGTCACCACTCAGCCTATAGGGGTCTGAGTTTATTGTTTTATGCGGGTACAGGGTGTCATGCACCCGCAGCAAATATTCAGCAACAATGTTTTTCTTTTCCAAGGAGGGGCTCAAGAATGAGCGAACGCGAAACCGGTGTGGTCAAGTGGTTCAACAATCAGAAGGGGTATGGGTTTATTGCACGCGATTCGGGTGGTGATGTCTTCGTACATTACACCGCGATCAGCGGCCAAGGCTATCGTACTCTGAACGAAGGTGATCGCGTGGAGTTCTCAGTACAACAAGGAGAGAAAGGACCCGCCGCTGTGGCGGTACGCAAGATATAAGCACAAAGTGACCCAGACACCTCAGGGGGTGGCTCAATTGCCACCCCCTGTCCATTTTTGTCGAATTCAGCTGAGACTGTCCCTCAAATTCTGCTGAGGAAGTTTGAGACGTTCAAACTCGGAGATATTTCAGTCCCAAGGGACAAAGCGATCCGTATCACCTCACGATCGGCCTGCCCCTCTGCCTTGTCCTCGGGGTAACGGCCCGACTCTTTGCTCAGCTCCTCTTCCCTCGACGATGTGCTGCCCACGCCCGTGACCAGGTGCATACCAACCTCCGCCTCGCTCTGCTGTCCTTCCTGCTCTGTCCATCCCTGGTAGATACCGGAGTCCGAGTTCTGCTGGCCATAGCGCTGACCCGCATTGGGATAGTTCGCCAAGGCCATCGTGCGGTTCACTGCACCGAACACCAGTGCGCCTATCAAGAGAAGACCCAGAAAGCCTAACAGCATCTTCTTTATCATTTTTGCCTCCTCAATATGACTAATCCATCCATATCAAATCTATTCTAGACCCAACAGATCGTAGCTGCTCGAGCGGGAAATACACTTTCTTGCGCGGCTGGGCGTGCAGCTTCTCTGAGCCACATCGCACGCATCATATTCCGTGTCACTTTCGTGAGCCACTTCCAGTGAATGCCGATGTGAAGTATCGCCGTGATGATCATCAATGTTCCGCTCCAGGTGTGCAGCATATCCCAGCTCCTTCGTGTCCAAAGCAACGTTGTCGTCACCTCTCGTCCGTGGGGCAAGAAGAGCAGCACAATGCCTGAAATAGCTGCAAGGAAGAACAGCAGACCAAGCACAAGGTTGAGCGCCAGGTTAAGCCGCCCATAGCGGTTCATGCAGCCACATCCTCCCTTGAGCTCGCTGATGATGCGCCTTCCCATGCGAACGAACCAAGGCCAATGCACCACCAAATGGAACGTGGCAACTGCGATCATCAGCACGCCTCCCCAGGTGTGAATGTCATCCCAGGTGGCACGGCTGAAGATCAGCTCCACACCATACCATGGATTGCGGCCACCTCTGAACCCTCCCCCGAAGAAGAGGAAATAAACGCCTGAAAGCATAGTCGCCAGAGCAGCGCTGAGGAGCATGACGTTCATCCACCACATCTTGCGAGTTTGCGGTGCAATACGCGTTGAAGTTGTCATCTCTGCATACACCCATATGTGTTTTGTGTAGATTGTTAATTCTCAACTCGATCTGATAAACGCACCTATCCGAAGGGCGTTTATCTGCTCTCATCTTAACAGGCCGGTGTTAAGAAGTCGTGAAGGGGTTATAAAGAGCTTGTTTGGCTTGGGGGAGCAGGTGGGTAAAGCACCACCTTCTAGGGACAGGTTTTTTGAAGTAGCGGCCCGATGGATGGATCAACCGCGCCGCGCATAGGGATGGATGTTTACAGCAGGGCACGCCAAGACAGGACGCTTGAACGACGGATCGAGCGAGTAGCTCAGCTTTCTTCCGCCGAGAGTGCGCTCGCGCGGCGGAAGTGTTTCACGTGACGGTAGATGTAGTAGGCAGCAGCGCCCAGGATAACCACCGCAATGGGGATGTCAAAGGGGCGCATCATGGCACGCAGCTCCTCCCAACGCGCTCCAAACAGATAACCTCCCCATGCCAGTGTGCCACACCACAGGAACGACCCCACGAAGGTATACACGCCAAATGTCCAAAAGCGTGTGCGCACCACACCGGCCGGAAACGAGATGAACGTGCGCACAATGGGGAGCAGACGCGAGATGAAAATAGCCAGGTCACCCCAGCGGGCAAACCAACGGTCCGCCTTTTCCAGATCGTGGGGGGTGATCAGAAGATATTTGCCGTAACGGGTCAGGAAGGGACGGCCACCGAAATATCCCAGGGCGTAGCTGGCCATCGAACCGATGGTGCACCCCAGCGCGCCGTAAAAGCCGCCGGCCAACACCGCATCCCAGGCACTCAGCCCACGCGCCTCGACCAGAAACCAACCGGCAAGCGGCATGGTCACCTCGCTGGGGATGGGGATGTTTGCGCTTTCCAACGCCATGATGAACACGACACCTCCCCAGCCAATCGTGTTGAGAAGGTTCTCCAGAAAAGCGACGAGTTGGTGTTCCAGTGCTTCCAAGGGTTACTCCTGATCTTCTTTATAAACCTGGTATATATAGGAGCTGGTATGTCGAACAGGGCGGATGTTCAAGCCGCTTTGTTCATTTCCCAGCCGATGAGATGGCCCGCCGCATCGTACAGCTCGGGCTGGCCGGTGCCGTGAATCGCGTCGGCGGTGATCACGCAACGTTTCACCTCAGGACACGAGGGGATCTCGTACATCACATCCAGCAGGGTCTCCTCGATAATAGTGCGCAGGCCACGTGCGCCCGTGCGCTGCTCATAGGCTTTGCCGGCGGCGGTGACCAGCGCTTCAGGGGTGAATTCCAGCGCCACGCCATCCAGCTCAAACAGGCGCTGAAATTGCTTGACCAGCGCATTGCGTGGCTCGGTGAGCACTTTGACCAGCGCGTCCCGATCAAGGGGATCTACCACGACAGTCACCGGTAGGCGGCCGACGAACTCAGGGATAAACCCATATCGCATCAGGTCATCCGGGATGACCTGACGCAGCAACTCGGCTGTTTGCCGTTCACGTTGTTGCCAGCGTCGCTCGTTAGCGCGCGAGAAACCGATCTGTCCTTTGATGCCGATGCGTTCAGCCACGATCTTCTCCAGGCCGTCGAACGCGCCCCCGCAAATGAACAAGATATCGGTCGTGTCAATCTGGATAAACTCTTGTTGAGGGTGCTTGCGGCCGCCTTCCGGCGGCACGTTGGCAATGGTGCCCTCGATGATCTTGAGGAGCGCCTGTTGCACCCCCTCACCCGAGACGTCGCGGGTGATCGAAGGGTTGTCGCCCGTCTTGCGGGCGATCTTGTCGATCTCATCGATGTAAACGATACCTGTCTGGGCGCGCTGGATGTCGCCATCCGCATTCTGAATGAGACGCAGCAGGATGTTTTCCACGTCTTCGCCCACATAACCTGCTTCGGTGAGCGAGGTGGCATCGGCGATGCAGAAGGGCACATTGAGAATGCGCGCCAGAGTCTCGGCCAGCAAAGTCTTGCCGCATCCGGTGGGGCCGACAAGCAGGATATTGCTTTTCTGCATCTCGATCCCATCTTCGAAATGGGCATCGGCTGCGATGCGCTTGTAATGATTATAGACCGCCACCGAAAGTGTCTTCTTGGCGCGTTCTTGCCCCACCACCCACTCGTTGAGGCGCTGGTAGATCTCCTTGGGTGAGGGGATATGCTCCATCGTCAGCACGGTGCGCGGCTCGTTAGGGATGCGCTGATCCTGTTCCAAGATCTCGCGGCACAATTCTACGCATTCATTGCAAATGCACACCTGATCCGGCCCAGAGATCAACCGATCCACCTCGTATTGGCTACGCTTGCAGAATGAACAGAACTGGATCGTAGTGCGCGATCTGCCGGCCATCCTATTCTTCTCTCTTTTCTTCCACTTTCTTGACGCTGTCGAGCACTTCATCCACGATGCCATATTCCACAGCATCTTGGGCACTCATCCAGCGATCCCGATCGAAGTCCTCAGCGATTCGCTCCACCGGCTGGCCCGTGTGCTTGGACAGGAG
>JASFBB010000008.1:0-5457 GCA_036172345.1 Anaerolineae bacterium
CCAGCTGCTCCTGGGTAAATATCTGGAAGTTGACATAAGGAGTGACGTTATGGTTACCGGGCCGATAGACCATATTAAGCACTACCTGGTGGTCAGGAATGGTATCAGCTCAACTCCGCCTCACTGAAGAGCGATACCGATCACCTGGTAGTGCTTAATATGGTCTATCGGCCCGGTAACCATAACGTCACTCCTTATGTCAACTTCCAGATATTTACCCAGGAGCAGCTGGAGCGCTGGCTGCAAGGCAACTCCAATGCTGCACTCGGCATCGGGACCTTCACCACCACCGATTTCGACCCGGATTCGGCGGAACGTATCTGGACCGGGAGTTTGCTGCGCGAGGAAACCTATTACGTACGTGTGTTCAACAACTCAGCTGCGCCGGTGGAATTTCACTTGATGACTATGAGCCAACCGGCCCAGATTATGGTCGCCGAGCCTGCTGTGACAAGTGGAGAACGAGCTTATGCAGAACCAGCGGCATCCACCGAGGCGAACGCACCGACTGTTTCCGAAACGAGCCCCACAACTACTGAGGCGGTGCTCAAACCTGCCGCTTCCCCTGAGGAGGCACGCCGCCGCATGATCGTCGCGGCCATACAGAGTATGCCTCCCAACGAGGCCGTGGCCTGGTTGGCACTGGCCGAACAAGCGGGTTTGCTCCCCGGCAATACCGTTGCGACTGTCCCCAAGACATCCTTCGAGGAAGCGACTACCGCGGTGAATACGCCGGCTGAGACGACACAACCGACCGCTGAAGCTGCTGCACCTGCTGAGCGCATTCTATCTCCGGCAGAGTTATACCCCAGCGTATATCCCAATCGACCACTGGTCTTGCACGATGGAGCCAATGTGGGACGCCTGGCCCCCGGCAGCGAACATTGGTACGCTTTCATCCGCCAAGATTTCGACAAGCAACGTTTTGAGCATATGGCACTCACAATGTTTGCCACCCCAACAGATGGCAACCGCTCCCACCATGTCAACTTCCAGATCTACCCGGCCAGCCAGCTGCATATCTGGCTGCGCGGCACCCCGAATGCGATGGTGCCGATGGGACAGGGTCAATGGGTAGAACGGGACAAAGACCCATTGACTGGCGAGCGACTGTGGTCAGGTGATGTGGTAGACGGTGACACGTATTACGTGCGCGTTTTCAACCACAGTGACGAGGTTATCGACTATTATCTGATCACCAATGACGTGATCAACACAGAGCTAGGGGAGCGCGTCTTCTCGGCCAACCAGTTCTACCCTTATGTGCTCTATCCGCCAGGCAGCCAAGCAGCACGCAATCGCTAAACCAGGCTATAGTGAACTCTTCTGAGACAAAAGCGAGTGATGGTATGGAAGAAGAACAAGCTGGCCAGTCCCTAGTGATTTTGATCACGCGCAACGGTATGGGGCATGCCGAACCCGCTTTGCAGCAGCAACTCATCGAGAAATATCTCACATTGTTGGATGAGAACAACATGTTGCCAACCGCAATTTGCCTATATACCGAGGGGGTCAAACTGGCGGTGGATGGCTCACCCGTATTGGCCCGGCTCAAGTCGCTGCAAGCGAAAGGGGTCCATGTGATCTTGTGCAGCACTTGCTTGAATTACTTTGGGTTGAGCGAACGTGTGCGCGTCGGTATCGTGGGTGGCATGGGTGATATCATCACGGCGCAATGGCGCGCCGATAAAGTGATCACCCTATAGCGTTCCCAGTATGACACGCCAGCAATGCCATCATAAACACTCATAAACGTTCCAGCAGATCGGTCTCGATGTTCTGCGGCCAACCGACCGTGGAATGTGCCAAAATGTAGCTCTCGGTACACAACCAGGGTTGGTGCATAATCTCCTCTGGTGCCGTAATGAAGGGATTATCATGCCCCAGCTGGGTGGCATGGCAACGGATGCCAGCCAGCTTCGCTTGCAACCACTCACTCACATCGATCACAGTGGTAATCTCACCCTCGCGATATGCAACGAAGGGAAATGGTACGCCATCCATCATCACCTTCGATGGCATTCCGCTGCTTACCATCCCGGCGAGTTGCGCCTCCGTCAGAACGCGAAAGCAGAGTTTGCGCACCCGATGAGGCCGACAAGCGCCCTGCAACAGGTCAGGGAAACAATCGGGATCGGCAGCCAGATCAAAGGCGATGCTCGCCCAACGATGGACAGCAATATGGTCATAATGTCCATAAATGCCATCTGGACCGAAAGTGATGATGACATCTGGACGCAACTCGCGGATGATGCGCACCAAGCGTGCCACAGTCTGCCCTTGGTGAACGATGGTGAGCTGCCCGTCCTGATACCCCATAAAGATGGGAGGATGAACACCATAGATGCGACATGCACAGCGCAGTTCTTGTTCGCGCACGTCTGGTAAGTTAGCCGGCGTTGCCAGTTCCGGCGCTGCAATATTCCCTGCCTCACCCCGCGTGGCGGTCACCACATATACATCACAGCCCTGCGCAGCGTATTTAGCCAATGTGCCGCCACTGCCGAACGCTTCGTCATCTGGGTGTGCATAGACTGCCATCAAAGTGTAACGTGCCAATCACCTGCTCCTATCCACACAACCTTCTAACTAAGGGGGCTCATAACGCTGCCTTGGCTAGCTTTCCGGATAAACTTGCACAAAGCGTCCTTCGCGCACCTGGAAAATATAGATGGTGGGGGCGCGCAGATCGCCATTGGCATCATAACTTATGTCCCCTAACAAAGAGGAGAATTCCAGTTGGCGGATTGCTTGTGCCACATCTGCGCCTTTGAAGCTCCCTGCCTTAGCAACACCCTCCAACAGCACCTGTCCTGCCACGTACCCGTTCAAGCTGTAGGTATCAGGGTTGCGATACTCGACCGCCTGGTAGGCCGCGATCCATTCCGGACTGGCCGCCGTCCACGGGCTTGGCCCAAAGGCACTGACGTAGATACTCTCGGCTGTGCCATCGGATTCATCGATTGTGGCAGCCAAAAAACATCCATCTGAGGCGAGAAACGGCACATCGAGGCCGGCGCGCACCAGGGCATAGCGCAGATAGGGACATTCGACCTCATAACCGGCGTAGAACACAGCCTCTGGCTTGGCCTGTGCAAGCTGGGACACTTCGGCCCCGTACTCACGCTGTTCCACTTGCACCTGGATTTGGGCGACTATTTCGCTGCCAGCTGCCTTCAGATTGTCAATCATCGCTGCAGCCAACCCGATGCCATATGGATCATCATTGTGCAACACAGCTATGCGTTGTGCTCGCAACGTTTTGCTCATAAATTCGGCATCGACCCTCGCCTGCACGGCGTCGTTCGCGTTGACGCGGAAGAAGTTACGATAACTCTTCTGCGTCAAGCTTACCTCACTGGCAGTGGGAGTGATCACTACAAAAGGTAGATCTTTGTAGACTTCCATAGCGGCGAGCGTCTGTCCGCTGTTGAGATGGCCGATGACACCTAAAATGGGCTTACCCGCTGCCATATCATCTGCCACGCGTTGCGCCACTGCCACAGCTACCTCACTGTCGCTCTCGTCATCTAATCCTTCAACCACCACGCGATAGCCCATCAGCCCTCCTCGGGCATTGACTTCGGCAGCGATCAAGCGCACGCCACCTAATACCGTCTGTCCGGCATTCGCCTGAAAACCGCTCAAAGGTACCGCGACGTAAACGTACACATCCCCTTTGCTCGGTTGTGTTGTTCCACCTATGCAGCTTGTTAAAAGGAACGCCGCCAGAAATAACGCTGTCACAGCCCAACGGGGCTTAAAGTAGCTGAACAAAGTCGGTTGCATCATTCATTCCCTCTCCACCACGACACCATCCGGGTTGGGTCATCATATCCCAGAGAGAGCTTTATGACAAACACCCGGAATGTCTTACAAAATGCTGAACAAGGAAAGAACCGCACGCGTCGCTCGTATGAGGAACAACTAAGCATAGTTTTCACCCTGTTTCACATCGCCTCACCATCAATCCAACGCGCGGCTAAGACGGGCAACATAGCCAAGGGACCTTGCTGTCGTGTGCAATCCGGTAACGAGCGGAGGAATTCCTGACCATACGCTTTGGTGAGGATACGTCGGTCCAAGCACACCACGACCCCACGATCCTGACGCGAACGGATCAATCGCCCAAATCCCTGGCGAAAACGCAAAATGGCATTGGGTAACGAGAACTCATAAAAAGGATCCGTGTACATCTCGCTACGTGCTGCAAAGACCGGATCATCGGGCACATCGAACGGCAGACGCGTGATCACAACACAGCTCAACTTCTCGCCAGCTACATCGATACCCTCCCAAAAGCTGCGTGTGCCGAACAGAACACAACGCTCTGTAGTTTTGAAACGCTCCAGCAGGTGTAACCGTGAGCTGGTGCCCTGTTCCAATAGGACGATCTCGTCTTGCCCCAGAGCTTCGCGCAGAGCATTGGCAGTATGACGCAGCTGACTGTGAGAAGTAAACAGCACCAGTGTACGACCACGCGTAGCGCGTACTAGACCGAGCAGCGCTGTCTCCAACTTACGCTGATATCCCGGCTGTCCTGGCTCGGGCATATCGGTAGGCAAATAAAGCAGAGTGGAAGAATGATAATCAAACGGAGAATCCAGCACCATTTCGCTAACATCTTCAGCACCCAGCCGTTCACGTAAATACTCGAAGCTCCCGCCCGCACGTAACGTCGCCGAGGTCAGGATAACCGTCTCGTTCACTTCAAACAGATGGCGACGCACCAAGTGTCCCACATGCAGCGGTGCTGCGTGCAGTGTGGGTGTTTGTTCTTGGTTGGGAAGTTCCAGCCATGTAACATGGGCAAGACGGCTTGCCTGCGATGTGTTGTCTTCCAAAATAGCCTGCAATTGAGCACGGAGAATATCCACACGCGCCCGGTAGCTGTTCAGTTCGCTCTGCAACTCATCCGCAGCACGCAACCCCACCTGCTCATCCAATTGTGCAATCACCTGGGTCACACTGGCCAAATTGCGGCTTAGCTGGTTCAGGCGATCATCCAGATCGCTCCACGCCATCTCAACTTTATCCCAGGCCGGCTGATGACGCACAGTGGATGTCAGACGCAATCGCCGCTCGTAAGAGGTATTATTACCCCTTGGCCCGTGGAGCTCTAAAAAGGTTCTCAGAGTATCAAACAGGGTTTGCACCGCGCTGCGTGCCTGTGCTACTATGTCGTGACATAGAGCTACGCACTCTCGCAATGCATCAACTCCTCCCGACGGCAGATCCTGGTGCACGCGCGGCACTAACGTGGCCAGGAAGCCACCATAGCGTTGTGGAGCTATCGGTTCACTGAGATCGTCCAGCAGGCGCTTCAATGTTGCGTAGCTCACCTGAAAACTCAACTGACTGGTGACGCTGTCCTCAAGGTGATGCGCTTCATCAATGATGAGGTAGCGGTATTCTGGCAGCACGCGGTTCTCGGTTGTCACATCCGCCAACAACAGT
>JASFBB010000009.1:0-4310 GCA_036172345.1 Anaerolineae bacterium
TCGGGAGGGGAAAATTGGAGCTCTTCGTACCGGGTCGTGTCTGCTTGTTGGGGGAACACTCCGACTGGGCCGGCGGATACCGCCGTATCAACGCCGACATCGAAAAGGGCTATGCGCTCATATGCGGCACCAACCAGGGTATCTATGCACGCGTCGAGCCGCACCCCAATGCATTGGTCTTAACTGCCACCACACCCAATGGCACCCGCCATGGGCCTTACGAGATCCCCATGGACCTCAACACACTGCTCAAGGAAGCCCGAGCAGGTGGCTTTTGGAGCTACGTAGCGGGTGTGGCGTACCAAGTCCTGATGCACTACCACGTGCGCGGGCTAGTTATCGACAACTACAAGACTGATCTCCCTATGAAAAAGGGGCTTTCCTCCAGCGCGGCGATCTGCGTTCTGACCGCACGCGCCTTTAATCGGGTGTATGACCTCAAGATGACCATACGCGGCGAAATGGAGATGGCTTACCAGGGCGAGATCACCACGCCTTCGCGTTGCGGCCGCATGGACCAGGGGTGTGCTTATGGCAATCGCCCTGTGCTAATGATTTTTGACGGTGATCGGTTGGACACTGTCGAGCTTCAGGTGACAGAGAGCCTCTATTTTGTATTGGTGGATCTGCAGGCCAAGAAGGACACCACCGAAATTCTGCGGCGGCTCAACCACTGCTACCCCTTCGCACGCAATGAGATCGAGCGGGGAGTACAAGAGTTGCTGGGTCCGATCAACAAGCGCATCGTCCATCAGGCGATCGAGGCACTCCAAGCAGGTGATGCGGAGCGATTGGGCGCCTTGATGGTCGAGGCACAGGAATTCTTCGATCGCTATGCTGCGCCAGCTTGTCCGGAGGAGTTGACGGCACCGGTTTTGCACCGCGTGCTCAACTACGCGCCGCTGAAGCCGCACATTTGGGGCGGCAAGGGTGTCGGCTCACAGGGGGATGGCAGCGCTCAGTTCCTGGCACGCAGCGAAGCGGATCAGCAGGCAGTGGTCGAGATTATCGAGCGCGATCTGAAGATGCCATGCCTCAAGCTCACATTGCGCAGTGGACCGCGGGTGCGCAAGGCGGTCATTCCCGCCGCAGGATTCGGCACCCGCCTTTTCCCTGCCAGTAAAGCCACCAAAAAGGAACTCTTCCCGATCATTGATCGCGATGGCGTGGCCAAGCCGGCGATCCTGCTCATTGTTGAGGAAGCGCTGCAAGCGGGTATTGAAGAGGTGATCATCATCGTCCAGGAACATGACCTCAAGGACTTCGAGGCCTTCTTCCGCACCCAAATCACCATTGAGAACTACAATAAGCTCCCGGCACACTTCCGTGAATATGCTCAGCGCATCCTGGAGATCGGTCGGCGGGTGACCTTCGTCATCCAGGAGACGCAAGAAGGCTTTGGACATGCTGTCTATTGTGCCCGTGAGGCGGTGGGGGAGGAGCCCTTCTTGCTGATGCTGGGCGACCATCTCTACCGCTCCAATGGGCAAAAATCGTGCGCCCAACAGTTGATGGACGCTTATCACAAGCATGGAGTCAGCGTGGTGGGCTTGCGGCGCACTCCCGAATCCCAGATCGCCAACTTTGGCACGGTCACCGGCGCTTGGATCAAGGAAGGCACTTTGCTCAACATCACCGAAATGGTTGAGAAGCCGACGGTGGACTACGCGCGCCATAATCTGAACGTGCCCGGTCTGCCCGAAGGCGAATATCTGACCTTCTTTGGGCAATATATTATTAAGCCGTTGATCTTCAAGTACCTGGAGGAACATATCCGCAACAATGTGCGCGAGAGGGGCGAATTTCAGCTCACCTCAGCGCTGGATCGTCTGCGCCAAGAGGATGGGTTCCTGGGTCTGATCATCGACGGGCAGCGTTTTGATATTGGGCTGCCCGAATCCTACCTCGAAACCTTGCGCACCTTCCGCGGGATGTGAAAAGAACCGCGACGCCCCGGTCAGCCTGCTCCGATGCACCGTGTGGCGGCCGGCCGGGGCGATGAATCTCTTTCGTTATAAGGGGTGATAAAGATCACCCAAGCCGTTGCGCCAGTTCAGCAAGCTGCTGCTGCAAACGTTGTGGCAAGCGCTGACCGAACTGGGCGAAATGTCGCTCGATGTCCGGCAGCTCGGCGCGCCAGGCATCCACATCTACATGTAACAGCGCGCGCAGGTCCTCGGGAGGGATATCCAGCCCATTTAAGTCGATGTCTTCGGGGCGTGGCATCAAGCCGATAGGGGTTGCCTCTGCCACGACATCCCCTTCGATGCGGTCGCACATCCATTTCAAGACACGGCTGTTCTCACCATAGCCTGGCCACAACCACTTCCCATCGGCGTTTTTGCGGAACCAGTTGACGTAGAAGATGCGTGGCGCACGACTGCCCAGTCGGTCCCCCATCGCCAGCCAGTGCGCGAAGTAATCGCCCATGTTGTATCCACAGAAGGGTTTCATCGCGAAGGGATCGCGGCGCAGATTGCCTACGGCACCGATATTGGCGGCGGTGGTCTCGGAAGCGGCCGTGGCACCCAGAAAAACGCCATGATCCCAGTTGTACGCCTCATGTACCAGCGGCACTACGCTGGCACGTCGTCCTCCGAAGATGAAGATATCGATCGGCACCCCCTCGGGCTTCTCCCAGTCGGGTGAGATGATGGGGCATTGGGCTGCGGGTGCGGTGAAGCGTGCGTTGGGATGCGCCGCCGGTTCATTCGAGTTCGGCGTCCAGTCACGCCCCTTCCAGTCGATCGCGTGTGCCGGTGGCTGCTCGGTCATCTGCTCCCACCACACATCTCCGTCGTCTGTCAGTGCACAGTTGGTGAAAATGCAATTGCGCGTCATGGTTTCCATCGCCATCGGATTCGTGGCATATGAGGTGCCAGGCGCTACACCGAAGAATCCCGTCTCAGGATTGATGGCGTACAGGCGGCCATCACTGCCTATTTGCATCCATGTAATGTCATCACCTAGGCACTCAGCACGCCATCCCGGAATCGTGGGTTGCAACATTGCCAGGTTGGTCTTGCCACAAGCGGACGGGAAGGCGGCTGCAACGTGGTACCGTTTTCCCCGTGGACTGATGAGGCGCAGGATGAGCATATGCTCGGCCATCCAACCCTCGCGACGCGCCATCACGGAGGCGATGCGCAGTGCCAGGCATTTTTTGCCCAGCAGGGCGTTGCCTCCGTAACCAGAACCGTAAGACCAGATCAGGTTCTCCTCCGGGAAGTGCGCGATGTACTTTTGCTCCAGTGGGGCACACGGCCAGAGTGCGTCGCGCTGGCCAGGCTGTAGCGGTGCACCAACCGAGTGCAAACAGGGCACGAACTCGCCCTCCGTGCCCAGCTTTTCCAGCACGCGGGTGCCCACGCGGGTCATAATGTGCATATTGCACACCACGTAGGGACTATCGGTCAGCTCGACCCCGATGCGTGCCAGCGGAGATTCGAGTGCGCCCATGGAGAAGGGGATCACATACATCGTACGACCGCGCATACACCCTTCATATAGGCTACGCAGCGTGGCTTTGAGCTCGTCGGGGGCGATCCAGTTGTTGGTCGGGCCGGCATCGTCGCGGGAAGGAGCGCTGATATAGGTGCGATCTTCCACACGGGCTACATCGCTGGGATGGGAACGGAAGAGAAAGCTGTTAGGACGCTTGGATAGAGGGATGGCACTGCCAGCGGCGACCATTCCCGCCATCAAGCGGTTGAACTCCTCCGTAGATCCATCGCACCAGTAGATGGCATCGGGCTGGCACATGCGTGCCACCTCAGCTACCCAGCGATTGAGCTGCGGGTTTTGTGCGGGACTGTGTGCAATTGGGTCTTGTTCGTTCATAATGTCCTCCGGATGGTATAGGTGAATTAGCATTCGGGGGACTGCGCCTCATTGCAGCGTCCGCGAGTTGCGCGCAAGTGTACACGATGGGGATGTTATTGGCAAGCTCGAATGAGGAAAGACTTGCAAAAAATAGATTGATGACCACTTGGGGAGCTGTATCTCCTCAGTCCGTTACGGGAGAGGAGAGATAATGGACGTAAGCCTCCAGGTGAGCGGGTGAACGGCTTGGCTGATCGATAGGAATGGACACCCGCACGGTTGTACCAGAGCCAGGCTGCGATTCGAGCATCAGCCGTCCGCCCCAAGCGCGTGCACGTTCATGCATCGAGATCAATCCCAAGTGGCCATCCTTTCCTATCAGATGTTCCGGAGGCTCGGGCATACCCTGTCCGGTATCCCGGACTGTGACACTGACCGCATCGAAGCTCCAACGGAAGTGGACGAAAACGTGTGCCGCATGCGCATGG
>JASFBB010000010.1:0-19027 GCA_036172345.1 Anaerolineae bacterium
CAGCAGTCCGCCAGCGGAGGTCTACTTTGCCGAGCAACCGTTGGAGGAAGCTCCCACTGCGGCGGTCACTGCAGACGAGTCGTGCTTCCGCCAGGTGGAGTTTGTAGGGATACTGAAAGGCACGGCTCATCGCGCCTTGGCTGAGAAGCTGATAGATTATATGCTAAGCAGGCGTTTCCAGGAGGATATTCCGCTCAATATGTTTATGTTCCCGGCCAATGTCAATGCCAGCTTGCCAGAGGTATTTGTGAAATTTGCTGAAATCCCTGAGCGACCGGCAGTGGTATCCCCCGAGGCGATCGAGGCAAATCGCGAGCGCTGGATCGAGGAGTGGACAGAGGTTATGTTGCGGTGATGTCGACATGAGGCGTCACCGATTGCTTGTCGGGATACTCTATGCCATCCCGCTGATATTCCTAGCGTTGTTCTTTTTCTACCCGCTGCTGTCCATCTTGGCGGTCAGCTTTGCTCCGAAAGGGGTGTTCGATCTGGGTGCACTGCATAAGTTGGTCAGCAGCGGGTATTACCTACGCACATTGGGCTTCACCGTCTGGCAGGCAACGTTGTCCACCTTCTTGACGGTGGTGCTGGCGTTGCCAGGAGCTTACATCTTCGCGCGTTATCGCTTTCATGGTAAATGGCTGCTGCAAGCGTTGATGACCATCCCGTTTGTGTTGCCCACTGTGGTGGTAGCCAATGCGTTCACCGCTCTGCTAGGGCCGCAGGGACGCCTTAACCTGCTTCTGATGGCCGTGCTTGGCTGTTTCGAACCAGTGATCAACTTGCAGCACACCATTTGGATCATCCTGGCTACCCATGTCTTCTACAATTATGCTGTGGTCTTGCGCATTGTGAGCAGTTTTTGGGCCAATCTCAACCCGCGCGCTGAGGAGGCAGCCCGGGTTCTGGGCGCCCGTCCATATGCTGTATGGTGGCATGTGACCTTGCCATTGCTCATGCCGGCTTTGACTGCTGCCGCGTTACTGGTGTTTATCTTCTGTTTCACCAGTTTCGGGGTGATTCTCATCTTAGGGGGACCACGCTTCGCCACACTTGAAGTGGAGATCTATCGTCAAACGGTCAACTATTTTAATCTACCAGTGGCAGCTGCTCTCTCTTTAGTGCAAATTGTGTTCACCTTTGGATCGATGTGGCTCTATACCCGGTTGCAGCGTCGCAGCAGTGTACCATTGGACATGCGAGCCGCAACACAGACACAACGTTACCCTACCAGCTGGCGGGCTCGCATCTTGGTCGGCGCCGCGGTATTTGCCATGATCGTGGGGCTACTGTTGCCGTTGCTGGCGCTGGTGGAACGTTCCTTCACTTTGGGGGGTAACATAACTCTGCGTTATTATGTAGAATTGTTCGTTAATCGGCGCGATGCTTTGCTGTACGTGCCGCCGATTCAGGCGGCACTCAATTCGCTCGGCTTCGCCACTGCCACGACGTTCTTGGCGCTCGCTCTTGGCACCTTGGGCGCTGTTATGCTGGCGCGACCGATGCGCAGCAAGTCTGGTCAAAGGTTACAATCTTTGCTCGACCCTCTGCTCATGCTGCCGCTGGGTACTTCCGCTGTGACGTTGGGCTTTGGTTTTATCGTGGCGTTAGATAAACCACCGCTTAATTTGCGTGCTTCGCCGCTGCTTATGCCCCTGGCGCATACCCTGGTCGCTTTTCCCTTTGTTGTGCGTACTCTGTTGCCGGCGTTGCGTGGCATCAAACCATCGTTACGTGAGGCTGCTGCCGTGCTTGGAGCCACCCCTTGGCGTGCCTGGCGTGAGGTGGTGTTGCCCATCATTGGCCGTGCATTGCTAGCCGGCGCCGTGTTTGCCTTCACTATTAGTATGGGAGAGTTCGGCGCCACAGCGTTGATCGCACGCCCCCAATTACCCACTTTGCCTGTAGCTATCTTTCGCTTTTTGGGGCAGCCGGGTCTGCTCAACTACGGCCAAGCGCTGGCGATGAGCACGATCCTGATGCTCGTTTGCGCAGCAGGTATGTTGGCAATCGAACGTTTCCGCATCGGCGGTGTGGGCGAATTTTAACACTCCACCGAGATCAACAAGAACACACGCATTTTTGTCTGCTCGAGCGTGTAGAGGTATTGTTACCATCTGACACGTCTCGGAGCTCTGCCTTATTTCGTGCACTCCAGTCCTTCACCGGATGGTGCAGCGATGCAATACGACTTTGATACTCCTCTCGACCAACGTCATTCTGACAGCGAGAAATGGCGACGCTATCCTGAAGATGTGTTGCCTCTTTGGGTGGCCGATATGGATTTCATATCTCCGCAGCCTGTGATCCGGGCGCTTCAGGAACGCGTGGCGCACGGGATATTCGGTTATGGCACCGAGCCAACCGTGCTGCGCCGGGTCCTGGCCGAACGGATGTTGCACCTCTATAGCTGGCAGGTATCCGAAGCAGATTTTGTCTTTCTGCCGGGCGTGATCACTGGATTCAACCTAGCCTGTCGTGTTATGGCATCGCCGGGCGATGCTGTGTTGATCCAGCCCCCGATCTATCCGCCCATTTTGGATGCCCCAGGCAATGCTGGATTGGGGGGTAAGCTTGTGCCCTTGGTACAGGATACGGATGGTCGCTACCATATCGATTTCGATCTCTTCGAACGGAGCATTGATGAACACGTGCGTCTTTTTATTTTGTGCAATCCGCATAACCCGGTGGGGCGCGTTTTCGAACGCGAAGAGCTGGAACGGATGGCGGAGATCTGCCTGCGCCATAACATCCTCATATGCTCAGATGAGATCCACTGCGATTTAGTTTTCTCGGGCCACCATCATATTCCCATCGCCACGTTGGACCCCGCTATCGCGATGCGCACCATCACCTTGATGGCACCCAGCAAGACATTCAACATTGCCGGTCTGCAATGTTCATTTGCGATCATCCAGAACACAGCGTTGCGCCAACGTTTCTATTCGGCACGTTCCGGTCTGGTGCCTTACGTGAACCTCATGGGCTTTGTCGCTGCGCTCGCCGCCTACCAGGATGGCCAGCCATGGTTGGAAAAGGTGTTAACGTACCTGGAAGCTAATCGCGATTTTCTGGTGGAATATATCAGTAATCATCTGCCTGGCATCAGAGTGTATCGGCCGGAAGCAACTATGTTGGCATGGCTTGACTGTCGCGCTGCACCTATACCGGCGGATCCATATCGGTTTTTCCTGGAGCACGCTCGCGTGGCGCTGAGTGATGGGAAAGCCTTTGGGCTAGGGGGTGAGGGATTTGTGCGGTTGAACTTCGGTTGCTCGCGTAAGATCTTAGTCGAAGCGTTGGAACGTATGCGCCAGGCACTGCTGAGTAGTCAACGGAATACTCTCTAGCCCTCGGGTCACAGCAAGTCCACCGGATCTATATCCACACGCCAACCAATGGGCAGTGTTATCGGTCGCAGCACCTCTTCTGGTCGGTCGGCGCGTATCAGAATGTGCCAGCGATACTCTGCTCCCAGCCGCTCGTAGAAACACGGCGCCGGCCCGATGATCTCTACACCTGGCATGCCTGTGCGCGCGACCTGCAAACGCACCTGTTGGGCCATGCGCTCAGCCTCGTGTTGCGCTCGCTCAGCACCCGATCCAAAATAGATCAGCCGCGCCAGCCGTTTGAAGGGCGGGTAATTCGCCTGGCGACGGCTGCGCAGCTCCTCGCGATAGAAGAGGGTATAATCATGCTGTGCGGCCGCTTGTATGAGAGCTAACTCAGGATGGTAGGTCTGGATGATCACCCGCCCACCTAGCGGGCTGCGTCCGGCGCGACCGGCCACCTGCATAAGCAGCTGAAAAGTACGTTCGGCGGCGCGAAAATCGGGCAGGTAGAGTGCCACATCGGCGCTGATGACACCCACCAGAGTGACGCGTGGCAGGTCCAACCCTTTAGCAATCATCTGCGTTCCCACCAGCACATTGGCGCGTCCGCTGATGAATTCTTGCAGGAAAGCTTCATGGCTGCCGCGCAGGCGAGCTGTGTCGGCATCCCAGCGCAGCACACGCGCTTGAGGAAACATCTCGCGTACTGTGGCTTCCACACGTTCGGTTCCGATACCGAAATAACGGATGCGATGACCGTGGCATTGGGGACACTGTGTCGGATTCACTTGCCGCCGGTTGCAGTGGTGGCAGACAAGCATAGCCTGCCCCTCATGGTACGTGAGCGGAGTGCGACAACGCGCGCAGCGCGCTACATAACCACAATCGCGACACAGTACGAAGGTTGCGGTGCCACGCCGATTGAGGAAGAGGATCACCTGTTGTCCCGCACTTAACGTTTGCTGGATTGCCTGCCGGAGCATACGACTGAAGATGGAGCGGTTGCCCGCCTTAAGCTCCTCTGCCAGGTTCACCACATATACCTGTGGCAATGGCAGGGTACACCATTCCGGCGTGTTCGGAGATGAGACTACGGTAGCTGCGCGTCGGTGCATCGGCAGCTGATCGCGATGCGCGAGCACGCGGCGCGGCAAAGTCACCAGCTGCAATTCGCCGCGTTCAGCACGTCGGTAGGTCACAACATCGGGAGTGGCACTGCCTAAAACAACGGTGGCACCGGTGAGATGGCCTAGCTGCAATGCCACTTCGCGTGCGTGGTAGCGTGGTGTCCGTTCCGCTTTGTAGGCAGGTTCGTGCTCCTCGTCCACCACGATGAGTCCCAGATTACGCACTGGCGCAAAAAGTGCACTACGCGCACCCACTACTACTGGCAGGTGACCCTCACGCACGCGCTGCCATGTGTCAAAACGTGCACCCAGAGAAAGATCACTATGCCATACGGCTACCTGTCCTGGGAAGCGCGCTGCCACACGTTGAATAGTCTGTGCTGCCAAGGCGATTTCGGGCACCAGCACAATCGCACCTTTGCCTTGTTCCAGCACACTAGCGATCGCTCGCAAGTACACCTCTGTCTTGCCGGAGCCAGTCACACCGTGTAACAAGAATGCTCGGCCGGCAGCCTCCGGTGCGCTGATCGTCCGCCACGCTGCCTCCTGTTCCGATGTGAGCTGGGGTGGCCGTTCTAGAGCAAAGTAACGATCGGCCAGGGGGTCACGCCAGCGACGCTCTTCGTCCAATGCTACGAGACCTGCTGCAGCGAGACGGCGTAATGTCTCCAACATGGCACCAGTTTGGACATACACCCAGCCGGCCCATACACGTCCCCCTTCGCGTGCCAACAGGTCGAGCACAGTGGCCATCGTAGTAGCATGGCGCAATTCGATGACGGCGTCAAGCAATTCCTCAGGATCCAATGCCAATGCGATGGTGGCCGGCTCATCCCAGCGTTGCACATACCCCTTTTCTATCAGGGCTGATAGGATGGGGGGAGAGATGTTCAATGTCTCCACATCATGCGGCCCAGGATGCTCTCCTAAGAAGGCTAATGCTGCGTGCTGTGCAGGTGCTCGCCTCAGCTGCTGTAATGCTGCCTGTAATGCTTCGCCCGCGAGGTGTGTAGCAACTCTTGTGCATGCCGGGAGGAGGCGCACATAACCGCGTGCCGCGAGCTCGCGGATCACCCCTTCCCCACACTCTACCGCTTTGAGCACCTCCTCGAGCGCGGGTAATGGATCTTCCAGCGCAGCGAGATGCAGAAGCACGTCGGCCTGTTTGGAGCGACGACCCAGGTGTTGTAATGCAGCCATCGCCTCCTCGGGCGTGGTGATCAGCTCCACTGTGCGATCCAAATGGGCCATCACTCGTGGTGGTGCTAGGCGATGCGAGAGGCGCACAGCCCCGAGATCGACCAAGAGCTTGAGAGCCGAAGCATCCAGTTCGGCGGTCGGGGTAGCACCACGGTGTTGCAAATAAAGGTGTAGCGCTGCAGCGCGTGCGTCGATATCAGGAGGTAGGACCTTGTCCGGAACTGCTTCCGCGACCTGTTGAGACGAACGGCGCACACCAGGTGGCAGGAAAAGCCAAATGCATTCGCTAAGCGGTGCTAAGTAGCGAAGACTTAGCCAGCGCGCTAGCTGCAACTGTACCTCGCTCAGTGCCAATGCAGGATCGAGCAGGGTGGTAATGGGGCGTACATTGATGTCTTGAGGTGGGGTATCGTGTAACCCGATGACTACACCTTGCAACGTTTCATCGCGAAACGGGACCTCGACGAGCTGTCCAGGGGTTATCTGGCTGCGCAGCGTCTCAGGGATCAAATAAGTGAATGTGCGCAACAACGCATGCTCAGCGTATGCTTCCTCTCCTGCAGGCGGTGGTATGCTTCGCGTCAGCGGCCTGCGCACGAGCGGGCGATTAATGACCACTTCGGCGTAAAGTGGACGTGAGGGTGTGTGTTCGGTCAAGCGCTTCTATCTCGAGGGCGAGTCAGAACGACGGCAGCGTAGCCTACTACCTGTGCCCGGTCTGGCCAGACATCGCCTGAAGTGGCATATTTCACTAGATGGGCTTGCTGAGCCCCCAGCTCTCGGGCGGCGAACAGCGCTGCCGCTACAGGTCCTCCTCCGCATGCGTGTGCCTGTTCGCGCATCAGCGCCGTACATAGTCCCTCTGGGTCAAACGCAAGGATATATTGCAGTGTGTTGCGATCGAGCTCATGGGCTGTCGCTTCGGGGTAATAGTGTGAGAGGTCTGTGCTGGCAACTAGCAATGCCTGTTTCCCACGTACCAGCTGAGCAATCGTTGTCCCTAACATCCGACAGAGCTGGGACAACTGGCTGCCCATCATCACCGGCAGTAAACGGAAGCTGGACAACGCAACCTGAAGAAATGGCAGCTGTACCTCCAGTGAGTGTTCTCGGTCGTGGCGGATGCGTCGCGCTGATACCAAGCGTTCCAATTCGGTGACCAAACTGACATCTACCGGCACATCCCCGAGCGGAGTGTGCCAAGCTGTATAATCAGGTATTGCTAATCCTCCCATCGCTGCGCCGGTGTGATCTGGCCCGAGCAGCACCACGAGCTCATAAGCTCCATCGCGCACGTGACGATATCCGGCGCCGGCCACATGGCCAGAGAAATAATAGCCTGCGTGGGGAGCAATGAGTCCCACTACATCGCCCGGCAGGTCCAATACTTTGGCATTCTCAATATAACCGGTAACCTCACGTCGCAACTCAGCAGCAGAGGCGGGATACCAACGGTTATCGGCGCATACCGCTGGCCGAATTCTTTGTTCTATCATAGAATTGCCTCCTATCAACTTTTCGCTACGTTGCTGAACCACGACACCTGGCGACACAACCCTCATAGCGTTTCTTTTTTACCGGTGGCGCTGACCTGGAGCAACACCGCTTGCGCGGCGTCACGCACTGCTTTGCCTTTGGCAAGCTCAGCTAAATTGTTAACGGCATCTTTGCCACTCTGCAGGATACCGATGAGCGAGTGCATTGGCCCAGGTCCGGCGCCGATGATCAAACCGGTGACCAGCATATCAAAGATGCGCGGCATCGGGATTCCGAGCACACGAAACATTCCCAGGTCACCGATAACCGCCACTAGCAGCCCTGTCAGCAAGCCGATCCATATAGAAAGTGCCCGTTTCCAGGCGCGGTATTCGGGGGCGCTGATCCAGCTGCGCAGGCGTGCTTCCGCCTTGGCCAGGCGTTCCTCAGCTTCCTGCAGTGCCTGGATTGACGCAGGGGTTAGCGTCACGGCTGCTGCTTCGGCGGCCGCGGCGGCCGCTTCATAGGCTTCCTGGTATTCGCGGCCGATCCAATCGAGCGTCTCGCGTGGCGCGGCCAGTATCTCAGCCGTGCACCTTGTCGCTTGCTCGAACCAATCGAAGGCGGTTTCCAGCAGGCGCTCGATAGCCAGGGAGACCGCGACCAGCGGTGCCAACACGACAGCGATGTCACCCACTTGTTGCACCACGGGCGGAACAGCGAATAACCATAGGAGACCATCCTTTTCGCCTAGCGCACGTAGTATAGCGAACATGATACCTGTCGCCACCAACACTGCGAACAACAGCCGAATATCGAGTGTCCACTTGCGTCCCATCAGCTGGCGTGCCATGGTCTGTCTGCGACGCACTGCTTCCGCTGCCGTGATCTTGCCATCGGCCAGCATCGTATCGAGCCTGGCCAGCTGATGACGCACTGCGCCTACCTGTGCCGTGCGTTGCATCGAGGAGTTTGGGATAGACATAATCTGCCCCCTTTCGCCCATGTGCATATGGAGAGAACAGGGTTAGAAGAACATCGGCACAATTCTCTGAAACTCATGATAACATAAAAAGTGTTTGATTGGAAGAGACAATCTATCCTTGTCGAAGGCAGTGGATGGATACTTATCAATCTTTCAAGGATCTTTCGGTTGTGAGGATGCAGATAGACGAGTGCGCACCCACTCCCAGGCCTGATCTCGTGTCATTACTTCTCCAGCTGCTTGTGCCTCTTGCAACTCCTGCAATAAACTGCCCACCAATGGTCCAGGTGAAATCCCCAGCTGGCGCACGATCTCACCCCCTCTAAGCAATGGAGGTGGTGTAACGATTTCGTCGCGCCGCTCAAAATATGCTTCGAGGAGCTGGCCGATTGTCTTCAGTACTTTATCCTCGTGCCCATACTGGCTCAATGCATTTGCTGCCAGATGGTCGGCCAGTGCAAGCAACACCACACTCACGCCCGCTTCGCCTGCATCACGAAAGAAACGATGTAAGGCACGTCGGCTTACCGTCATTTCGCGCGCCAATAATAGGGGGCGCAGATGCCAGCGTACAATAGACACCACCCAGTCGTTCACCTGACGGGAGAAACGCAAGCGCACCAGAACATCCCTTGCTAACCGTGCCCCCACCTTTTCGTGGTCAAAATAGTGGACGGTGCCATCCTCATGCCGCCTGAACGTGGATGGTTTGCCAATGTCGTGCAACAGCGCTGCCAGTACCAGCAACGCGCGTCGGTCATAACTATCGCCCACCAGCGTAGCCAAGTGCTGAGCGACGCGCTCGCGATAGGGCAGTGTCGCAGTGAGTGCCGTCTGGTGGCTCGTCAGGATGCAGTGTGTCATGTGCACTGTGCGTACCGAGTGGAAAAAACCGTCCAATGTACTTTGCGGCTGTGGCAAACCCTTCAAGGCAGTTAGTTCGGGCAGGATGACATCCAGCAAGCCAAAAGCATCCATTTGTTGCAATGACAAGTCAGCATTGGGGAGCGCCAAAATTTTCATGAGCTCCTCGCGCACACGTTCCGGGGAAGTCTCGCACAGGCGGGGTGCTGCTGCTTGAATCTGCGCCATAGTGTGTGACTCGATTTCAAAGCCAAAGTGGGCACATAAGCGCACTGCACGCAGCGTACGCACTGGGTCATCCAATAATGCATGGTGCGAAGTGGCACGCAGTTTGCCGACGCGCAGATCGTCCATTCCGCCAAATGGATCAAATACCACTAACGGTTGCTTGGTGAGCTCCACGGCCATAGCGTTGACGCAAAAGTCGCGCCGTGCCAGGTCTTCCTGGAGCGTTGCGCCTTGATAAGCCGCCACGTCCACGACACACCAATCGGGTTGGCCTATCGTGCCGAACACAGCGCGTCCTATGTCGCGCTCCCGGTCCAAGGCGTAAAAGGCGGCGCCAAATTCATTGGCCAGGCGACGCGCAAGCGAAATGCCCCCGTGGGGTACCACCAGGTCAAAATCGTGTGTTTGGGTTGGTATGACCAAGTGATAATCAAGGTCGGGCACGCTGCGCAGCAAGCAGTCGCGGACCGCTCCACCCACTAAGTAACATGGTTGTACCACTTGGGGCAACCAGCGCAGCAGGTGTTTCATCAAGGGGATATCACTGGATCCGCTCAAACACTCAGCTGAGACAATCACCCACGAGTCCAAGATCGAAACCTTAGAGGCACTCAGCTACCAAATCGGCCACCTCGGCGGGGTGACAGGCGACACGAATGCCCGCTGTCTCTAGCGCGGCAATTTTCTCCTGTGCAGTGCCCTCACCCCCCTCGATAATGGCGCCAGCATGTCCCATGCGTTGGCCAGGTGGCGCGGTGCGACCGGCAATAAAAGCGACCACTGGCTTGCTCACCTCACTGACGATGAAACGGGCTGCTTGTTCCTCGTCGGTGCCCCCGATTTCGCCGATCAGCACAATGATGTGAGTGGCAGGATCATCCTCGAACATGCGCAATACGTCCACGAAGGAGGTGCCGATGATAGGATCACCGCCGATCCCGACGGCGGTAGATTGCCCCAGGCCACGGTCGGTGAGCGCTTTTACCACTTCGTAAGTCAGCGTACCACTGCGTGATACAACCCCTACCGGACCAGGTGTATGAATGTGCCCAGGCATGATGCCCACCTTGGCTTGGCCGGGTGTGATGATACCGGGACAGTTGGGGCCGATCAAGCGTGCACCCGTGTCCTCTAGAAATTGACACGCGCGCACCATGTCCAGAACGGGTATACCCTCGGTGATGCACACGATCAACCCAATGCCTGCATCGGCCGCTTCCATAATGGCGTCAGCCGCAAATGGAGCTGGTACATAGATGATCGAGGTATCAGCTCCAGTGGTCTGCACTGCCTCGCGCACAGTGTCGAATACAGGCACTCCATGTACCCACTCACCCCCCTTGCCTGGTGTGACTCCGGCGACTATCTGGGTACCGTAATCTAGCATGAGACACGTGTGAAAGCTCCCTTCATGGCCAGTGATGCCCTGCACTACCAACCGAGTTTCTTTACTCACCAAGATGCTCATTCTGTGTAGTCCTTAGCGAAGAGAACGATATGTAGTGTAGTAGGAATGTCGGGCCGTTAACCAGCTGCCAGTGCCACGGCTTTCTGAGCTACCTCGATTAACGAAGTGGCGGTGATGACATTAGCAGCAGCTAGCAGCTGTCGCCCCTCTTCTTCATTGGCACCTACTAGGCGTACTACCATTGGCGGCACAGGCTTCGATGCCTCCTGAACCGCTGCGAGAAGACCACGTGCTACCTCGTCACAGCGGGTGATCCCTCCGAAGATGTTGATCAGGATCACTTTGACATCGGGATCGCTCAGAATGATACGCAATGCTGCAGCCACTTTATTTGCCCTGGCACCGCCGCCGATGTCCAAGAAGTTGGCTGGACGACCGCCATATAAGTCCACCAGGTCCATTGTCGCCATAGCTAAACCGGCGCCGTTAACCATACAACCAATATCACCATCCAACTTGACGTAGGACAAGTCCGCTTGTCGTGCTTGACGCTGCGCTTCGGTCTCTTCTTGCACGTCGCGCATCTCGCTCAATTCCAAATGGCGGAACAGGGCATTATCATCCAACGTGATCTTGCCATCTACGGCGATTATCTGCCCCTCTGGTGTGATCGCCAGAGGGTTAATCTCGGCCAGGGTAGCATCATTCTCGACAAATACGCGCCATAGGCTTCGTGCAACGGCAGTGAAGGGCCGAATGAACCCGCCATGCAATCCCAGATCAAAGGCCAAATTGCGTGCTTGATAATCCATCAAACCGCGCAGGGGATCAATCAGCAGCCGGAAGATCATGTCTGGCCTGTCTCTGGCGAGCTCTTCAATCTCGACTCCTCCCTGTGCCGACGCGATTATGACTGGCTTACGGTAAGTGCGGTCAATCGCAATACCCATATATATTTCCTGGGCGATTTCGACAGCGCATTCGATCAATACTTTATGCACCGTCAAACCTTTGATGGACATGCCAATGATCTGACGTGCTGCTTCCTCGGCCTCTGCGGCATCTCGAGCGAGCAGGATACCACCCGCCTTGCCGCGTCCACCCACTAACACCTGTGCCTTCACAACCACCGCCCCACCCAGCAAATGGGCAATCTGGCGTGCTTCCGAGGGAGTGGTGGCTACATTACCTTGAGGCACCGGCAACCCATAACGAGCGAAAATCCTCTTTGACTGATATTCATGTAGCTTCATCACTGGCTCCGGGCGTTCTTACGCAGTGACATCGAGGGATTCTAAGTATGTGATTATACTCTGCGTACCCTGCACTGCCAATCTGGTCTGAGAAGAAAAGGAGAGATCGGCTGCTGCCGTCAGCCGATCTCTTTTTAATAATGAGGAGGAGAAGAGGAGATTGCCTTCACTAATGCGTTTGTGTTGCGATCCTTATCAGCTACCTTGTACCCTCAGGAGGATGAGGATAATGTAGGTCTACCACTAGTTACAATGATATCTTAGCACACTCTATTGTCCTCTTCCATACGCTTACCCTACGAATAACATACGTTTGCCGCATTGGGGGTCTCAGCAGTCGCATAGTGGCCAGTTCGATAAGGTCCGTTGTCTCACCATTCTGCCAGCTGATCGAGAAATTGTGCCGCCTGTTCCGCTCCATTCTGTCCTTGACGCGAGACGCGTGGCAATGTAAGTATTTCAGGCAAATGAGCCAGCCAATCTCCACGATCGAAGCTCTCTCCGTCCAGAAGTACACCGAGCATTCCTTGCATTATGAACTGTACCAGCGCTTGCGACTCGCGGAAGTTGGTGCGCGGCACATATCCAAATGGAACACCTGCCCAGTACACTTCTGCAACTGTACTATAGCCCACCTTTCCAATGACAGCGTCGCTGGCATTCACCAGATCAGGGTGGAAGAAACGCGAACGATGCGGCAGAGCTACTAGGTTACCTGGCATAGTCCGTGTTGTACCCATCTTCTCCCACGCCTCTAGGGCCCCCGGTATCACAAAGAAAACCCCAGGATATTCACTTAACGTTTCCAAAAAACGGTATTCCCAGGAATATCCACCCATCGTGATCAGCACTACACGTGCGCCATTTGGTATTTCCAATTGTTGGCGCACATGTGATGGAGGGGTGCGTGGCATCCGGCTCACCGGTGCCGTGGTCAGCTGAGATGGGACACGCTGACATACTGGCTCCGTCTGAACGCGATAGTCCACCGAGGCGTACAGCTCGCGCATGCGCTCTATGGGATCGCGAAAGCGCTTATCCCTCTCCAAATAGCCTTCATAGATGTAATCCCATGTGAAATTCTCAATCAACACACTGGGGATGCCGGCTGCGTGTGCTACTGCAATGCCTAAGGGGGCAATATCGCATACTACTAATCGACACTCGCTATCCTTTAGGCGTTTGGCAAGATGTTGGACAATCACGGTGTCGAGAGGGAAAAAACGATTTAGGTGATGCAGCGTCTCTTCCAAATCTTCGTCTAGCGCTGTCCGCTGAGTCATCCCAATGTCAGTCAACACATTGTGTAATACAAACGGGCTGCCCAGTGTGTCCTCAAAGAACCAGGCAGGCACTCGGGTGAAGATCTCAAAATGTACGTCCGGGGAGCGCTTAAGCCAAGCTTTCATCACTGCTGCGGCGCGCGCAGCATGACCGTAACCATGGGGGGTGATAAAAAAAGCGACACAACGTCGATACTTGCTGTGCGATGTGACTTCCATGGCGCTTGGGTTCTTGTTACAAAAGGCCCAGCATACGTGCCAATCTAGCTACAGTGAACCGGTTGCGCAAATAGTGGGAACAGCATACTGCCAGCTCAACCTCTTGATCGTTCAATCCCAGCATACTCGGTCGAGTTGGAGCACCCGCTGCCGCTAACATGCCCTCAATCTGCTCTGCCGAGGGCACCATTGCTGCGATTTCCTGAATGGCATCCCAGTTGTCCAGTACACGCTGCTGAAGGTGGGTGTAAGCCGTTGCGTCCATATTAAGGAATGAGCCCTGTTCTGCGATGATAGTGTCGGCGATGGGACCGTAGACCTGACGGATGATTTGTGTCTCGACAGTGCGTTCTGGCATCGACACGTGTGCCATACGGTCTGCTGCTTGCGTACGCGAGAGCTGCTTGATCTGGTCGTAGAGCGATGCCACCAATATAGTTGCCACGCCCACTTTTGCACCGTGTAGCTGTGAGGGTCGATTTTCCCACAACAGTTTCATTTCCCAGAAGTGGGAGGCGTGGTGCTCCGCGCCGGAGGCCAAGGTTGTTTTGCCGAATTCCAACATGCACAGACCTGATTCAATAAGGGCTTCCATCAGGCGCCGCACGGCTGCCGGCTCTGCCCGTCCGATTGCAGCAGCGTCATTGATGCACGATTCTAGAGCACGCCGCGCGCGCTGTGCTAGTGTTGTGTCATACTCTTCGTCGCAGATCAAGTGGCCCAATCGCCAGTCAGCCAGTGAAGTGAATTTGCCCAAAATGTCGCCAAAACCGGCCGCGATCAGGCGATGAGGAGCAGCACACAAGGTCGGCAAATCAGCAAAAACAGCGCGTGGAGGTTGCGCAATCAATGTGCGCTTGACGCGTTCCAGCACCAGGGGAGCTCCGATAGAGGTGTAACCGTCCACTGAGGGCGCTGTTGGCAGCGAGATAAAAGGTAGCCGTGCACGATGGCTGACAAAGCGCACCAGGTCGGTGATCGTACCTGCGCCAACAGCTAAAAAGACACGCTCGCTTGCGTCCATATGCTCTAACAGTTGCACAATAGCACGTTCGTCGGCGACGATCTCACCTCCACGAAGCAGGATCGTCTGTACATCGTATCCGTGGGTTTGCAACTTTCGCTCGACGGCTTGTCCCAATGCGGCATACGTGTTCTGGTCGGCCACCAACATTAGAGAGTGCATACTCTGAGCAGCACAGTAGTCGGCCAGGTGTGTTAGCGCATCGTCTCCGATGTAAATGGTGATGTTGTAATGCATATCTTACCTGTCTCGCATCTCTCGTACGAACTTCTATTATAGCACTAGAGGACATTTCCTGACGAATTTTCTAGTCAGGTAGGTGACCATCGCGCACCAGTTGCCACAATCGTGCTGGCTGATAGAGCCGATTGAGCAGGACAAAGGCGACCAGTGCCAGAAATCCCAAAACCTCCCACACCCACAGTTCCGGACGCCGCGTAAATGCGTGCCAATATGCGCGTTGGATGTCTTTCTGCTCACTGCCCTGCTTGCGCCACACGTGGAAGTGCCATCCGCGCAGAGGCCACCAGAAGGTATTATGGAACAGCCATAGGCGATCTTGCACTCCATGCAGGAGAAAAGCTAGCGCGTAAGGCCAGCGCTGTGGCATCTTAGTGAAGGTGAAATAGAGCACAAGAAGCTGGGCCAACAGTGTGTGCGCAAACAGCATTGCCGCCTTGAAACGTCGGTAGAAATATAACGCCGCCAGCGGCTTGTCAACGAGATCGGGGATGCTGGTGGCTAGTGCCACCAGGCGCATGTCCAGCCGATTGAGCTTTGGAAAGCGACGGCGTGCCAGATCAAAAGCGAAGAGGGTCAATGCAATGTGGCTGTGTGGCAACATATCACGATGCCTTGGAGAAGCGAGACAGGAAAATGTCCACGGCAATGCGAGGGTTTACAATTGTGGAGAACATTTGATAAGCATTCTCTCTTGGCAGAGGTAATTAAGCACTGCCTGGCTGACGACCCGATTGCCCGCCTCGTTGTAATGTCCGCCGGGAGCAAAATACCTGGTGAAGTCCAGGCTCCCTTGGTTGGCCGCGACAAACTCGGATGCAAGGTCCAGCACCGGGATATCTCTCTGGCGTAGCTGCTCTATGAGTCCCTGATACATTGGTGGGTTGCCTGCAGCATACTCCTCGAGAGTGGGGCGGTAGGCGCATACCAGCACAAGGGGTATGCTCCCATTCTGTCGCGCAGTCCGCGCGAATAGAGTGAGCAAGCGCAACGTGACTTCCACTTGGAATGGGTCGGCATAGGAGTCTTGCCAGCTGGTCATATAGGGTAGCTTGCCTTGACGGCGTATCTCAAAAGCTAGTGTGCGCACCACGCGGTAGCTGAACAGCCCATCTAGTGGAAGCGGTTCATAGCGCTCCCGCACGCAAAAGAAGTCGTGAGGGCATACCTGATCCAGAAAATGAGTTGGATTCTCTAAAGCGATATGCCGCAGCATAGCTAGTGAACGAAATGGGTTTTCTAGGAGCGACAACCCATCTCCATCCAGGATGAAAACCGGTTTCGTGAGCGGCTGCCTGGTTTGCGGGTGGACAAAAGGACGATAGCGGTTGACGTTGCGGCGCAAGTTATCCTCTTCGTATACGATTATCACGATGTGAGGCTTATAGGCAGCTCCCTGCGTCGTGTAACGCAAGAATGCTTGATCGGTGCCATAGCCTCCCACTCCCCAATTCATCACTTCTAGGTCAGGTTGACTGTTTTCTAATAGATAAGGCCAGGAATCGGGTAAAGCCACATCATCAGCATGGGCAAATGATGGTCCAAAAATGGCAATCCGTGTCACACCTGGGGGTGGTGTTGGCGCGTAGGAACGTTGGGCGCGCACCCCGATCTCGTTCGATTCGTAGGGTGTGCCATCTTCAATGGTGTAGCTGTTGGGCCGTATGCTCCATCCCAATATGGCGTCGAATTGATTGAAGTTTTTTCCTTCGCGTTCACGCCGTTCAAAGACATCCAAAACATGAAGCTGCTCTGCGCTCAGAATGGGGAGCGGCAACAGACAAAGTGCCCGATCCTGCAAAAGCAGGCACTCGCGCTGCCACCACACCAGCCGTGCGCTGAGCTCCAACAGCACGATGGTGATCAGCATGACACCAGCCGCTTGTAAAGCTGATCTCATCCACCTTGACAACTGCAACGGGTGCGTGTGACGCACAATCGCGACTCGTTTGTCCACCGTAGTGTGTTGTTGACGTCCAGGCATTATACTGTCCAAGGAGACTAGAGCAAGTTCGCTGCGCGTTGTCGGTTTATCAGCTTGCCTGGCAACACAACTGGCGCGATACTATTGTCAAAAGTGGGGTGAGTAGTTCGGTGCGGGTGATCGCCGGCAGCGCTAAAGGGCATCGGCTGTATACTGTTCCGGGAGGGGGAACGCGTCCGATCACGGACCGCGTCAAGGAGTCCCTCTTCGACATCTTGGGTGACTCGATTGTTGGCGTACGGGTGCTAGATCTGTTTGCCGGCACCGGTGCAGTGGGGATTGAAGCGTTGAGTCGTGGAGCAGCCTATGCAGTCTTCGTAGATAAATCGTCATTGGCATTGCGGACGATCCGTCGTAATCTCGAGCACACCCGTTTGGGTGGACGGGCTACACTCGTTCAGGCAGACGTATTCCGCTATCTGGCGGGTCCGGTCGAGCGACCTTTTCACCTGATCTATGTGGCGCCTCCTCAGTATCGCGGATGGTGGACGCGCGTCATAAAGATACTGGATGAGAGACCTGAGTGGCTTGTGTCTTCCTCTGTTGACATCAGCTTGGTGATCGCTCAGATACACCCGCGTGAGTATCAGGTGATGGACTTGTCCCGCTTGAGCATGTACGATGTGCGTCGTTATGGGAGTACCTGGTTGTGTTTCTACAAGTTGGGTTCTGCGCGGGCGATTTGAGAGACGGATTGCGGATATTCCGACGCAGATGCAATCGGATAAGTGGGGGAAAATTCAGAGGGAACGGTGGGTGTGAGGCGCTGCACAGGCAGCACACTCATATGAGTCTGCACCCTTTGCCTTGCCTTTAAGCTTGCTTCCCACAATCCCATCCCGCCTACATAGGCAAATCCAGTGGCGTAGAGAAGTAAGGAAGGTATTATATGAGTATAGCCATTGCGCCATGCTACCACTATGCTGGCTAAGGCGTAGAGGGCCAATGCGATCTCTCCTAACGTGACAATGTCCACCTCTAGCACATACGGATTGTTCTGCCACTTCCCTTTGTGCCCTTCCAGACCGAATTTGGGTGTGCGGAGAAAGACGTTGTTGGTGCCGAACAATGCTTCGAGTACACCACGCGTATTGTTCAGAGCGATCCCAATTCCTAACAACACTAGCAGGGGTGAACTAGCATAATGTTTCCACCACTGCCCACGGTGGAGCGCGATCTGTCCCACTGCATACATCAGGAGAGGGGATGTCGTGAGCATGCCAACAATCCCTGGAGAAACCAACAAAGGGGGAGGAGACAACAGCATAGGCAGAGTAGCAAGTAGGGAAAGCAGTAAAAGTGGATGCACCAGGTAAGCGCTCAGGTGAAGCAGTGCCATAGCACGCACATACCAGGGCTTCTTGGAGGTGGCCACCCGTTTCCCCAGCTTGAGCAGGCACTGGATGGTTCCCTTTGCCCAGCGGAATTGCTGTCGCTTGAGAGCGGCTAGCTGCGGCGGGATCTCAGACGGAGTGGTAACTTCCGGCAAGTAGAGGAATTTCCAACCTGCCAGTTGGGCGCGGAAGCTGAGATCCATATCCTCACATAGCGTGTCACTCTGCCAACCACCGGATTGCTCAATGCACTCACGTCGCCAAATGCCGGCGGTGCCATTAAAGCTGAACAAGAGGCCGGAATACTGTCGAGCTGTTTGTTCGACCACGAAATGGCCATCGAGCGCGATTGCCTGAGCACGTGTAAGCAAGGAATATTCACGGTTGAGGTGCGACCAGCGTGTCTGGAGCATGCCTAATCGCGAGCAGTTGAGAAAGTAAGGCACCGTCTTTTGCAACCAGTCACGTCCGGGCACAAAATCGGCATCGAAGATAGCAATCAGCTCACCTGTGGCACGCTGCAGACCCATCTGCAAAGCACCCGCTTTGAAGCCGTTGCGTTCCTCACGGCGCAACAACTGGATATTAAATCCCTCGGCACGATAGCATTCCACCCAGTCTTGTATGATGAGCGCTGTGTCATCCGTGGAATCATCCAATACCTGGATCTCCAATTGCTCACGCGGCCAGTCGAGTTGGGTGACTGCATAAATAAGACGCTCCACCACCATTGCCTCGTTATAAATTGGGAGTTGCACGGTAACGCGAGGGTAATGGGTTAGTTCGGCACATTCGTGCGGCTTGGGGCGGTGCCACAGGTAAAGGATCGTCAAGGCGAGTGCGCTGAGTGCATACACCGCCAGCAACAGTGTGGCGGCAGTGAACACAATGCTGGCTGCTGCTGTCAATGGCTTTCTCCTGGTCCAGGCCCGATGATGCGTATATTTCCAGTATACTCCCGTTGAATTGATGTATCAAATTCGCTAGTCGATACTCTCTATCCTTTCTCATTTTTGACTTGTCCTAATGGTGGACATAGAATCAATTTTCGAGTGCCCACGGTGTGGTGA
>JASFBB010000011.1:0-2295 GCA_036172345.1 Anaerolineae bacterium
CTGGATCGAGGACGGGGTTAATGGGCGGCTGGTGCCGCCGGGGGATCGGGCGGCGTTGCGTGACGCGATCCGTGCCCTGCTAGACGACCCCCTCGCGCGGGCCTCCCTGCGCGCTGGAGGGTTGCTGAGTGTGCGCCAGGACGCTGCCCTTGACGCGATGATAGATCGTATCGTCGCGGTGATTGAGGAGGTGCGGTAAATGTGCCGCTGTGTCTCGGTGGGCACGTCAGAGCATGGGGGAATATGGGATGAACAACAGAGCGCCTGAGGTCCCCAGCCCTGCCTCCATCAGCCATGAAGAGGAGACAGCAACAGCGGGAATGGCATGGACTGGTGCCTATCTGGCGCATATGGCCGTGCGCAGCACGCTTTGGGTTGCGCTGGGCACCTACGCGAACCAGATCATTGGCTTTGCTGCTGTGCTGATTATGACCCGTCTCCTCAGCCCGGAGGTGTTTGGTTATTTCGCGCTGGGCACGTTTTGGAGCAGCCTGATCAACTTACGCCCCAAAATGGGCCTGCAATACGCTGCGATACGCGAGGCCAGGACCGATGGCACATTACTGGGCACCTATCTCACAGTGGACGTCCTCGTAGCAATCCTCTCGATGATTTTGAGTCTTCTGGTCGCGCTAGTATTGTGGCCCATCGGCTATGCTCGAGAAGTGTCGATCGCGCTGGTGGTGTTGGTTACGTTCGAATGCTTGGCAGCGACTTTTGCCCCACTCTCTATGGTGTTAGAAAAGGACTTCCACCTGAGCCGCCTGGTGCTCGTCAGCCTGTTGGCGTCCATTGTGGCATATCCGACCGCTATTGCAATGGCCCTGATGGGGATGGGCATTCGCGCCCTCCTTGCGGTCAACGGCCTGAGCATGGTTGTCTCGGGGATAGGGATATTGTGGGCGTGCTGGCGCAAATGCCCCCAGCTGTTCGCCTGGCGATGGCAGGTCAGTGGTGATCTGACACGTCGTCTGCTGCGCCGGGGCATTCCTATTGGACTGTCATTGACGACGCTCTCTGCTGTGGTCACTCAGTTCGACAACTTTCTGATCGGCACGTTCGTGAGCTACTCCGTGCTTGGGTATTACGATCGCGCCTACCGGATCGCAACGTGGCCTCACCTCTTGTTAACTATGGTTGTCGGTCGGGTGGCATTTGTTACTTTCGCCAGAGTAAAGGAGGATCGACCCCGCCTCACTCACGCCGTTCGGCTGTCTCTCTGGCTGCTACTGGCACTGGGCATCCCGATCGTGCTGATTCTGTTCTTCGGTGGGCGAAATATCGTCCTGATTCTGTATGGGCCGGCCTGGCTTCCCAGTGTGCCCTTCCTGCAGTTCCTGGCTCTTTATGCATTCGTCTGGCCCATCGTGAATCTTAGCTTCTGGCTGTCTGTGGCGCTGGGTCATTCGCGGGTTGTTATCACGCTCACCGCAATTCAGGCGGCGGTCCTGGTTATCGTGGGCACCCCCCTGACGGTCTGGCTGGGAGTGACTGGCACATTAATCGGTGTGGCAGCGACTATGGTGACTGCTTTGCTGCTCAGTGGGCGGTATATCTTCTCGCAACTGCCGTTGTCGCCGCGCGAAGTGTTTATGGCGCCATGCCTGGCCGGTGCTTTAACAGCCGGTGTGCTCATTGGGGCGACAGAGCGGCTGGGTCTTGATCGTTTCCCTTTGCTACATCTGGTGGCTATTGGCACATTGTGCCTGGGCATCTTTTTCGCACTGCTGTACCTTTTGCGCCCGGCAGAGACAGTCGACCGCATTCGGTATGTATGGCACAGGATGGTTGTGGGAACCTCATGATTTGGAGGTTAGCAAGTGGCAACCCTGAGTGTTATCGTGTTAGCCTTCAACGAAGCCGCCAATATTGCGGCTTGCCTTGAAAGTGTGAAGTGGGCGGATGAGATTATTGTGGTGGACAGTGGCAGTACAGATGATACGGTTATGATTGCGAGAAAGTACACCGACAGAGTTGTGTTTCACCCGTGGGGAGGCTATTCCGGTCAGAGAAACTTTGCTCATTCGTTGGCCCGATGTGACTATGTCCTCCACTTAGACGCGGATGAAGTGGTATCTTCCGAGCTTCGACATGAAATCCAAAACTTGCTGCGAAGTGATCCATCTTTGTTAATGGCGGCTTACAAAATCCCGATACGCGATTGGATGTTTGGGAAATTTGTACGATATGGATCGTGGCCACACCAAAGGCCGATAAGGCTCCATCGACGCGGCAGTGGTAGGTGGCAAGGTGAGGTACATGAAGGACTCGTTGTGCATGAACAGATTGGTGAAC
>JASFBB010000012.1:0-2088 GCA_036172345.1 Anaerolineae bacterium
TGGTCGGCTCCGGCGCGACGACGATGACGGGCGTGTCGGCGGCGGCGACCAGGGCCAGCGCCGCCGCCTCGATGCCGGAGCCGGTGTCGATCACGATCGTGTCGTAATGCGCGCGATGCGGCGCCAGCGCGTCGAACAGGCGGCCGCGATGGGCGATCTGGTGTGTGAGTGTGAACTGGTGACATCGGCGGACGTGCTGGAATGCCTGAGCCAGGAGCTTGGCGTGACGCTCCACCGACTGCGGCAGCTACATCGCCTGGGCATGGGCTCGTGTCAAGGTGGCATGTGCACCTATCGCGCAGCGGGACTGTTCCATACGCGGCGGCGCCCGCCGGTACGCGAGACCAACGGGCAGCTGGCCGACTTCCTGCAGGAGCGCTGGAAGGGGATGTGGCCCGTTTTGTGGGGTCAGCAACTGCGCCAGGCGCGCTTCAATCAGATGCTCCATGCGAGTCTGCTGGGCGCCGATCGCAGGGTGAACGCTTAGGATTAGGAAATCCGGGATTTGCGGATTTCGGATGGCGAATTGCGGATCTGATTCACCGCAGCTTTCTCACGGTTCTCTGCGCTCTCTGCGTCCTCCCTCTGGGGTGAAATGGGCCGCTTGCTGACGCGCGCGGCTCGTTTCATCAGAGAGCACAGAGCACACGGAAGTTTTTTTCTCTCTACAGAGAAAGCGTCACGTGTCCATAAACTCGCCGCCCGACACGACCAGTCCTTCCCCGGTGATGTGCGCGGCCAGGTCAGAGGCCAGAAACAGGGCGGCGTTGGCCTGATCTTGCGGTGTGGCGATGCGACTAAGCACAGACTTGGCGCGCAACGCGTCCAGCATGCCGGGGATGGCGTCGGTGACATCGCGCAGCATTTGAGTGTCGGTGGCGCCGGGCAGGATAGCGTTGACGCGGATGCCGTACTCTCCCAGCTCCAGCGCCAGCACACGCGTCAACGCCAGCATAGCCGCCTTCGAAGCAGCATACGCACCCAGTTCGCGATCCGCTTTCTTGGCACAAGCGGATGTGATGCTGATGATGCAGCCCCCACCACCTTGGCGGATCATCTGGCGCGCGGCCGCCTGGCTGCACAGGAACATGCCGCGTACGTTCACCCGGAAGGTGAGCTCCCAATCCTCGAGCGGCATATCGACGATGAGATGCGGGCGCAGGACCCCTGCGTTGTTAACCAGAATGTCCAGCTGGCCGAACTCCCTCACGGCGGCTGCCACAGCCTCCTGGACCGCTTGGGGGTCGCTCACATCCAGCCGCCTGGCGATGGCGCGGGGATGGCCGGCAGCGGTGATGGCAGCGGCCACGGCACGTGCCTCGTCTTCGAGGATATCGGTCACTGCGACGTGGGCGCCATGCGCTGCGAAGGTCTCGGCGATGGCGCGCCCGATGCCGCGCGCGGCGCCGGTTATCAGAGCGACTTTACTGCACAACAGCTCCAAGGGTCGTATTCTCTTTCAGGCGTGCACGGCGCGCCGGACGGCAGCCACGATGTCCGCCTCTTGCGGGAGCACATAGTTCTCCAGCACTGGACTGAACGGGATGGGCACATCCTTGGCGGTCACGCGGATGATGGGCGCATCCAGATAATCCAGCGCCTGTTCGGCCACGATGGCGGCCACCTCGGCGCCCACGCTGCAGCGGCGCCACGTCTCCTGGACAATCACCAGGCGCTGCGTCTTCTTGACCGAGTTCAAGATCGCCTCCTCGTCCAGCGGGCTGACCGTGCGCAGGTCGAGCACCTCGACGCTGATGCCCTCCTGAGCGAGCTGTTCCGCCGCAGCGAGTGCCTTGCGCACCATGAAGGCGTACGCGACGACGGTCACATCGCTGCCCGATCGCTTGATGTCCGCCTTGCCCAGGGGGATGGTGTATTCTTCCTCCGGCACCGGCCCCTTGATCTCGTAAAGCTTCTTGTGCTCGAAGAAAAGCACGGTGTTGTTATCGCGGACGGCGCTCTTGAGCAATCCCTTGGCATCGTAGGGTGTCGACGGCAGCACCACTTTCAGGCCAGGGATGTGGGCGAACATCGACTCGAAGCTGTTGGAGTGTTGCCCTGCCGCTGCCGGATAACCGCCCACGGGCG
>JASFBB010000013.1:0-15533 GCA_036172345.1 Anaerolineae bacterium
ACCATTTATCCGAGCCGCGACCGTCAGGGAGTGGTTGTCACGGCCGCTTGCTTACGTGCGCGGCTCGGTTTGGTTTTGTCCGCGCCGCGACCATTTATCCGAGCCGCGACCGTCAGGGAGCGGTTGTCACGGCCGCTTGCTTACGTGCGCGGCTCGGTTTGGTTTTATCCGCGCCGCGACTGTGAGGGAGCGGTTGTCACGGCCGCTTGCTTACGCGCGCGGCTCGGTTTGGTTTTATCCGAGCCGCGACCGTGAGGGAGCGGTTGTCACGGCCGCTTGCTTACGTGCGCGGCTCGGTTCAGACCATCCGCGCCGCGACTGTGAGGGAGCGGTTGTCACGGCCGCTTGCTTACGCGCGCGGCTCGGTTTGGTTTTGTCCGCGCCGCGACCGTGAGGGAGCGGTTGTCACGGCCGCTTGCTTACGCGCGCGGCTCGGTTCAGACCATCCGCGCCGCGACCGCCAGGGAACATCCCTCGCCCGCAGCACCGGGAGAGGGGCCGGGGGTGAGGGCTCACCGTCACCCCCTCGCCGCAGCGGGGGGCTGTAGCTGTAGGGGCACGGGCAGCCGTGCCTCTACCGGATTGTGGGTAGAAATAGACTGAGACGTTTTTCAACTCCCTCACAAACCCATCCATTGACTGGGGCTCTATAGTGCGCTAGAATGGGGTAGTTTTCTGAAATGGCGGCCCGTGGATGCGTCCAACCGTATGAGCCGGTGGTTTCCTTCTTCCACCGCGCCAGTGGAGAGGGCCATAGCGAGGGAGACACGCTGCTCTCTGACGGTTGTGGCGCAGATATATGATATATGGTCTATGATATATAGTCACGGCGCGGATGATGAAGCACGCCAGACAGAGGCTGGGCAGGCAAGGGGAACAGATCGCGGCGATCTACTTAGAGCGTCAGGGGTATGTCATTATGGAACACAACTGGCGCTGCCCACTCGGAGAGGTGGACATCGTGGCGCGCGAGGGGGACTGTCTGGTATTCGTGGAAGTGCGCGCGTGGCGCCCAGGACAGTACGGAACACCCGAGGCCAGCATTACACCACGTAAACAGGCGAAAATGCTAGAGGTCGCCCAATCTTACCTCCAGGCTGCCGGGCTGGACGATGCGAATTGGCGCATCGATGTCATAGCGATCGACTTGGACGGAAATGCGCGGGTGAAGAGGTTAAACCACATTCGCAACGCGGTTGAATCGCGTTGAGCGCTCTACGCCTTGGTATTCCACACCTCCTTGAGGTAGCGGAGCGAATCGCGCAGTTGCCCCTCCAGCTTGTAATCCGAGTAATCACGCCCCAGCTTAGGGCCGCCGATTTCCAGATATCCCACCAGCGTGTCTGCCGGGATCTGGTCCGCGTGGGTCAGCACCAGCTCGCGCACCGCGCCGACTTGGATGATGCCCCGCTCGCGCTCCTCTTCAGTGAATCCGAACGTCGCCTCATAGCGCTGATCGGTGTTCTTCAGGTGGAGTGCGCGGGTATAAGGTAGAGCGGCACGCAATAGCTGCATATGATCCCACACCGCGTATCCGTCTTGGTCTACATATCCATGCGCTATGTCCACGCAATAGCCGAATGCCGCCGTGCGTTCCGGATGGGCGGAGTGATAGGCCGCCAATTCCTCACCCCACGCCCGCATCTCCTCGGGCAAGGTGGGTGGCTCGGCCAGGCAAGACATCGGCTCGACGATCACACATGGCACCCCACAATGATGGGCATAGGAAAGCATCTCTTTGATGAAATGCCAATAGCGTTCCACACCCTCGTCTTTTTGATGCATCTGGTCGCGCAGCACAGCACCCGCATTGCCGCCCACCATATCGGCGTCGAGCAATGCTCCTATCTCAAGGAACCTGCGAAAGGTGCGCCGCGTCACTTCCTCCCAGCCGGGCTCCGAGCGGAAGCATCCGCCCAGTTCACGGTGAGTCGTGAAAACGCTGGATATGCGTACGCCGTATCGTTGCGCCTGTTTTCTGAGGTAGACGAAAAATTCGTCCGGCAATAAAGTCATCTCGAAGAAAGAGCCGAGTTGGGCGTGGTACACACCCTCCTCGGCCATCAATCGGAACAACCATTCATAAGAGAAACGATACTCAACCGGATCGGTCTTGATCCCCAGCTCCAATGTCAGATGCTTGGGCATTATGCCTCCGGAGTGATGATTTCCAGGAAACGGCCGTATGCGTCATCCCAACCGGATCGGTCACGCGGCTCAAAAACCTGTAGCGGGAAGGACTTCCGCACCAGCTCACGCCCTTCCTCCAATGAAGCCAAGTCTCCCATCGCGATCGCTTGGACGATCACGTTTCCTGCGGCGGTTGCCTCAACCGGTCCGGTGATGACCTGGCGGTTCAGCGCGTTGGCGGCCAATTGGCTCAGCAGTTGGTTCTTGGTGCCACCTCCCACGATATGGATGGGGTCCAGCTGATGCCCCAACACCTCTTCCAGCCGCTCGATGATCCAGCGATAGCGCAGAGCGATGCCTTCCAGCACACATCGGATGACTTCCCCCTTGCTCTGGGGAACAGGTTGCTTGGTACGGCGGCAAAACTCGCGGATGCGCGTGGGCATATCACCCGGCCTCAGGAACTCGGCGCGGTCGGGGTCCACAATGCTCTGGAGTGGTTGCGCCTGTGCAGCCATCTCGGTGAGCTCTTGATAGGAGTGCTCTTCGCCTTGCTGCATCCAGGTACGACGGCACTGCTGGACGAGCCAAAGGCCCATCACGTTGCGGCAGAAACGCGTGCTGTGCCCGTAACCGCCTTCATTGGTCAAATTGTATTCGAGCGCTTTTTGATTGATGATGGGACTCGCCAGCTCGGCGCCCACGATGGACCAGGTGCCCGAACTGATCCATCCGAAATTGCGATTGGTCGCCGGAACGCCGGCCACGGCTGAACCGGTATCATGACAGGCGGGCGCCACGACCATCAACTCGGACATCCCGACCTCCTCGGCCACCCAAGGTGCCACCTTGCCCAACACGGTGCCGGACGGCACCACCTCAGGGAAAATGTGAGTGGGAATGCCCAGCCGTTCCAGCAGCTGCCAGGCCCATTCTCCCTTGCCCGTGTCATAGCACTGAGAGGTGGTCGCAATGCTGAATTCAGACACCTTGCTCCCGCAGAGCCAATAATTGAACAGGTCGGGTGTCATCAGGAAGGTATGTGCGATGTCCAGAGCAGGAGACTTTCGCACCACCATGGCAAGCAGCTGGAACAAGCTGTTGAGAATGAGAAACTGGATGCCCGTCTGGGCAAAGATCTCCTCTTTGGGCACCCGGCGAAACGCTTCCTCGAACATCCCATCGGTGCGGCTGTCGCGGTAATGATAAGGGATGCCGATCAACGCACCGTCCCGATCCAGCAAGCCAAAGTCCACCCCCCATGTATCCACACCAACGCTGGCCAGCTTCCCCTCCACCTGTCTGCCTGCCAGACAGATGCCCTCCTTGATGTCTGTCCACAGGCGCGGGGTATCCCAATGCAGACCGTCGGGTAGGCGCACCGGTACGTTCAGGAAGCGATGCACTTCCGTCAGGGTGAGTCGTCCGCCCTCGATCTGGCCGAGGATGGCGCGTCCACTCTCGGCGCCCAGGTCCAAAGCGAGAAAGTTAGGAGCGTGCTTCATTGTCATGTCTCCTCTTTGGGGTAATAGTGCGATGGGATTTTAGCCGGATAGCAATCCGCGGACAAAAATGGACAGCGGATAATATCTTGTGCCCACAGACAATCGGCACAGGAGGGGGGTCCCATCCCCAACAAGCCTGATTGCGCTCGCGCAGGCTACACCTATCGCGCAGGTCGCAGTCAGGGCATGAAGGGAAGCGAGAATCGCGCACCTCATCCCGAAAACGACAATAAGTTGCAGATGTCCAGGTTTCCATCTTCCTCTTTTATTTTTATTATGCTGCCATTTTCCCATTCCGCCAATAGCCCGATGGGGAATCAACAACACTGAAATTTGCCATCGTCATTTTGGGGTAGTATAATGGAAAAAGATTTAACCTAGTGTCACCGCAGAAAAGTGGGCATTCTTCCCACTTTTCTTTGTAAAGAAGACATAATTCGGAAGGCGCGACCTTCGCAACGAGTGGCAGAGGCAGGAGGTCAAAGGAGAGTTGTGAACAAAGAGTTCATCGCGGCCATCAATCAGGTGTGCCACGAGCGCCAGCTCCCCAAGGAAGTGGTGCTGGAGGCCATCCATGCGGCATTGGTTTCGGCGTATCGACGCCGGTTTGGTCCGGTGCCGGGCATCACAGCACGCCTGGATCTGGAGACGTGCACAGCGCATATTTATTGTGAAAAGACGGTGGTCGAACGCGTCTCCGATGCAGCGCACGAGATCGCCCTGGAAGATGCGCGCCGTATCAAACCGGATGTCAACGTGGGCGAGGTGGTGTCGGTGGACATCACCCCGCGGGACTTTGGGCGCATTGCCGCTCAGACAGCGCGCCAGGTGATTCTGCAGCGCATCCGCGAGGCGGAGCGTGACTCACTCTACCATGCCTATGCCGACCGTGAGGGCGAGATCGTCAACGGCACCGTGCAGAGCATCGATTCCCAGCAGGTCACGCTCAGCTTGGGCAAGGTGGAAGCAATCCTGCCGCGCAGCGAGCAGATACCCACCGAGCGTTACAGCGTCGGCCAGCGCTTGCGCGCGTACGTCTCTGAGGTGCAAAAGACGCCGCGCGGGCCTTTGATCATCGTCTCGCGCATCCATCGCAATATGTTGCGCCGCCTGCTCGAGCTGGAGGTGCCGGAAATCTATAACGGGATTGTGGAGATCAAGGCGATCGCACGCGAGGCGGGTTATCGCTCTAAAGTGGCTGTGGCTGCCCTCCAAGAGGGGGTGGATCCGGTGGGGTCGTGTGTTGGCATGCGTGGTGTGCGCATCCAGAGCATTGTCAACGAGCTGAATGGAGAAAAAATCGACGTAGTCGCTTGGAGTCCTGACCCGGCCATCCTCATTGCGAATAGTTTGAGCCCGGCCAAGGTGCTGAACGTCATATTGGAAGACGATACCAACGACAAGACTGCCGTCGTGGTCGTGCCGGACCGTCAGCTGTCGCTCGCCATCGGCAAGGAGGGTCAGAACGCGCGCCTCGCTGCCAAGCTGACCAACTGGCGTATCGATATCAAGAGCATCTCCGAAGCGGCCTCTGAGGCGCTGGCCAAGATAGCGGAGTATAAGGATCTACAAGCCGCTGTCGCCCGCGAACAAAATCTGATCACGATGGCACGCGAAATTTTGCAAGAGAAAGAAGGCACAGCGCTTTCCGACGGTGAAATGCAGGCACTCAGCCAAGTGGTGCGCATCGTGTACGAGGCGGAGAAGGCCCTTGAAAAAGAACGCGCGGCACTGCGACTGCGCGAGGCGGTTATCCGCGCCTTGGAGGAAGAGAAACTGTCTGAGGTGTCGCCTCGCACAGAGCATGCGGAAGACTTGCTTGCCCGTGCTGAGGCGATCCTGGCAGCAAAATCCGCAGAAGTCGGCGAAGAGCAGCCCCAGGAAGTGGAGGCAAGTGTCGATGTAGTAGATGAAGGCGCTGAGGCGCCGGAAGCTCCAGCGCCTGAGTCCATCCCCTTCCCCTTGTGGGAAGAAGAGGTGGCGGTGGTAATGGGGGAGGCTGCCGAAAACTCTTCCCAGGCTGAGCCCGCGCCGCAGGAGATCTCGCTCGAAGAGGAGCTGAACCGCCTGCAAACACCGGAGGAGCTTTACACTTGGGAGGATGAGGAAGAGGAAGAAGGATTGCCCGGACGTGCTCGGAAGAAGAAGCAACGTGGCAAACGGCACGCACTCATCTACGATGAAGATTTGGGTGCCTATGTCTCACGCCGCCAACGCAAGCCCGGACGTCAGCGCGGTGATTGGGAGGACTATCTATAAGGATAGCAGGGTGAGATGAAACATATACCAGTGCGCACGTGTGTCGCTTGCCGCGTGGCGCGCGCAAAGCGCGAGCTCATCCGTATTGTGCGCACACCGGAAGGACATGTTTGCGTGGATGGCACCGGCAAGATGAACGGTCGAGGAGCTTATCTCTGTCGCAACCGACGCTGCTGGCAAAGTGCGATCGGCGACTCGCCTCGTCAGTTTGCTCGTAGCCGCTTGGTGGCTGCTTTGCGCATCGTGCCGGATGAGGAGATATGGTCTGCGTTGCATGCGTATGCCCAGCAGCTGCCGGATGAGGCTGAGGCTAATCTCGAAATACGTTATACGGCGTTAGGGGTCGAAGGAGTGTAAGGGGTTCCGAGAGCAGCGCGACAGGTTGATCCACCGAGCTGCTTCCCAGAGCCGACGGTGTTGATAGGGTGTGACAGACCGGAAGAGCAACACAAAAGTGCATACCGTGATGATCCTTGCGGGATCGGGAGGACAGCGATGATAGCCGAGGAAGGCTGAAGATCTAAAGCAAAAGGACTTCCCCCCCCCACGGCAAAATTGCCTGTTCTCCTCCCCCGCGACATCTAATTGACAAATATCCGTTCTGTCGGCTCTCTATGTTCGAGCTCTGCAGTGACTTGCTCGATGCGGTAGCTGTGTGTCTCCGGTCGAGATAGGGATTGGCCTGTGTCTGTGCAAGCCTAAAAACAGACATACGGGCGTGTGGCGGTACACTGTGGCCGCTAGTAACGAGGGAGGTTGGTATATGAGTAGGGATCAAACGAAAGTGGCTCAAGCTCGAGCATCACAGGCGCAAACACCACAAGCGCCATCTGTTGAAACACGCACGGTCCGCGTGCCCTCTAGCTTGACGGTGCGTGAGCTTGCTAACTTGATGCATGTGAGCCCCATTGACGTGATCAAGCAGCTGATGAGCAATGGCATTATGGCCACCATCAACCAGCAGATCGACTTTGACACGGCGGCGATTGTGGCCAGTGATATGGGCTTTGAGGTGTTGCCCGAAACACCCAGTGAGCCGACGCCGACGCCAACCGTGATAAGCAGCGTGCCGACACGCGATCGTTTCATTGCCGAAGAGGATCCCAGCAAACTCAAGCCCAGGCCACCTGTCGTGGCTGTGCTCGGCCACGTGGACCATGGCAAAACGACCCTGCTAGATCGCATCCGCGCTACCAATGTCACCGCGGAGGAAGCGGGAGGAATTACACAACACATCGGCGCTTACCAGGTGACGGTGGGGGGACGCAAGATCACCTTCCTGGATACCCCGGGACATGAAGCTTTCACCGCGATGCGCGCGCGCGGTGCTCAGGTCACCGATTTGGTTATCTTGGTCGTCGCTGCCGACGACGGGGTTATGCCCCAAACCCGTGAAGCGATCGAGCACGCCCGCGCCGCACAGGTGCCCATCCTGGTGGCGTTGAACAAGATCGATAAGAGCAATGCCAACCCCGAACGGGTTAAGCAACAATTGGCTGATGCAGGGTTGCTGGTCGAGGAATGGGGTGGCGACGTCATTTGTGTGCCTGTGTCGGCCAAGATGCAAATCGGCATCGACGAACTTCTGGAAAACATCTTCCTGGTCACAGATGTGGCGGATCTGCGCGCTAACCCCGACCGCCCTGCGCAAGGCACCGTGATCGAGAGCACAATGGATGAGCGACAAGGCGCCAAGGTGACCTTGCTGGTCCAGAACGGCACCCTGCGCGTCGGCGATGTCGTGGTCATTGGCACCCACTTTGGCAAAGTACGCGCCATGTTCGATGACCGGGGCACTCGCATCAAGCAGGCCAGCCCCTCCACACCGGTTGCCATCTTGGGGTTCCCTGTGGTGCCATTGGCCGGCGAGCGTTTCGAGGTGGTGGCCTCCGAGCATGTGGCGCGTGAAATAGTGAATGAACGCCTGGCGGCTGAGCGTGTGGCAGAGAAGCAACAGCGCCGTACGATCTCGCTTGAGGAAGTCTTCACGCGAATGCAAAGCGGAGAGACTAAAGAGATCAACATTGTGCTCAAGGCGGATGTGCAAGGTTCCCTTGAGCCGATCGTCAAGTCGGTGTGCGAGCTGGGCAGCCAAGAGTGTAAGGTGCGCTTCTTGCGCCAGGGCACCGGTAACATCACCGAATCCGACGTGATGCTGGCCATTGCCTCCTCGGCAATTGTGATCGGGTTTAATGTGAGCGTTGATCCGGCGGCACAACGGCTGGCTGAGGCAGAAGGGGTTGACATCCGGCTCTACAATGTGATCTATCGGTTGATCGAAGACTTGGACAAAGCTCTGAAAGGAAAGCTGGAGCCGACCTATCAGGAGGTTGTCACAGGCCATGCAGAGGTGCGTGCCGTCTTCAGGCTCTCGCGTCGTGGCAACGTGGCCGGGGCATATGTGTTGGATGGTCAAATCACGCGCAATAGTCCCGCCCGGCTGTTACGCAATGGCGGGCAGGTATACGACGGCACTATCGCCTCGTTGCGCCGTTTCACCGAGGATGTGGCCGAGGTGAACGCCGGTTATGAGTGCGGCGTTGCTCTAGAAAATTTCCAAGACTACCAGGTGGGTGATATCATCGAGTGTTATAAGAAGGAACGCGTTTCTTAGCCCTCGGAGATTATAGCGATGACCACGCGAAGACAACGCCAGGTAGCCGAGCTGCTCCATGAGGAAATCGGCACGCTGATCCTGCGTAAGGCACGCGATCCGCGTCTGAAGGGTGTGACGGTCACAGGCGTTGAGGTAAGTCCAGACCTGGAAAATGCCTGGGTCTACGTGAGCGTGTTGGGTACAGAGGAAGAGACCCAAGCAGCGCTTGCCGGGCTGAAAAGTGCGACAGGATTTCTGCGACGTGAGATCGCAGCCGCTTTGTCGTTGCGCATCGTGCCACACCTGATGTTCCGGTTGGATGACTCAATCGAGCGCGGCATGCGCATTGATCGGCTGCTCGATGCCATCGCTAAGACGACATCCTCGGCGTCGGATGCTTCATGAGCGGTGAAGAGCGTGCGCATGGCATATTAAACATGAACAAGCCGCACGGACTCACCTCGCACGATGTGGTTGCTGAGGTGCGCCGTTTGCTCGGGGTACGTCGCGTTGGGCATGCCGGCACGCTGGATCCGATCGCCACCGGTGTGTTGCTGGTGTGCGTGGGACAGGCGACACGGGTTGCCGAGTATCTGATGCGCGGTGAGAAATACTACCGGGCTACGTTTCACCTGGGCGTCGAGACCGACACATACGACGCGGACGGCACGATTGTCCGCGAGATGCCCTTACCCGCGCTCTCGCTCGAGGAGATCAAACATGCCTTGGAGCAGCTGCGCCGTATGGAGCAGCAGCTGCCTCCCCCGTTTTCCGCTGTGCGGCAGAGAGGTGAGCGTCTCTACCGCCTGGCACGATGCGGAATGGCAGTTCCCCTGAGATCCCGTCCGATCAAGATCACAGCACTCGAGGTGATCGCTTGGCAGCCTCCCTTGCTCACGTTGGATGTTGGGTGTTCTCCGGGAACCTATGTGCGCTCGTTGGCCCACGATCTCGGTGCGTTGCTGGGCGTGGGGGCGCACGTGTGCGCGTTACAACGCCTCGCCAGCGGCGCCTGGCGCGTCGAGGAAGCCATCACCCTCGAGCAGCTGCGCACCGCGGTCATGCAGGGTGACTGGATGAAGTATTTACACCCGTTGGACGCAGCGTTGCAGGATCTGCCGCGCCTGGAGGTCACAGAGGAGATGGCCATGCGTCTGGCGCAAGGCCAGTGTGTGACTCTTCCCGAGGCACCTGCGATATCTCCGTTACGCGTCTATGCACCCGATGGCGGCTTGTGTGCCATCGTGCGACCGGCAGATGGCAAGCCTGGCTGGTGGCAACCGGATAAAGTCTTCCTTTTGTGAAGGAGCACTATGCAAATCGTTGAAGCGCTCTCAACCGCCTCTATTGATCGCCCTTCCCTGGTGACCGTGGGCTCCTTCGATGGAGTACATCTCGGGCATCAGCACCTGCTGGGGACAATGCAGCGGATGGCACGCCACCACGATCTTCAGAGTGTAGTGGTCACTTTTCGCCCACGCCCTCAGGTTGTCCTTTTTCCTCAACGGCCCAATTACGACTTGACGACGCACGAAGAAAAGTGTGCTTTGCTTGCCCGGCTGGGCATTGACGTGACCGTCGTGCTCCATTTCACACCCGAGTTGGCGCAGGCATCTGCGGCCGATTTCGTCGCCAGCCTGGTCACCCACCTGTGGATGCGCGAATTATGGATCGGCCTCAACTCTGCTATGGGACGCAATCGCGAAGGCGATGTAGCGCGCCTGCGCCAGCTGGGACAGGAAATGGGTTTCTCCGTGCGCGTGGTCGCACCGATTATGTGTGATGGAGAGATTGTCAGCAGCACGCGCATCCGCCAGCTACTGCAGTCGGGGCAAATTCGCCAGGCAAACGCGTTGCTGGGTCGTTACTATGCGTTGAGTGGTCCTGTGGTCCGTGGTGCCGCGCGCGGCAAGGAGCTCGGCTTTCCCACAGCTAACATCGCAGTGCCCCACGGCCTGGTGATGCCGCCCAAAGGGGTCTACGCCTGCTTTGCCTGTGTGGAAGGACAGCGCTGGCCGGCGGTGACGAACATTGGGGTGCGCCCGACCTTTTCCGAGCAACGATTTGTGGTGGAAGCTTATTTGTTGGGCTTCACCGGCAGCCTGTATGACCGGCTGTTGCGGTTGGAGCTGGTGGAATTCCTGCGCGCGGAGAAGCAGTTTGACAGCGTAGAGGCACTTGTGGCTCGAATAAAAGAGGACGTGACGCTGGCAGCGCATCTCTTGGAACGAGAGAGCGCACCGGTCCAATGTGCTCCGGTCATGGTGCATGCAGCACACTTACTCTCCGACTGTGATGCATCGGATGGGGCAGCAGATATAGCATCCGAAGCACAAAGTGATTAGAACACCCTTGATTGATAGGACGCGATGAGCAACTCATATCAACAGGAAGCCACGAAGTCCAACGGCATATTACATAATATCCGTGTCCTCGACCTGACTCAGGCGTTAGCGGGTCCGTATTGCACCATGTTGTTGGGTGACATGGGGGCCGAGGTGATCAAAATTGAGCCACCGCGCTGTGGTGATCAATCCCGCGGGTGGGGACCACCCTTTGTCGGCTGCCAAAGCACCTATTTTCTGGCGGTGAACCGCAATAAACGTAGCTTGACGCTCGACCTCAAAACATCCCGAGGGCGGGAGATTCTCCAACGTTTGATGGCGCAGGCGGATGTACTTGTGCACAATATGCCCCGCCTCAGCTCACAACGCGAAACCGGGATCGATGTAGAAATGGTCACTGCGTGCAATGCACAACTGATCTATGTGGCCATCACCGGCTATGGCTTGAGCGGACCGTGGGCGGAGCGCCCTGGTTATGATATGGTTGCTCAGGCGGAAAGCGGTCTGATGAGCATCACCGGCGAGCCCGATGGTGAGGCGATGCGCTTTGGCATCCCGCTGGCGGACATGACGACCGGCATCTACGCGGCGCTCGGAATTGTGGCGGCGCTCTTAGCACGTGAGCGCACTGGTCGAGGGCAGGTGCTGGATTTGAGCCTCCTGGAAAGCCACACCGCTTATCTGGCGCTGCCAGCCAGTGCTCTATTGAACGGGGGCGAGCTCCCGCAACGTGTCGGTAATGCCCACCCCAGCATTGTGCCGTATCAGCTCTTTAAGACGCGTGACAAGTACATCACTGTGGCGGTGGGCACCCAACGCTTGTGGGAGCGCTTTTGCCAGGTGCTGGGCGTCGAGGACACCATTATGCAGGATGAACGCTTTGCGACGAACGCGGCGCGCTTGCAGCATCGCACTGAGCTCATTCCTCTCTTGCAGGAGATCTTGCTCCAACGGGACGCTGAGACATGGCTGGAGGCATTCCGTGCGGCCCAAATCCCCTGTGGGCCCATCAATTCGGTGCCCGAAGCGCTGACGCACCCGCAGCTGGTCGAACGTGGATTCATCGTGGAATTGGAGCATCCCCAGTTGGGAGTGTTGAAATCGTTGGCCAACCCGGTGCACTTCAGCGCCACACCGGTCACCTACCGTCTGCCACCTCCTCTGTTGGGTGAGCATACAGACGCCATCTTACAGGCGCTGGGTTACACTGAGATGGAGATCGCGCAGCTCCGGGCGGATGATGTGATATGACCCGGTGTCTTTTCGCTCGTCAGGGCACTGGCGTCGGACTGTTGGCAAGATACGTCTCGACCTGAACGCGTTGCGGGATGGCTGAGTAGCTCATCCCTTCGACCGAAAAAGAGGCGACCACGTTGGCGAAGCGGGCGGCTTCCCAGGGATCTTCCACCCCGCGCTCCGACAGGATCTCGTGCAGGCGCACCAGAAAAGCGGCGGCAAACACGTCGCCAGCTCCGGTGGGGTCAATCTCATGTGCCGGGCGTGTGGGCAGATGGCGTACTTCGCCGCCGTGATATACGGTGGCGCCACGAGCGCCATGGGTGACCACCAGGGTGCGCGTCATCGAAGCGAAACGGTCGATACAGCCCGGATCGCCCCGCACGTCTTCATCGCTTAGGATCAGGGCGGTCAGGTAAGGTAATAGCAACTCCGCTCGGGGCCAACAACCCAATGTGACGTGTCCCCTCTCGTCCCAAGAGCGAAACCATCCCTGCGGTGTCGCAATGACAAGCGAATTGGGGAAGAGATGTACCATCTTCTCGTCCAGCTCTCCCACCAAAGGGCCCAGATGAACCAGAGGGGCTGCGCACCAAGCAGACGGGATGTGGTGGAAATCGATCGGACACGCCAACGCGTCGATGTATTGCTGCCGCGTGCCATTTACGTAGATATTGCGAAATGTAGTGGTATGCTCGGAGGGGACGACGACACACTGAATATTCTTGAAGGCTTCCGGCAACACCAGATCGGGTGCCGCGCTGGTCACGATGGCAGCGCGTTTGCCCAGCCGGCTGGCCGTAATGGAGCCATAGGTGACGGTACCTCCTAGAGTGAAACCACCCGGGATGATGTCTTGGGTGATTACTCCAATGACCAGATACTCAGGAACAAATGTGATGTTATTCATCAGCAGTGTCGGATAGAAGATCGGAGAGTCTTTCCCCTTCCCAATTCGATCCGGGCATATGCCCGGGCACCTCTTATTAGGACGCGCTATTTGGGGATAATAGTAACCTTGCGGCGATCACCCTCACCGATGCTTTTGGTGATGACGCCGGGATGCTCACGCAAAGCCAGATGGATAATGCGCCGTTCGTTTGCCGGCATCGCCTCCAAGATAACACGCCGCTGGGTGGAAACCGCTCGCTCGGCCATACGCAATGCCAGGCGTTGCAGTGCACGTCGTCGCCGCACCCGGTAGAATTCCACATCGACCACCACGGGCTCCCAACGGGCGAGGCGTTTGCTGAGCATCAGCCGCACGATGTATTGGAGCGCCTGTAGAGTCTCCGCCTGGCGCCCGATCAGGACGCCCAGGTCCTTGCCGGTCACATTCAACACCAATGTATGAATGCCCCCCTCATCTGAGAATTCATCGCTGACACGCGCAAGGACCTTGCCCTTAATGCCCATGCGGTCGATCAAGCCTTGCAGCAGATTCACCGCCAGTTCCACGGTTTCCGGAGGCCAGTCGGCAGAGAGTGACGGTTCCACCGTCTTCCCGGTGGGAGGGTGCTCGGTGATTTTCTCTGCAACTGCTTCCGTCTCAGCTGGAGGTGCAACAATGCGCGTCAGCCGTACACTCGCGTCCTGAGCCCCCAGCCCAAACACCCCGCTGCGGCCGGGATGAAGCACCTCGATCTCCACTTCCTCGCGCGAGGCGCCCAGCTGAGCGAGTCCCTGTTCGATTGCTTCCTCAACGGTCTTGGCTGTGACTTCAACGCTTGCTCTTGCGTTTGCCATCCTTTGCTCTCTTCGCTAACTCTGTTTTCTTCCCCATGTCAGTGCCTGGTGGCACCGCAGGCGCTGTCGCCTCTTCGACAGCCTTGCTCATCGTGAAAGTCGCAGGAACACCACCTTCTTTTCCGATCTTAGCGGCTTCACTCTGCTTGTTGATAAAATACTGTTGCACCAGAGTGAACAGATTCGAGGTTACCCAATATAACACCAGTCCCTGCGGCACCTGTAAGGCGAAGAAGCCGAACATAATCGGCATAAACATCATCATCTGACTCATCATCGCCTGTTGCTGGTCCGAACTTTGGGGAGTTGACATCTTCTGCACAATGATCTGTGTGACCACAGTGAGGATTGGCAGCACCAGCAAGGCGGCGGCGTGTAACCAGCCATCCGGAGTCTGGGGCAACGGCCAAATCCAGCTGATGTCGTGCGGCTCGGCCAAGCTGGGGATCCAGAAGAAACCTTCTTTGAGGTTGCCCGCCGACGCTAATCGAAACAGAGCCTGGTACAGGGCGAACCAAATCGGCATCTGGATCAACGTTGGAAGGCAGCCGCCCAAGGGGTTGACCCCCGCTTCCCTGTAGAGCTCCATCTGAGCTTTGGAGAGCTTCTCGCGATCATCCTTATATTTCTTCTGCAGCTTCTGGATCTCTGGCTGCAGCTCCTGCATCTTGCGTGCTGCTTGGAGCTGTTTAAAAGTGAGGGGAAGCGTCAACACTTTGATGATCAGCGTGAACAGGATGATGGCGAAACCGAACGAATAAGGGACGCCGACATTCTTTAACAGCTCGTTATTTAACATGAGGGCATCCGCAATCAGCCCGACAAAGGCATCCCACATTGCTCAAAAACCTCCCAACTCCCAACCAATAGGGTGTTCAAGAATTGACATAGTTCCTCCCAGATCCACAGATCACCGCGATTGTCCCGGCAGATCCGGTACAGGATCATACCCTCCAGGATGAAATGGGTGACAACGCGCTATACGTTTGAGCGCCAGCCAACCGCCGCGTAATACTCCATATCGCTCGATGGCTTGATATCCATACTGAGAACAGCTCGGCTCGAATCGACAGGAAGGAGGCAGGCAAGGTGAGATAAAGTGTTGGTAAAAACGGATTAATGCCAGGACAATGTATTTCACGCGTAAACTATCCTCACCTTACCGGCAGCTGGCCCGTCTCTGTAATCCACAGACCGGCCCGTCGCAAAAGCTCATGTATAGCTTCTGTTAGCTCGCTGTAGGTGGCCTGCAACAAAGCCGGGCGTGCGATCAAGACGATATCCCATCCAGGCTCAACCGTGGAGATATTCAGCCGCACGATCTCGCGCATACGGCGGCGTGCCCTGTTACGCGCGACCGCTTTACCGATGCGCCGGCTGGCCGCGAAACCAAAGCGGCTATATCCCAAACTGTTGCGCAATGCACATAGCACGACCAAACGGTGCCCCCAACACTTTCCCTCTTGCCGGGTACGTTGGAAATCAGCCTGATTGCGCAAGCGATACTTGCGTTTCATCCCCCAACAGCGCCCCGGCCGGGCTATCCGCCCTCAGGCGCCGCTTAACCGGCATTCCAATTGGTGCGCTTAGGATGGCGTGGTTGCGGCGTCAACTGATAACGCCCCTTCAAACGACGGGCCTTGAGCACCTTGCGTCCCCCTTGTGTGCGCATACGTGCCCGAAACCCGTGGACCCGTGCTCGATGACGTTTCTTCG
>JASFBB010000014.1:0-3280 GCA_036172345.1 Anaerolineae bacterium
GTAATCCTCACGAACCACCTGCAACAAGCTGGCGCGCGTCAGGCGTGCGATGATCGCCGAGCTGCCCAGCCCCAGCGCGATCGAGGGGAGCACCTCAGCGCGCAGAGAGCCCCATCCGCTGGGCAGAAATATCGGCAGCCGAATGGCGAACAGCCAGATGAGCACCGGCCCCAGCACAATCACCGGCACCGAGACCCCGAAGATAGCGATCCCCATCGCAATATAGTCCACCAACGTGTTTTGCTTCAGCGCGGCCACGATGCCCAATGGGATGCCGATCAACGAGGCGACCAAAAAGGCATAGAACCCCAATTGCGCCGACACCGGCAAGTTCTCACGAAAGACATCGTTGACTGTGCGCGACTGAGACTTATAAGAAGGACCAAAATTCATCCAGCGCAAGGTATATTCACCCAGAGGGATGTTGATCAGATAATCCTCCAGGTAAGAAGTGCTCAGCTCACCCCCCTGGGTGATCCGAGGGATGAAGATGCCCCCCATATAGTCCACATACTGCTTCCACAGTGGGTCGTCCAGCCGATACTTCTCGTTCAGCTGCTTGAGCACCGCCGGCGGCAGCTTCTTCTCGCGCGAAAAGGGCCCTCCGGGCACCGCATGGGCGATGGCAAACGTGATAAGCGAAACCGAAAAGATAACCACTAACAGCCACAACAGCCGACGCGCAATGTAACGTCCCATGGTTTTCTTTCTATACCCCACATCACAACCGGGGAAGCTCCCTTCCTCCCTCATATCCCGAGAGGAAGGGAGCCAACACTGCTACAAAACAGAACGCACCTCCTGATCCATTACTTATTGAGCTTCCACTTCTCGTACGCTTCGTGGCCACCCAAACCGTACGTGCGGGTCACGTACGGTTTGGTGACCTGGACGCGTGTGTACCAGTAGACGGGAATGATGGCGGCGTCTTCCTCCACCAAGATCTTCTCGGCTTCGACATATAGGTCATGACGTTTCTGCAGATCGGTCTCAACGGCTGCTTGGTCCACCAGCTGGTCAAATTTCTCATTCTTCCAGCGGGTATGGTTGTTGCCCGAATCGGAGCGAAAGACACCGCGGGCGAAGTTATCGGCGTCAGCGTAGTCATAGCACCAACCCAGCCGCCATACCTGTGGCGGGTCGCTGTCCAATGTATCCAAATAGACCTTCCACTCCTGGGTGACCAGGTTCACCTTGACGCCGAGCGTCTCCTGCCACATTTGCTGGATCGCCTCTGCAATCTTCACGTGTCCTTCCACCTGGTTGACCATCAGGGTGATCTCAGGCAATTTGTCAGCACTGCCGTACTTAGAGGCAGCCAGGAACTCCTTCGCCTTGGCCGGGTCACCCTCGGCAGGCGGACCGAAGTCATCTCCCCTGGCCGGATCAGGCGCCGCGGTCAGGCCGGGGCGCGAGAACCAACGTGCTGGCTCCTGTCCACCCTTCGTCACATTCTCCACGATGGCTTTGCGATTGACCGCCCAGGAGAACGCTTTGCGTACGTTCACATCATCAAAGGGAGGCTTGGTCACGTTAAAGCCATAATAGTAGGTGCAGAATTCGGGATTGATGCTGAGCTCCTTGGAGAGCACCGGATCCGCTTTGACACGATCCAGCTCGGTGAGCGGCACCCCGGCCACATCTGCCAGACCTGCCTCATAGTTGGCGAAGGAAGGCGATTCGTCCAGCATAGTGAAGTGGATGTACTTGATGCTGGGCTTGGGCACCGAATCGATGCCGGGCCAGAAGGGGTTGGCCACCAGCGTGGCCGAAACATCATGTGTCCAATCGCCCAGCACATAGGGGCCGTAGCTCTGGATATTCTCCGGCTCGATCCACTTTTCGCCCTTCTCCTCGATCAGCCACTTGGGTTGCGCCCAATTGATCCACATACTGACGATACCAGGGAAGAAGGAGGCCGGCTGGGTGAGCGTGTATTCAACAGTGTAATCGTCCAGCGCACGCACCCCGATCTCATCCAGTTTCCCGTACAACGGATCCTGATCCCCCAGCTCGCTGCCGCCGTTGACCGCCTGCGCGTTCTTGATAATCCAGTTCACGTAGGCATAATTGGAACCTGTCTTGGGATCCAGCGTGCGCTTGACGCCGTACACGAAATCGTGCGCGGTGACATAGCGCGGATTGCCCTGCTCGTCCTGGACGACGACCACCTCACCCGTATCGCGATTAAAGTGCACCCAGGGGATCCCTTTGCGCAGCGTGAAAGTGTACACCAGCCCGTCGTCAGAGATCTTCCACTCTGTGGCCATGCCAGGCTCCACTTCGGCGGTTTGCTCGTTCAGACGGGTCAGTCCGACAAACAACTCCAGGCCCATCTGGATTGAGGTGGTGTCCTCGGCCAGCGAGGGATCGAGCGTGGGAATATCACCCACACCAAACAAAGCGGAGCTGAGCGTCTCTTTGGCCGGCAAGTTTGCGGGGTCAATCTTGCCAACCTTCATAACAGTGGGCGCCCCGGCGCCTCGAATCAAAAAAAACCAAGCAGCCACCACAATTATTATCACCAACACTCCTATCAGTGCCGCGACCGCTTTTCTCGGGGACATGGGCTCCCTCCTTTTTCTTTTAATCCCCTCTCCTTTTAGATCTACCGAGATAACAAAATAGAGATGCTTTTTAAAATTTATATGATCTCACGCCGTCCTTGGCTGCGCCTCTTCCTATCCGGCATCTGCCATCCTCACCGGATAGGATCAGCAACGTAAGGGCCCCTTCGACCACCTCCTTTCTGCGAGTTTGCTAGTACAAGTAACACGCCACCCAATGCCCATCGCCAACATCCTTGAACGGCGGGTCCACAGTGTGACAGATATCCATCACCTTAGGGCAGCGCGTGTTGAAATTGCATCCTTGAGGTGGATTGGCTGGGCTGGGCACATCGCCCTGCAGGATGATTCGCTGACGACGTTCTTCAACAAAAGGATCCGGAATTGGCACGGCACTCAGCAAAGCTTGGGTGTAAGGATGCAATGGATTGTTATATAGCTCGTCCCGACTGGCCAGCTCCATCAGCTTGCCCAGATACATCACGGCAATGCGATCGCTGATGTGGCGCACGACGCTCAGGTCATGGGCGATGAAGAGATAGGTCAACCCAAACTGAGCTTGCAAATCCATCAGCAGGTTGATGATCTGCGCCTGGATTGAGACGTCCAACGCTGAGATCGGCTCATCGCACACGATGAACTCGGGGTTCACGGCCAACGCGCGCGCCACACCAATGCGCTGGCGTTGGCCGCCCGAGAATTCATGCGGATAG
>JASFBB010000015.1:0-6454 GCA_036172345.1 Anaerolineae bacterium
CCGCTCCCTGACGGTCGCGGCTCGGATGAAAAAGATTCCGCCTATCCCACCATCTGCACCTCGAGCATGTCGCACAGGAGATGATACACTTGCTGGTGCCATGTCTGCACCACGTCGGTCTCGCTCGCCGGCACCTTGACGACCACGTCACAGTGCCCCGCCAGCGCGCCGCCCTGGGCGCCGGTCAGGCCGAGGACGGTCAGGCCCAACGCACGCGCCACAGTGGCAGCGTAGAGCACGTTGCGCGCGTCACCGCTGGTGCTGATCCCCATAAACACATCGCCCGGCCGCGCCAAGGCGTAGAGCTCCTGTGCCAGTGCGACATTGGGCAGCGGGATGTCGTTGTCCATCGCCGAGCGCAGGGAGAGGTTCGCGCCCAAAACCACCGCCCGCAGTCCCCTTTGCAGGTGCTGCGCCAGGGCCTCTCCATGGGGCAGAGATTTCAGCCGCAGCTGGTGCACTTCGGGAAGCGGGCGTGGCCGCTTGAAGGACTTCAGCAGCTCGCCGCTGATGTGCAGCGCATCGGCCATGCTGCCGCCGTTGCCCGCCAGGAAGAGGGTGCCGCCATTGTAGAGGCTGTGCCACAGGGCACGGAAAGCCCGGCGGATCGACTCGGCCAGCTCGCGCGGGGCTGGGTTGCGCTCCAGCCACTGCCGTAAGAGCACTGCCGCAGCCGGCGCGTCGTCCTCGAGCGGGGCGACGTCGCCGACATGCCAGGGATCGTCCAGCCGCTGACTCTGCACGGGTATCGGAGCGAGCTGTTGGGTGACGTAATGGTGGATGTGCGGCACCGTCACGGCGTGATCCCCTACGATGTGAAAACCCTTGCCTCCCAACGACACCGGGCGGTTGACGATGTTCTTGCGCGGCCGATAGTAATAATCGGGCACGTCGTCCTTGAGCGGCCGCCGATAGTCGCCCAGCGGGATCAGGTCGAAATTGGCCGTGGTGAACACGCGCACCGTGTAACCCAGGTTGCGCACGATAGAGAGCGCCTTGAGGAAGACCTCCGGCCCCATCACTGCTGAGCCGAAGTTGCAGAACACCCCGCCTTCCAATTCACTCACCGCGGCGCAGAAAATCTTGAAGTCCTGCCCGCTGGTCCAGCCGATGGCGGCGAAATCCGCCTGGGGATGCTGATGGATGATGTCGGTGCCGATGGCGACGTGCACGGTGTAAGGGATGCCCAGCCGGTAGGCATTGTAGAGCACACTATACTGGCGGTAGCGGAAGCGCTCGTCCGTGGCGATCAAACGTCCCAGCGCCTCGCCCATGCCGATGCCGTCGCGCGCTCCGGCGCGGATCGCCCGGTTCATCCAGGCGCCGGTCTCCTCGGCCATGCCGAAGGAGCCGTCCTCCAGGCTGCGCGCCACGTCTTCGCTGGTATGGCCCTGCAGGGCGATCTCGAAGTCGTGGATAGTGGTGGCGCCGTTGCCGGCGAGGTGGGTGATGACGCCGCGTTGCATCAGGTCGATGAGCAGCGGCGCCAGCCCGCGCTTGATCACGTGGGCGCCGATCATCCAGATGACCGGCCGTCCGGCGCGGCGCGCCGCCACAATGCGCTCGGCAACTTCGATCAGCTCAGGGTTGTCGTAGGGGGGCAACGGTTGCCCGGGGTGCACCAGATTCTCCAACGCCACCAAGCTCTGACGTTGGGGCAGCGGATAAGTGTGCACTTGGCTCAAGTCGATCGTTCGATATGGCATTGTTTATGCTCCTCGCCAACCATGATAACCGTGGCCGTGCTCGGCCCATAGCTGCACCAGGTGGATACACGTCTCCAAAGCACGCGCCATATCCTGGATGCTGATCCACTCGGTCGGACCGTGGGGGTTGTGGGTGCCCACGAAGAGGTTGGGGGTGGGCAGGCCGCATTCGGTCAGCCGCGCGCCGTCGGTGCCACCGCGCGTTGGCACACTGATCGGCTGCAATCCGGCGCGGCGGATGGCCTCCTCGGCCAGCCGCACGGGGCGCATATCGCGTTCCAACCAGTGGCGCATGTTGCGGTATTGGCGCTCGATGACGCATTTGACGCGCGCCCGCGGCTCGGCGCGCTGGAGCTGCTCGCAGAGCGAACGCACCAGTTGCCTGCGCGCACGCAGTCCCTCCTCCTCGAAATCGCGCAGCAGGATGCGCATCTGCACCTGGGCGACGTTGCCGTGGATGTCTTGCAGGTGAATATAGCCCTCACGTCCTTCGGTCGTCTCCGGCGTGTCGTGGTCGCGAGGGAGCATCTCAGCCAGCTGCGTCGCCAGGCGCGCCGCGTTCACCATGCGTCCTTTGGCGTTGCCGGGGTGGATGGCCACGCCGGTGATGGTCACGATCGCGCGGTCGGCGCAGAAGTTCTCATAGACGATCTCGCCCGCACCCTCGCCATCCAGGGTATAGGCCACGTTGGCGGCCAGCTCTTCCAGCGCGAGGTGATCCACCCCGCGGCCTACTTCCTCGTCCGGGGTGAAGCAGATGCGGATCGGGGGGTGGGGGATGCGCAGATCGGCCAGCAGGCGCGCCGCCAGCGTCATCAACACGGCCACGCCCGCCTTGTCATCCGCGCCCAACAGGGTGGTGCCGCTGGCGGTGATGATGTCCTCGCCGATCTTCTCGCGCAGTTCGGGGGCATTTTCCCAATTCAGCACCCGCCTCGGATCGTCCGGCAGGACGAGGGGCCCGCCGCGGTAGTTGCGATGGACGATCGGCCGCACGTTGGCGCCGGGATAGTCGGGCGCGGTGTCCACGTGGGCCAGCAAGGCGATGGTGGGCAGATCGGGCGCTGTCACGGTGGCCGGTATGCTCGCCAGGACGTAGCCCCACTGAGTGAGCGTCACATCGTGCGCGCCTAAGCTGCGCAGTTCATCCGCCAGCAGGCGCAATAGCTCCCACTGACCCGGTGTCGAAGGAAAATCCGGCACATTGTCCTTGCTTTGGGTGTCGATCCGCGCATAGCGGATAAAGCGTTGTTCCAGCTCGCTCAGGACGTTTTGAGGTATCATTGGAAAACCACCGAAGTTCAAGTCAGAGGTGTAAGCCTGGCACTTTTGTGCGGCATTTCTTTCTTCACACGCCACCTATATTGTACAACCATATGGCTTCCGCCGCATACTTTGCAGGAGGTTGAAAAAGTCCCCTGGCTGCCCAGATTTTGTTAGGAAAATAGGCCAACAAAGCGAGGAAATGAGCGATGATGATCTGAGCATCTTTGAGGTAGAACGCGGCTTGCTCACAGGCGAAATTGTTGACCGGCAGAAAGATGTCCAATCGGGTGAATGGGGAAATACTTGGTTCAGGGCAAAAACAGTGTCAGGCGACGCAATGGTTGTGGTCACCAAAATCGGTCCTGGTTATCATCACTGTCTATCGTTTGTAACGAGAAGGTGAGACTGTGGAAAAACGTCTCAGCCCATTTCTACTCACAATCCGGTAGGGGTAAATGATCATTTGCCCCTACCGTCATGCCTTGGAGGGCGCCCCGTCCATTCCCACGGTGGTGGTAGGGGCGGGTTGTGAACCCCTCCCTACGTGGTAATGCCCCGGAGGATTTTTTCAGCATCCTCAACGCAGCGCTTGACACCGCCGCACATGTGCGCTATAGTATATATAGAAAGGGGGGATGAAAGGTTTCGACGGGGAAGGATCGGGTATGGGCTGCAAGCCGAGACGCCTGATCTCGTTAAATCGGGCAAAACCAATAAGTGCCGAGAAAGTACCTGCTTTCAACGCACCTGCCTACAACGCGCTTCCGCTCGCTGCGTAAGCCGGCGTAGGCCGATGCAATTGATCACTCAGAGTGAGTGATCACGTCCAGCATCTCTCCATCCGAGCGGAGGTGTGTGGGCGTCACACAGCTTGGATTGCGATGCACCGACGCCGATACGTGCGTCAAAGGAGACGAGAGTCTCACCCTCGGCTGGTCTGTCGTCGACTCGGTCGGCGGACGAGGCGGCAGGCGAGAAGCGTGGCGCCGACTAAGCTTGTAGACGTCCATGTCAGACTTCTCTGGACCCGGGTTCGATTCCCGGCATCTCCACCTGGATCGGACGGCAGAGGAAAGCACTCCTCTGCCGTTCCGTTTCCCGGCCCGTTTTTATGTGCCCAAGGCCCATGGTACAATGGCCGGGTACGTTATGGGTGCCGCCAGGCCCATAGGGGGGTTACAGCATTGAAAGGATTTATTCCGTTCGGGCTTCGCGCTCTAATTCGGGCGATCCAGCGCAACCACGCGCTGGAACACGCCACCATCCACCTGCTTACGCAAGTCCGCCCGGGCATTTCGCTCATCGGGCGCAGCGATTGGAAGGGCTATCTGCTCTACGGAGACGTGGATACCGGCCTGGTGGAATGGGCCGCCCGTGAAGCGCTCGCCCGCCTCCGCTCGGGGGAGCACTGGCTCGCGGTGCATCCACGCTGCGGCACCGTCCTCGCCACCACCGGTGTGCTGAGTGGGCTGGCGGTGTTCCTCACCCTGGGGATCAGCCATCCGCGCGGACGTTTGCGCTGGGCCAACCTGCCGGAAGCCATCCTCGCTGCCACGGTGACCACCGTGCTGGCACAGCCCCTCGGCCTGTTGGTTGAGCGCTATCTGACCACCTCCGCCGATGTGGGCGCGCTGTCCATCCGCCGGGTATATCGCCAGCCGGGCGGCGGGGTGCTGGTGCATCGCATTGAGACCGGGTGAGCCAATGTTCTACGTCTTCCACGGGCCGGACGAGCTCACGCGCTCAGAAGTGCTGGCTGAGATGAAAGCCCAGCTGGGCGATGCCTCCTTGGCCGAGCTGAACACCACTCACCTGGACGGCATAAGCACCAACGTGGTGCAGATCCAACAAGCATGCGACACATTGCCATTCCTGGCCAACAGTCGTTTGGTGGTGGTGAAAAACTATCTCTTCCGCATCGGGCCCAAGCAAGACGAAGGGCCTGGCGACCCGGCCGCATTACAGGCGCTGGCTGACTACCTGCCCCATCTGCCGGCTACGACCCAGCTGGTCTTTGTCGAGGACGAGACACTGCCTGGAAAGCACCCCATCCTGGTGCTGGCGGGGAAGCATCCCCAGGGGCAGGTGCGCCTGTTCGGGGTGCCTGTTGGAGAGCGCGACCTGGCAGAATGGATCGAACGACGAGTACGCCACAAAGGCGCCACCATCGAACCGGCCGCTGCCATGGCCTTGGCCACCGCAGTGGGTCACGACATGCGTTTGCTCGACGCCGAGATCGAGAAGCTCATCACCTATGTGGCAGGCGCTCAACCCCATATCACCCGCGAGCACGTCGAGCTGCTCGTGCCTTATGGGGGCGAGGCGAAAATCTGGACGATGGTGGACGCCATCGGGCAACGCAACGCGCGATTGGCGCTCCAGCATCTGCATCGTCTGATGGAGGAAGACCCAATTGAGAACCATCCGCTTAGATTGCTCGCCATGATTGTCCGGCAATTCCGCATCCTGATCCAGGTAAAGGAGATGACCGCCCAGGGTTTAGCCGCCTCGACGATCGCCAAGCAGGCGGGCATCAAGGAATTCGCGGCGGAGAAAGCGCGGCAGCAGGCGATGAATTTCTCGTTGGCACAGCTGGAGGCGATCTATGCGCGCCTGCTCCACACCGACCTGGCCATCAAGACCGGCAAGATGGAAGACGTGTTAGCCCTGGATACCCTGGTGGCGGCACTGTGCGGTTCACCGGATGGCTGAGAGGAATGCCGGGCGATCGCAGGCGTTATCGGCGCAAACAAATTGCGCCAACAAATCGAAACAAATCGAATGGAGGGCTTTTGAAACGCACGAGGCAGAAGGCCAAATGAACGAAGTATCTGTCGATTGGCCTGGTGACATCGGACCCATTTTTCTCACTCAGGAGCAGATCCAACGTCGCGTTATGGAGCTAGGCGCGCAGATCACGCGCGATTATGCCGGCAAGGAGCTGGTCGCGGTGGGGGTGTTAAAAGGGGTGATCTTCTTCATGACCGACTTGGTGCGCGCCATCCATATGCCGGTCACGGTCGACTTCCTCGAGATCGCGCGCTACGGGCGCACCGAGCAGATGCACGGGGTGGTGCGCCTGACCAAGGACCTCACCAAGCCGCTCAGCGGCCGCCACGTCCTCTTCGTGGAGGATGTCATCGACACCGGCCTGACGTGTCGGTACATATTGGGCGTCCTGCGCCACCAGGACCCGGCGAGTTTGCGTGTGTGTGTGCTGCTGAACCGGCCGGCGCGGCGCATCGTGGATATCGAGCTGGCCTATGTGGGTTTTGAAGTGCCGGACGTGTACCTGGTGGGGTATGGGCTGGATTATCGGGAGCGCTACCGCAACCTGCCCTATCTGGTGCAATTCGGGCGTCCGGGGTGAACGAAAAATGGAGAGAGCCCCAATTAACCTTCAAGACCCGCTGCACCCTCCTGGGTTATGCGATCCCTCAATCTACTCCTGAAGTCGTATCGCTACGCTTCAAGAGGCGGCT
>JASFBB010000016.1:0-7608 GCA_036172345.1 Anaerolineae bacterium
ATTTCCGATCGATCTCTCCCAGTATCCCACGCTCCAAACAGGATAGGCCGGCAGGCAGCAACATACTACCCGTCGGACGTGGATGCATCCGGGGATGTTACGTTGGGTTATTATACTCAGAGCGTTGCGGAGTAGTCAAATCTCGCTCTGGGACGGGATGGATAGGGAAAGAAGACCTACCCCCTTGTCTGGCGGTTCCGCAGATTCGCATAGGGAAACCGTCCATTCTGAGGATGCAATTTGGAATATTTTCAATGGACAACACCCTTGCGTTTGACGCACACTTCGAGCTGATGCAAAATAAAAGAAGAGCTGTTATCGCGTTAGTGGGAGCTCCGAAATATGCCTCTATACGAGTATCATTGTGCCGATTGTAATCGCAGGATAGAAGTGCTGCGTCCCATAAGCCAGGCGGATGAGCCGGTGGAGTGCCATTTTTGTCACAGCTGGCACACGTCGCGTAAATTGTCGGTTTTCAGCGCCTTCAGTAAGACGGGCAACGGTAGTTCACAGCCGATTTCTGGCGTGGGTGGTTGTGGTTCCTGTGCAGGTGGTCATTGTGCCACCTGTGGCTCCCGTTAGCGGACAGTTATCGCGCTCGCTTTGGATCGTTTATGTCAGACCGTCAGCGAGCATGGGGCTCGCTCGGACAGACAGTATGTAACCGTCGCATAAGGTTGCCCCAATTCTATTTGTTCAGATACATGGAGGGGCGCCTTCAAATAAGTTCTTCCCCTTCGTGCTCAGGAGCGGAGGGGAACAGAACCAGGTCGGTTCCGCTGCCAGATCTCCAAGCAAGGCTCTCGTTCGAAGCGGCCGAGGCCACTCCACAAAGAAGTCCTTTCCCCCCGCGGACGGGTTATATCGTCACCTAGGATACAAATGGTGCAGCTTTGAATAATGGGAGAACCCTATGAAAGCGGTGATTATGGCAGGTGGTCCAGGCTCGCGGTTACGTCCCCTCACGGTCGCGCGTCCCAAAGCGTTGGTGCCGGTGGTCAACAAGCCGGTGTTGGCTCACACGTTGGGCCTTTTGAAACTGCACCGCATCACCGAAGTGATCATCACGGTGTATCATCTGGCGGATCAGATTCAGGATTATTTCGGAGATGGCGGTGATCTGGGCATGCTCATTCGATACTCGGTCGAGGAATCACCGCTCGGCACCGCCGGCAGTGTCAAGCAGGTGCAGAACCTTTTGGACGACACCTTTCTCGTCATCAGCGGCGATATCCTCACCGACGTGGATCTGTCGGCCCTCATAGAATTCCATCGCTCGAGGGAAGCGCTGGTAACTCTGACTCTCAAACGGGTAGCAGACCCACTGGACTATGGCTTAGTGATCACCGATGCTGATGGCCGCATCACCCAGTGCACGGAGAAACCAGGCTGGGGGCAGGTGATCACGGACACTGTCAATGCAGGTATTTACGTGCTCGAACCCGAAGTGTTGGATCGGCTGCGCCCCCAGCAGAGCTGTGACTTTTCCCAGGATGTATTGCCCGGTTTGTTGGACGAAGGGGCTCCGCTGTACGGCTACATTGCCGAGGACAGCTATTGGTGCGACATCGGCACAGTCCCGGCTTATATGCGTGCCTTCGGCGACGTATTGGAAGGTCGCGTGCGTCATATTCACCTGGGTCAAGATCTCGGCAACGGGATCTGGGCCGAACCAGGGGTGGAGATCGCGCCGGATGCTACGATCTATGGGCCGGTTTATCTAGGCCAGGACGTCAAGGTTAAGGGAGGAGCGGTCATTTATGGCCCGACGATGGTGCGCGACTTTACCGTTGTGGATAGTCGCGCTCAAATAGAACGCGCTTCGATATGGAGCCATTGCTATCTCGGCGAATCGGCCGAGGTGCGCGGCGCCATTGTGTGTTCGCAATGCAATATTAGAGCGAAATCCATCATCCTGGAGGGAGCGGTCATCGGCGACAACACGGTGGTAGGTCGCGGGACGGTGATCCACCCCAATGTGAAGATCTGGCCTGGAAAAGAGCTTGAGGCAGGCATCACGGTGCGGAACAGCATCATCTGGGGTTCTCAAGGACGACGGGTGCTCTTTGGTCAATATGGTGTGACGGGCGTCGTCAACGTGGACCTGACACCAGAGTTCACGGCCAAGCTTGGCACCGCTTTTGGCAGTATATTGCCCAAGGGCTCGCTGGTGACCATCAACCGTGATCCTCATCGCAGCCCGCGGATGTTGAAACGGGCGCTTATCTCGGGCTTGCCATCAGCTGGGATCAATGTGTGGGACCTGGGCACTCAGCCGGTTCCGGTTGCACGTTTCTACACTTGTCAATCTGCGGCAGTGGCCGGCATCCACGTGCGCCTGTCCCCGTACGATGAGCGGATGGTGGATATTCGATTTTTCGACCATAAGGGCGCCAACCTGGACGAAACCAGCAAACGTCGCGTGGAACAAAGTTTCTTTCGCGAGGACTTTCGCCGCGTTTATTTGGACGAAATCGGAACGATCGCCTACGCCCCTGCAGTTGTGGAGGCCTATCTGCGCAGCTTCCTGCAGAGTGTTAATCGGGATGCTATTCGCCATGCCCACTTCTACATTGTGGTTGATTATGCCAACTCACCGGTGGCAAGTGTGTTTCCCACCATCCTCAATGAAGTTGGATGCAACGTTGTGGCACTCAACGCCAACATCGATGAATCGCGCCTGGCCATCCCGCCATATGAATTTCAAGCCGATCTGGAGCGCCTGAGGGTCATCACGGGTACGCTCAAAGCGCGGCTGGGCATCCGGTTTGACGTCTCGGGGGAGCGCATATTCCTGGTGGACGACACAGGGAAGCTCATTCCCGATTCGCTGGCTGCCTTAGCGCTCGCGGATTTGGCACTACGTCTTCATCCCGGTGGCGTCATCGTGGTGCCGGCAAAAATGCCCGACGAATTTGAGCTGGTTGCAGCGCGCTACGGGGGACGTGTGGTGCGTACGCGGATGGATGCCTATGCATTCAGCAATGCTGCCGGCGGTGACAACATTGTGATGGGGGTCGTCGGCAACGGCAGTTTTATCTTCCCTGCCTTTCAAGCTACCGGCGATGGAATGATGGCTGCGGTGCGCTTATTGGAGTACCTGGCGCTGAGTGATACCATTCTCTCCGCTGTCGTGGCCGAACTGCCCCCCTTCTACACGCTTCATCAGGCGATTTCGTGTCCATGGGAGACAAAAGGCATTGTGATGCGTCGAATCAGCCAACACTTCCGCAACGAAGAAATCGATAACACAGATGGCATCAAGATCCGTTTCGGTAAGAGCGATTGGGTGCTGTTGCTCTCCGATCCTGACTATCCGCTGTTCCAAGTATATGCACAAGCGCCATCGCAGTCCTTGGTGTCCGAACGAATGGCCTCGTTCGTGAACCTGGTGCTCGAATTTCAGAAGTAGCGCAGGGACATCCCCTTCTCCTCATTGGGCATCAATAAAACGTTTCTGGCGAGGAGAAGGGGATGGAAAGGGTTTGGCACCTATTTGATCTCGACCGTAGCGCCTTCGGCTTCCAGCTTTGCCTTTGCGTCCTCGGCAACCTCCTTGCTGACCCCTTGCAACACGGGGCTGGGAGCGCTCTCAACAAGGGCTTTGGACTCTTGCAAGCCCAGGTCGGTGAGCTGACGTACCACTTTGATGACCTGGATCTTCTTAGCACCCACTTCCTTGAGGATGACATCGAACTCGGTCTTCTCTTCCACTTCGGGAGCAGCTGCTGCCGCTGCGGGAGCGCCTGCCACTGCGGCAACGGCAACCGGCGCGGCCGCGGTCACCCCCAGCTTTTCCTCAAGGATCTTGACGAGCTGGGAAGCTTCGAGCAATGTAAGTGCCTGAATTTCCTCTGCTAGCTTCTGCAAATCTGCCATATCAAATCTTCCTCCCCAATATGTGATATTGAATTACTTGTTAGGTATTCATCGCGGAAAGTTTCTGTCGAGCGGGCGATCATGCAGCTCCCGGTGCACTTTCGAGCTTATCCGCGTATGCCTTGATGGTTGCCGCCAGCTTGCTGCCGGTCGCATTGAGCACCCCCGCCAGGCGCGCGCCGGGTTGCTGGATGAGACCGAGCAATTGTGCCATCACCACCTCACGGGACGGTAGATCGGCCACGGCGCCAACCTGGGTGGCATCTAACACCCTGCCCTCCACGATCCCGCCTTTTACCTGCAGGGTCTTTGTCTCGCGCGCGTATTCCGTCAGCAGCTTGGCAATTGCAGCCACATCCCCGTAGGCAAAGCTGATTGCGACAGGGCCGGTCAGCAGCTCCTCAGGGACGGGCCATCCCGCCTTCTCCAGCGCGATCTGGGCCAGGGTATTCTTGACCACCATGTAACCGCCCTGTGCTTCTCGAAGCTTGGCACGCAACGCTTGGATGTTTGCCACGCTTAAACCACGATAGTCGGTGAGAAACACGGCTTTGCTGCGGGACAGCGCTTCAACATATCGTGCCACGATCTCTTCTTTTTTCTCTCGTGTAATTGCCAATGGATTCACCCCCTTTTCTCTGACAATAAACCTGGCCAGAATCAAAATGCCTTCGCACCTGCCGATGCAAAGGCACTCTGCAGACTAGAAGATCGAGCCCTCAGAGCTCTAGAGACCTTGCCTCGGCAGGCTTACCAGCCTACTCCTCACGCTCTTACGCGCTGAGCAGACTTTCTGGATTAAGCGTCATCCGACGCGCCTGCGGTCTTCAGCACTGTTCAGTTGGATGTACCGAGCCCAATCGCGGTATTTATCAACCCCGAACGATCAAGCTGTCTGAAGCTGTAATGCCTGATACACGTCCACCTTCACCCCTGGCCCCATCGTGGGAGCGATGGTGACGCGACGAATATACTGACCTCTCGCAGCTGCCGGTTTGGCGCGTTGGACTGCCTCCATCAATGCGGCCAAGTTCTCGAGCAGCTGTTCGTTGCTGAAACTCACCCGACCGATGGGCACGTGGATGTTGGCCGTTTTGTCCAGGCGGAATTCCACCCGACCCGCTTTGAGCTCTTTGATTACCCGAGGCAGATCGTCCTCTGGCACGATGGTGCCCGACTTGGGGCTGGGCATCAGGCCCCGCGGACCCAGCTGACGACCTAATCGCCCCACCTTGCTCATCATCGCTGGGGTTGCCACCGCAACATCGAAATCAAACCAGCCTTCCTGGATGCGCTTAATTAAATCATCACTCCCCACATAATCGGCACCTGCCTCACGAGCGGCTTTCTCGGCCTCTCCCTCGGCAAAAACGAGCACGCGCACCGTGCGTCCGGTGCCGTGAGGCAGGGACACCGTGCTACGCACCTGCTGATCCGCCTGGCGTGGGTCAACCCCCATTTTCAGGTGCACTTCGACGGTGGCATCGAAGTTGGCGTAGGAAACACGCCGCGCCAGGTCAACAGCCTCGGCCGGTGAATAGGTGCGATTCCTATCCACCAATTGAGCAGCTTCTCGATACTTCTTTCCTCTTTTTGACATTGGGTGTCAAACCTCCTGTGGTGCTGACGGATCTTTGCGATCCTTCCACAAATATCAATGTCCCTCTGATAATGAAATGGGTAAGGGTTTAGTCCTTGATAGTGATCCCCATGCTATGCGCGCTTCCCTCGATTTGCTTTATAGCACCTTCGAGGTCCACGGCGTTCAGGTCTTTCATTTTTATCTCCGCGATCTCGCGCAGTTGGGCTCGGGTGATGGTTGCCACTTTGGTGCGTTTGGGATTGGCAGAACCCTTCTCAATCCCGGCTGCCTTCTTGAGTAAATCGGTTACCGGTGGGGTTTTCGTGACAAAGGTGAAGGTCTGATCCTGATAGACGGTTATCTCCACCGGTATGATGGAGCCCACCTGGCCGGCTGTGCGCGCGTTATACTCCTTGCAGAAGGCCATGATGTTCACGCCATGTTGGCCCAAAGCTGGTCCCACAGGCGGGGCGGGGGTTGCTTTACCCGCCGGTAGCTGGAGTTTGATAATTGCCTTTACTTTCTTAGCCATGCGTGATGTAATCCCTCCAATTTGCCAAGAACCCAGGTCGCGCTAAATGCGCTCGACCTGCAAAAAGTCCACTTCAATTGGTGTCTCTCGGCCAAACACGCTCACCAGCACGCGTACGCGTGCCCGGTCGGTGTCGATCGCATCCACAATGCCCACAAAGTCCTCAAAGGGGCCCTCCGTAATGCGCACTTTTTGCCCTACCCGGAAGCTCACCTTGATCTTGGGGGCTTCTGCCTCCATACGCCGCAGGATTTTGTCCACTTCCTCCGGCCGGAGGGGCACCGGCTTGGAACCCGAACGCACGAAATCTGTGACGCCGGGGGTGTTGCGCACCACATACCAGGTATCGTCGTTCATCACCATTTCCACCAAGACGTATCCCGGGAAGATGCGCCGTTCGGTGGTGCGGCGTTGGCCATCTTTCAGCTCCACTTCTTCCTCGGTGGGGACGATCACCTGGAATATCTGGTTCTGCATCCCCATCGATTCAATGCGATGCTCGAGGTTCTTCTTGACCTTGTTTTCATAACCCGAGTAGCTGTGCACAACGTACCACGCTGTGCCCTCCGGCCGCGGCGGTTTCTCTGCCGGCTTTTCTTGTGCCTCGTCTTCCGCGGTGGGAGCTCGTTCTGTTTCAGGCTCGACCGGCGCTACCGCCTGCTCGGATGTTTCGCGAGCTGCGTCAGCACCCAGCGTGGCCTCGGGCTCGACCTTGGCCTCGGATTTGGTTTTCGACTTCGTGCGAGTCGCTCTAGCCATTTCCCCACAGCCGATTGCTATCCAAAATCACTAGGGCTATCCTGAGAATTTTCCTGTCACTCCCGTTGGATCAAGTACCATGCGAGCACACCGGCAGCCACAATAGCCAGAGCAGCTACATAACCCACCCAGCTGCCCAGGACGAGCTGCTTCATAACCTCTGCAAAGGCGAAGTCGGCTAGTCCCAGAACCGCGGCCATGCCCGCAGTCGCACCCAACACGATGAGGGTGAGGTGCCACGCTTCCTCGCGGGTAGGCCATGTAGCTTTGCGGAGCTCGGCCCGCGTGTCGCGCAGATATTGTACCACCGGCTGTATCAGCCGGTTCATAGCTCTTGTCTGTAGAAGACCCGTTGCTTTGGCCACGGCACACCTCTGGTTATCGGAACCGGCGATATATCTTCTTACCCCTCAGCCCAGATGGCCAGGGTTTCCCCACACTACTTTGTTTCACGATGCAGTGTGTGAGTACGGCAACGCGGACAGAATTTTCTCAGCTCCAGGCGTGCCGTATCGTTGCGCCGGTTCTTCTCCGTTGTATAGTTTCGCTCGCGGCATTGAGTGCATGCCAGAGTGATGACCGTTCGAATTGCTTTCTTCGCCATCGTTCCACTAAAAGGGGGGCTTTGAGTCTATCCCCTGCCCCCCATCTCCTTTCCGAAGAACTGAACACGCAGATGGAGCAAACTGACAAACTTATACAGTGCGCAAGGATCACTCCAGGATTTTGGTGATGACCCCGGCGCCCACGGTGCGGCCACCTTCGCGGATGGCGAAGCGGCTGCCCGCCTCCAACGCCACCGGCACAATCAAGTCCACCCGCAACTGCACGTTGTCCCCGGGCATCACCATCTCCA
>JASFBB010000017.1:0-5499 GCA_036172345.1 Anaerolineae bacterium
CAAAGTCGCCGCAAAGCCGGGCATGCGGGTGTCCGGCGACGCTCAGGTGGAGGTGCGCGCCCAGCTGCCCTATGCCTCGCGGGGCGGGTTGAAGCTGGCTGCCGCTCTGGACGCCTTTGCCGTCTCGGTCCAGGACGCCGTGTGCGCCGATGTGGGCGCTTCCACGGGCGGTTTCACTGATTGCCTGTTGCAGCGCGGCGCGTCCCGCGTCTATGCCATCGACGTCGGATATGGCCAGCTGGCGTGGTCGCTGCGGCGCGATGCACGCGTGGTGGTGATGGAGCGCACCAATGTGCGCTACTTAGAACGGCTGCCCGAGCCGGTGCACGTGGTGACCATTGATGTCTCGTTCATCTCGCTGACCAAGGTGCTGCCGGTGGTCGTGAAGTGGCTGGACAGCGCTTCCGCCGCGGTGCTCGCACTGGTGAAGCCGCAGTTCGAGGCGGGGCGCACCCAGGTGGAGCGCGGCGGCGTGGTGCGTGATCCACGCGTCCACGGTCAGGTGCTGGAACAGATCGCCCAATCCGCGGCGGAGTGTGGCTTACAGGTGTGGGGACTGCTGCGTTCGCCACTCGTCGGGCCGGCCGGCAATGTCGAGTTTTTCATGCATCTGCGCCCAGAATTTCCACCCGGAGCAGTCGACCTGTCGGCCGAGATCAAGAGGGTGCTGAGCTGAGGGCTTTCGGTGGTGACGTTTTGCGCGCTGAGCTCTCAGGTGAAAAGCGGGTCTCGTTAAAAGAAAGCGAAGGTGAAGCAGTGCCTAATCGTCTGGGCAGTGAGAGCAGTCCCTATCTGTTGCAACATGCCGATAACCCGGTGGATTGGTACCCGTGGGGTGAGGAAGCCCTTGCCCGGGCGCGGGCGGAGGACAAACCGATCTTCCTGAGCATCGGCTATGCTTCATGCCACTGGTGCCACGTGATGGCACACGAGTCGTTCGAGGATCCCGAGACGGCCGCCATCATGAACGAGCACTTTGTCAACATCAAGGTGGATCGCGAGGAGCGACCCGATCTGGACACCATCTATATGACCGCCGTCGTGGCGATATCCGGTCAGGGTGGCTGGCCAATGTCGCTCTTCCTGACCCCCGACGGCAAACCCATTTATGGCGGCACCTACTTTCCACCCGAGGAGCGGTATGGGATGCCCGCTTTTAAACGCGTGTTGCTGGCGGTGGCGCGGGCGTATCGCGAGGAACGCGACAAATTGCTGGAAGGCGGGGCCCAGGTGTTGGCCTACTTGCAACAGAGCATGCAGCTGCCCCGCCAAGCTGGCGACGGGCTGACTGTTCAAACGCTGGATCGCGCTTACCTTGGACTCGCCAACACGTTCGATGCGCTATACGGTGGCTTCGGGGGCGCACCCAAGTTTCCCCCGGCGATGGCGCTGGAGTTCCTGTTGCGTTATCACACCCGCACCCGGGAAGAACGCGCATCGCAGATGGTGCACCGCACCCTCATCCGCATGGCGCACGGCGGCATCTACGATCAACTGGGCGGGGGATTTCACCGCTACGCCACCGATGCACGCTGGCTGATCCCCCACTTCGAAAAGATGCTATATGACAATGCCCTCTTGGCGCACGTTTATCTGCACGCCTGGCAAATGGAAGGTGTCCCCCTATATCGTCGTGTCGTCGAGGAAACTCTGGACTATGTGGTGCGGGAGATGACCCACTCCGAGGGTGGCTTCTATTCCGCCCAGGATGCCGACAGTGAGGGGGAGGAGGGCAAATTTTACCTCTGGAGCTATGACGAGCTGGTCACCCGGTTGGGAGAGCCCGATGCGGCGCTGGCGGCGCGCCATTTCGGTGTCACTGAGCGCGGAAACTTCGCGGGCAAGAACGTCTTGCACATCGCTATGGAAGAAGAGGACCTCGCCGCTGCAATGCAACGGGAAGTCGCCGCCGTGCGCGCGGCGCTGGAACGTGCGCGCCAGAGCTTGGCGCAAGCACGTGCGCAGCGCACCCCGCCCGAGAAGGACACAAAGGTGCTCACTGCGTGGAACGGGCTGATGATGCGCACGTTTGCCGAAGCGGCGCGCGTTTTGAAACGCCCGGATTATCTGGAGGTGGCGCGGCGCAACGCCGCGTTCGTGCTGCGCGAGATGGTTCAGGACGGCCAGCTGATGCGCGCGTGGCGCCAGGGGATGGGGGCACGGCATCGCGCTTACTTGGAGGACTACGCTGCCTATGCCGCGGCGCTCTTGGCGCTCTATCAGGCGACGTTCGAGGTGCGCTGGTTCCTCGAAGCACGTGCGCTGGCAGATGTCATCCTGGAACGCTTCACCGATCCCGAGGGGGGATTCTTCGACACACGCGACGATCACGCACACGTGCTGGTGCGCCCCCGGCAGCTGCAGGACAGCCCCGTGCCGTCGGGCAACGCGCTGGCGGCGGATGTCCTGTTGCGTCTGGCAACCTATACCGGTGACCAGCGGTATCGGGATGCTGCGGAGAAAATTCTGCACGCCATGGCAGCGCTGATGGCGCAACACCCGAGCCATTTTGGACATTGGCTCAGCGTTGCGGCATACTATCTGGCACCACCTGTCCTGGTCGCTGTGGTGGGCTTCCCCGAGGCACCGGACACGCTGGATTTGTTGGACGTGCTCTTCCGCTGCTACCGGCCGCACGTGGAGATTGCCTTCACCACACCGCAGGACGCAGCGATGCACTCCATCCCGACATTGAAGGGACGCACGATGCGCGATGGCCGCGCCACAGCATCCATATGCCACGGTTTCTCCTGTCGGCCACCCATTGTGGAGGCTGGAGAGCTGGAACAACAATTACAGCAGACCCTCTCAAGCTGAGAGGGCGCTACTTTCGCTTTGGGTTCCGAGCAACCAAGGAAGAGGACTGTGCGCATCAAGTTCTGGGGCACACGAGGTTCAATCCCGACGCCGGGGCAGCGCACACTGCGCTACGGCGGCAATACCCTTTGCGTGGAGCTCCGCACCGACGCCGGCCAGCGGTTGATCCTGGATGGGGGCACCGGACTGCGCGAGCTGGGGCGCACTCTGGTCCAAGAGGCGGGCGCGCTTGACATCAACATCCTGATCAGCCACACCCACTGGGACCATACCCAGGGGATTCCGTTCTTCGTCCCGCTGACCCGCCCGGAAGACCGTATTACCATCTATGCCATATCGGGCACAGGCAAGAATGTGGGGGAAGTCTTCGCCCGGCAGATGGACTACGCAAACTTCCCCGTCCCTTTGGAGGAGCGGCAGGGGCAGATTGCGTTCCGCGACATCGGCGAGGGGGAACTCACCATCGGTGGCATTCGCGTCCAATCTCGCTTTGTCAATCACACCATTCTCACGCTGGGCTATCGCATCACATATGGCAATGCTTGCGTCGTATATGCCACCGACCACGAACCCTTTGCTCCCAGCCTATATTGTTCCGATGTGGCAGAGCCCGATCTGGATGACATCGTCCACGCCGGAGACAGAAACCATGTTCGCTTTCTCGCCGATGCCGATCTAGTCATCCACGATGCCCAATATACCGTCGCAGAGTTAAACAGACGGCGGGGTTGGGGGCACAGCTCTTTGGAGTATGCGATCGAGGTGTGTGTCGCCGCGCGTGCCAAGCAGCTGGCGCTGATCCACCACGACCCCGATCGGAGCGATGAGGCGCTGGATTGCCTCGAAGCGGCCGGCCAGGCGTATGCGCGCCGGCTGGGTTCGGACCTTAAAGTATTTGCCGCTGCTGAGGGCATGGAGATCGTGTTGCCGGAAACGGAGCAACGCCTTGCGACTCCAAGCTCCACACAAACTGCCACGTTAGACACAAAACCCCGCTCGCGCATCCTGGTGGTGGACGATGAGCCGGCCATGGTGCAGTATCTCACCGTGGTGCTCACCCGCGATGGCTATGAGGTGCTGCAAGCCTTGAACGGTCATGAGGCATTAGCGCTTATAAGGCAAAAGCCCCCCGACCTGGTGCTGCTGGATGTGATGATGCCGGAGATGGACGGCTTCCAGGTATTACGCGAGCTGCGCGCCTCGGAGGAATTCCGGGATCTGCCGGTGATCATCCTCACGGCGCTGACGGCGGAACAGGACATTGTGCGCAGCTTTGAAGGGGGAGTGACGGACTATATTGATAAACCGGCGATCCCGGCGGTGTTGCGCGCACGGGTGCGGCGCTGGCTGTTGAGCCGGGAAAGCGGGTGACCTATGCCTCTGCGGGTGGGGATCGTCGGTCTGCCCAACGCGGGCAAGAGCACGTTGTTCAATGCGCTGACGCGGGCCAATGTGGCGGTGGCGCCCTATCCCTTCACCACCATCGAGCCGCACATCGGGGTCGCGAGCGTGCCGGATGCGCGCCTAGATGCCCTCGCGCAGTTGATCAAGCCGACCAAGGTGGTGCCGGCGACGGTGCAGTTTGTGGACATCGCCGGTCTGGTACGTGGAGCGCACCGCGGCGAGGGTCTGGGAAACCAATTCCTGGCCGCCATCCGCGAAATGGATGCGCTGGCGCTGGTGCTGCGTTGTTTTGAAGATGCCGACGTGCCCCATGTCTCCGAGGACCTGGACCCGATCGCCGATCTCGAAGTGCTCGACTTGGAGCTCTCACTGGCCGACCTGGCGACGGTGGAACGGCGCATCGAGCGCACGAAGAGCGCGGCGAAGAGCAACCCCAAGGCCTATGAAGGGGAGCTGACCACTTTGGCACAGCTGCGGGACCACCTGGCCACTGGACAGCCGGCGCGCACTTTCGTCTCTGCCCCCTCAGCCGGCCACACGAGTAAGGCAGAGGGTGGGAGCGAGGAGGCGGCGCGCACCTTGCTGAGTGAGCTGTTCTTGCTCACGTATAAGCCGCGCCTGCTGGTGGCGAACGTCGATGAGAGCGCATTGCCGGATGGTGGCCCGCTGGCTGCACGTGTCCTGGAGGCAGCCGCCCAAGAGGGCAGTCAAGCCGTTGTGCTGTGTGCGGAGTGCGAGGCAGCGCTGGCCGAGTGGCCGCCCGAAGAAGCGGCGGCCTATCGTGCCGAGCTGGGCCTCAGCGAGCCGGGCCTGGACCATTTCGTGCATGCCAGCTATCGTTTGCTCGACCTGATCACCTTCTTCACCGTCACCGGCGGGGAGGTGGTGCGTGCCTGGACGCTGCGCCGCGGCTTGACCGCCTGGCATGCTGCCGGCCAGGTGCACAGCGACATCCAGCGCGGGTTTGTGCGCGCGGATGTGATCCGCTGGGATGAGTTGCTGGCAGCCGGCTCGTTAGCCCGTGCGCGCGAGACGGGCCGGCTGCGCTCCGAAGGGCGCGACTACGTGGTGCAGGATGGGGATGTGATCCACGTGCACTTCGTCGTCTGAGGGGGCGGGTGCGTGGAACCGCATTGCACATATAGAACCGAGCCGCGCGCGTCAGCAAGCGGCGCATTAGACCGCTCCCTGACGGTCGCGGCTCGGACACGTTTGACCGAGCCGCGCGCGTCAGCAGGCGGCCGGGATACCGCTCCCTGACGGTCGCGGCTCGGATAC
>JASFBB010000018.1:0-7542 GCA_036172345.1 Anaerolineae bacterium
AGTGGAGCCATGACCCAATCGACTGTCTACCCATACCTGCCCACCATGCGCTTCGACGACCGATTTGACCAGAAACAGACCCAATCCCGCCCCCGGTGTTTGACGCGTCAAGCTGCTGTCCACTCGGCTGAAAGGTTCGAAGATGCGCTCCCGCTCGTTCTCTGGGATACCGACACCCTCATCACTGACGCTGATCACCACTTCATTGTCATGTACCGCGCCGCTCACCCGGATCAACCCACCGGCCGGAGAATACTTGATGGCATTATTAAGCAGATTGCTGAGCACTTCGCGGATACGTTCGTAGTCTGCCTGGACAGGGGGAAAATCGAGTGGAAAATCCACCGAGAAGGCATGGTGCTGTGTCTGGGCACGCAACTTTTGCACCACTTTTTCTACCAGCGAGGGCAAGTCGATGTAGGTGAACTGCAACTTCAAGCCCCCTGCCTGCAAACGGCTGGCATCCAGCAAATTGTCGATGAGCTCGTTGAGCTTGTCCGCTTCCTCTTCAATAACGCGTAACCCTTCAGTCAATGTCTCACGATCCCAGTTGGCATCTTGGCGCGCCAACGTGCCGGCGTATCCTTTGATGACGCTCACCGGTGTCTTTAATTCATGGGAGATCACCGACAGGAGCATATTTTTCATCTCCTCAGCATCGCGCAGGCGGCTTACATCGCGCACGTTGGCGATGATCTGGACAATGTTCCCCTCACGATCGTACTGAGGTGAGTAATTGTCAGCCAGACCCACTTTGACGCCATCCACACGGCGCGTATCGCCCTCGGCATATAATCGTCCATCTGGCGGTGGATGCACTAGAGGACACGCTGTGTAGCATACGCTTACCCCACCTGTAGTCTTCAGGTCCAACACCTCATAGCAATGACGTCCGATGGCATCCTCGGCAGACACTCCGGTCATACTTACCAGCGCCCGGTTCCACGTTCGGATGACACGGTCCGGGTCAAGAATCATCACGCCATCACCGCTGTTCTCGATAATGGCATTCAGTCGGGCGCGTTCTTCTTCCACTTGCTGATAAAGTCGGGCGTTTTGCACGGTGATCGCTGCCTGATCCGCGAAATCGGCCAACAGCTGACGGTCATTAAGGGTGAAATCGGCACCGAACGAGCGGATGACATAGATAATGCCGATGACTTCATCGCCGATCACCATCGGTAACGCAATCACCTGGCGAAGTGGAACTCCCACCGCTGCTGAAGCGAGGTCGAGGCGAAACGAGAGGTCGGGGATATGCCAGTTGCGGCTGGTGGCGTGGCGCGGTAGGTCGCGCCAGAGAGGTTCCAACAGATGGATCGCCTGGATGGCCAGGCCATAGCTGGCGCGCGGATAAAAAGAACCGTCCTCGCGCCGCAATACGATCAGCCCAACTTGTCCACTCAACATCTCGACCGCATTTTGCAGGATCAACTTGAGCAAGGAAGGCAAGTCGAGCTGGGCAGTCATCGCGTGGATGATTTGCAACAGATAATCGCGCTGTCGTAAACGATAATCTGAAAACATTGTCTGTGTGCTTTCCCCCTACTGACGGAACGGATGAGACCGTCCACCGCTCTTGCAGGGATTATAACACCCCGTAGACGGGGTTGTCTATCTATGTGCCGGGAATGTAACTCAACGAGGGTGTTGAAAAAGTCTCTTGGCCGCTCAGATTTTATTAGGAAAATAGGCCAATAAAGAAGGTAACTAAAATGTTTTTTCAACACCCTCACTCAACGAGATTTGACAATGTGCGTATGCTTGGCTATACTTATAATCAGGAATAGCGAGGGGCTGTAGCTCAGCTGGGAGAGCGCATCAATCGCACTGATGAGGCCAGGGGTTCGAATCCCCTCAGCTCCATCTATTCCGAATATAGAAGTGCACATCAAGGTGACCAAGACAGTCACCCAGAAGTGTGGGGCTGTAGCTCAATTGGGAGAGCGCTTGAATGGCATTCAAGAGGTAAGGGGTTCGAATCCCCTCAGCTCCACTGGTTTTGTCAGACGGTGCTCGCATATGATGCAGCGAGACCCTTCGTCCCGGGACGAAGGGTTTTTGCCACTTGAATGTTGGTATCGCTTTTCCCCGAATTGACCACACACACCAGGAGGGTTGAACACAATGCCGATCTCCAAGGCTGAAGTCATTTGGTTCAACGGCGAATTTGTCCCCTGGGACGAAGCAAAGGTGCATGTGCTCTCCCATGTGTTGCACTATGGCTCGAGCGTCTTCGAGGGCATTCGCGCTTACAAGACAGAACGCGGGCCAGCAGTGCTTGGTCTGATGCCTCACATCGACCGTCTTTTCTTCTCCGCCAAGGTGATCCGCATGGAGATCCCCTACTCCAAGCAAGAGATCGCCGAGGCGATCAAAGCGACCATTCGACGCAACCGCCATGAGGCATGCTATATTCGCCCCCTGGTGTTCCGTGGATATGACTCGCTGGGTGTCTTCCCCTTGAACTGTCCGGTAGAGACGGTATCGCCACATGGGAATGGGGTGCCTATTTGGGTGCGGGCGCTCTTGAGCAGGGAGTAGACGTAGGAGTGAGCAGCTGGCGGCGTATGGCGCCTGATACCTTGATGGCTATGGCAAAGATCGGCGGGCAATACGTCAATTCCCAGCTGGTGGTGATGGAAGCGCGTGCACGCGGACTGGCAGAAGGGATCGTCCTAGACATCTACGGCTACGTAAGTGAGGGAAGTGGTGAGAACATCTTTGTGGTCTACGATGGGGTGATCTACACACCACCGCTATCCGCTTCCATCCTGGGGGGCATCACGCGGCGCATCGTGCTCCAGCTGGCCGAGGATCTGGGCTATCCGGTACGGGAGCAGAATATCCCGCGTGAGATGCTCTACGCTGCCGACGAGCTCTTCTTCACTGGCACCGCTGCCGAAATCACCCCCATTCGCACGGTCGATGGCCTGCCGGTGGGAGCAGGCAAGCGCGGCCCCATCACCGAGCAGCTGCAGGTCGAGTTCTTCGCCATCATCGAGGGGAGGAAGCCCGATCGTCACGGCTGGCTGACACCGGTTTATGAGTGAGCTTTGCTATGTTCCAGCAGATCTCCTACCCCGGACGGGCAATATTAGACCAGTGGTTGCACGAGCTCCCTGCTGAGTCGCAGGACGTGATCGTGCTCATCACGGCGGCGCTCGACTTGCCTCGTCTCTCGCTCGAAACGTTGCGGGATTATTTAGATGTCAGCATACGAGTGCTGCGGGAAGGAGGTTTGCTCTTCGTACAAGGGCGGCCCGATTACCTCCCTGAAATAGGGGTCTATTTAGATCATCGCTTGACGTTCAAGTATTGGATTGCAATCGAATCCCAGCTGCAAACCAGGGTGAGTGGATTGCCCACCGTCCATGCGGCTGTGCTGCTGTTCACCAAGGGCAACCAGCGCTTTAACGTGCGTCGGGTGCGTTTCCCCCACCGCTATTGCACCTTCTGTGGTAAATCGCTGCGTGATTGGGGTGGCAAGTCCCACCTGATGCATTCTCAGGGATATGTCATCTCTGACGTTTGGAAAGACCTGCCTTCGGCAGACAACTACTCTCAGCTTTCCCGACCGGCGCTAGACACCATTCTGCGTATGGTGGATTTCGGAGCTTCGCACGAGGTGCGCGGTATTGTAGGCCCACGAGAGGGTATTGGAGAGGAGATTCTCGGAACACGCGAAATAGCTATCCAATATGCACTACCTGGTCTGCAGGGGAATCCACCGCCAAGTTATCAAACGCGTGATATTGATCCTCGGTTGGTCAATGTCGTGCATTGTGGAGACGCGCTGGAAATCCTAAAGCAATATCCCGATAACTCAATTGATCTTGTCTTTGCCGACCCACCATACAACCTCGATAAGCGCTATAATGTTTATGAAGACGAACAAGAAGTCACCAGCTATATCGCCTGGTGTAATGCCTGGTTAGAAGAGTATGTGCGCATCCTGAAACCGACCGGGTCTCTGTATGTGCTAAATCTGCCTCGCTGGGGGATGTATCACGCCGCCTTTCTCAACCAACAACTGCACTTTCAGAATTGGATTGTCTGGGACGCCGTATCGGAGCCACGCGGCAAGCTAATGCCGGCACACTACGCTTTGCTTTTCTACACCAAACATCCTTACACATTCACTTTCAACTATGCAGATATACGCGAGATCGACGCACGCTGCTATTGTCGGCGTGCTGCATGTATTCGGCAGCGCAAGGCAGCCAGACATGATGCAAAAGAGCCACTCACAGACATTTGGTGGGACATCTATCGCATTAAACACAAACGTGATCGGGACTATCATCCTTGTCAGCTGCCGGAGACACTGATGGAGCGCATCATTCGTCTGTCGAGTAATCCCGGCGATATTGTGCTCGATGCGATGGCAGGCACCGGCACAACCGCGGTAGCAGCTGCGCGATTGGGACGCCGTTACGTGGCCATTGACGTTGACGAGGCATACGTTGAACTGGCACGCCAAAAACTCATTGCAGTTGGCCGTGGCGAGTATATGCGCCTGACCCGAACGCGAAAGCAACCACGGCCATATACCAAGAAGGAGCTCCAGCTCGAATTACGTGCTCTTGCGCAAAGGTTAGGACGCCTGCCCACACCAGAGGATGTTGAGCGGATGAGTCGCTATAAGATTGAGGTATTCTATGAAATGTTTCCCACATGGGGCAAGGCGCTCAAGGCAGCCAAGATAGACACCCGCTCATGAGTATAGCGCGCAAGCTCACCTTTCAAGAAGCCTGGGAGAGTGCTACAATTTTTCTCGTTGATGAAGCGCTCGAGCAAGAGATCGACGAGAAGGCTGCTGTTCTCCTTATAGCAGCGAACGATCCATCTATCTCGGAGACTGCCTATGCCACTGTTGAGAACATTGCTGAATTTATCGCCCAAAAACGGGACGGTTTGGATGTGATTCTCAAGGATGTTCAGCTCTCCGAAGAAAAGTTCAAGCGAATCATCTCCCTATTGCGCAGGTTGGGTCGCATTGATGAACCATTTGATGCAGAATGGCCGATGGGCAGAATAAAGCGCAAGATCGCAGAGGAACCTACCTTCGCACGTTTGGTAGCCCGGCTGTTATTGGAGGGCAAAAATGACCAGAAACTCCAGCAACACGTGCCGCGCTACTATCTCGAGAGACTGAACTACCTAGAGATCCAAAGGGAGCTACGAGCAGTGCGACGCATCCATTACAAAAATCAGCTCATCGGTACCTACGGGGCACGCAAGGGCTATATTGTGGAGAATCGTATCAAGCAGCAGTTGGAGCGGATTCAGAACGAACATGGCGTTGGTTATGCAAGTGGTCGTTCTCCGTTGATTGAGACCGATATAGATTTCGCTGTTCCTAATTTACAGGACCCGTGGGTTATCATCATGAGCTCCTTTCAAGAAACTACCAGCAGTAGTCAGTCGACCAAGGCAAGGGATATGTTAACCGCCTATGAACGGGTCAATCGTCATAACAGCCGCTATCGCGAGAACAGGGTCTTTGTGAACTTCGTGGACGGGGGTGACTGGCTGGCACGCAAACAAGATTTCGAACGCTCAGTCGAATCCTGCCATTATTTCTTGAATCTGGCCCATCTCAATATGCTCGAGGCAATCGTGCTCAAACACGTACCGAAAAAGTGTTATGGATCAGGGTAGCAAGTCAGAGGATATATGATGCCGGACAAATGGATTCCTCAGCAGATCGAACCCAAATGGCGGCAGAAGTGGGAGGCCGATGGCCTCTATTATGCCCATGTTGATCCTTCACGCCCCAAGCACTATGCGCTGACTATGTATCCCTATCCCTCCGGTGACCTGCACATCGGCCACTGGTATGCCATGGTGCCTTCCGATGCGCGGGCACGTTGGATGCGCATGCGCGGATACAACGTGCTCTTTCCCATGGGCTTCGACGCCTTCGGCTTGCCCGCAGAAAATGCGGCCATCAAACACAAAATTCACCCTAAAGAATGGACCTATGCCAACATCGAGCGCATGCGCAAGCAGCTGCGCTCGATGGGTGCTATGTTTGACTGGCGACGCGAATGTGTTACCTGCGATCCAGAGTACTACCGCTGGACCCAGTGGTTTTTCTTAAAGATGTACGACGCCGGGTTGGCTTACAAGAAGATGGCACCGGTCGACTTCTGCCCCACTTGTAACACTACCTTGGCGCGCGAACAGGTGTGGGGCGAGGATCGCCACTGTGAGCGCTGCGGCACTCCAGTGATCAAGAAAGACCTCGCCCAGTGGTTCTTGCGCATCACCGCCTACGCGGAAGAGCTGTTGGATTTCTCCGGCCTGGAGTGGCCGGAGCGGGTGATCACTATGCAGCGCAACTGGATTGGACGCAGTGAGGGCGCCGAGGTGGTCTTCCGCACCGAAAAAGGTAACCACGCCTTGCCAGTCTTCACCACACGCCCGGACACCCTATGGGGTGCTACTTTTATGGTGTTGGCACCGGAGCACCCTCTTGTGATGGAGCTCACGACGGACGAGCAGCGTGCCGCGGTTGAAGCATACGTCGAGCAGGCGCGCCGTATGGCCGACATCGATCGCGAAGCAATCGACCGCGAGAAAACGGGTGTCTTCACTGGCGCCTACGCCATCAACCCGGTCAATAACGAGCGCATCCCCATCTGGGTGGCGGACTATGTGCTGATGACCCATGGCACTGGTGCCATTATGGCGGTGCCATGCGGCGACCAACGTGACTTCGAGTTTGCGCACAAGTACAACTTGCCTATCCCGGTGGTCGTCGCTCCCGTGGACTGGGATGGTCAGCCTTTCCAGGAGGCTTACACTGGCCCAGGGATAATGGTCAACAGCGGCCCGTTCAGCGGCTTCCCTACAATTGCCAAGTATAGTCTGGAAGAGTGGACGCCCGAGCTGGCCGCACAATACGGCCTGCCAGCCCAGCTTACCGAGCTGAACGAAGGGCGCCATGCTGTGACGCGCTGGCTGGAGCAGCGGGGTATCGGCAAGTTTGCCGTCGCCTACCGCCTGCACGATTGGCTGATCAGCCGCCAGCGCTACTGGGGCGCGCCCATCCCGATGATCGAATGCCCGGCATGCGGTATCGTGCCGGTGCCCTATGAAGAGTTGCCCGTGCTCCTGCCCGACGATGTGGAATTCATGCCCACCGGCGAGTCCCCGCTCAAATTTCACGAGGGCTTTCGCTACACCACCTGTCCGCGCTGCGGTGGCCCGGCCGAGCGCGAGACGGACACAATGGACACCTTCATGTGCTCTTCGTGGTATCAGTACGCCTACATGGAACGCCACTGGAAGGCAGGACAGCCGCTGAGTGCGCATGATATTCCGTTCAACCCCGAGGAGGGCGCTTATTGGCTCCCAGTGGATCAGTACACCGGTGGGGTGGAGCACGCCACGATGCACTTGCTTTACACGCGCTTCTTCACCAAGGCAATGCGCGACATGGGCATTGTGCCTTTCAGCGAACCGATGCTGCGCCTGTTCAACCAGGGACTCATCCTGGGCGAAGACGGCGAGAAGATGAGCAAGAGTCGCGGC
>JASFBB010000019.1:0-9654 GCA_036172345.1 Anaerolineae bacterium
TTTCGGTTTAAGAGTGTATCCGCGCCGCGACCATTTATCCACGCCGCGACCACGTATCCGAGCCGCGATCACGTATCCGAGCCGCGACCGTGAGGGAGCGGTAATGTCGGCCGCTGGCTGACGCGCGCGGCTCGGGAGAAGGGCGGAAGAGAGCAAGGGCGCCCTTATGCCCAGTTTGCCCCAGCGCCCCAGATGCGCTACGCTATGGGCTGGGTTGCTGCCGCCGCACGCCGGCGATCTGCAGCTCCCCTTCCAGGATTTCCAGGTGGGTCACCTCGAGATCGCTCTGCATCTGGCTCAGCGTCTCGTTGATCGAACGCGAGCTCGAATCGAGCACACGCTGTGGGAAGGGGAAGGGGCCCATTTGCGCGCGCTCAACATGCACGACGATCTGGCCATTCTGGACGACTGCCGTGACGACGATGAGCGAGTCAAAACGCAAGGGCCAGGAAGGGCTGAAGGCGCCGGTCATATATACACGGCCGGCGGTGAACCAGATCTGCGGATCGCGCAGGGGCACCTCGCCGCCCTCCTGCAAGGTGAGCGCCGCCAGCGAGGTGATCTCTTCGTTGGTGACGAACAGGCGGAATTCGCCGCCGGTGCTGGCTTCTTGCAGCGCGCGCGAGAAGTTCTGGCGCAAGCGCTCGGCGGCTTCGGCGGAGACCGGAATGCGCCCGCCGGGCGGCGTAGGGATGTTACCGCCACCGCCCAGGGAGCATGCTATGCTGAGGGATAACCAGACGCAGAGGGTGAGAACGAGCCAAGCTGCCGTTCGACGTTTGACCACGTGACACTCCTTTGCGAAGGCACTCGATGGAACGGGATCGGGTAAACACACGGACAGAACGAGTATAGCACCGCATGGAGCACAAGACAACCTTGGACAAACCATCTGCCGCGTCCGCGGGTGAGGCGGCGCTGTCACTGCCTGCCCTGGTGGAGAGTCTCCTCTTCGCTGCTGGCAGCCCTGTCTCGCTCCGGCAGCTCGCCGAGGCGCTCGAATGCAGCTTGGCCGAAGTGGAAGCGGCGGTGCAGGCGTTACAGGAGACGTGTCGCACGCGCGGGGTGTGGGTGCAACGCCATGGTGACCGGTTGCAGCTGGTGACGGCGCCGGGGGCAGCGCCCTATGTCGAGCGCCTGTTAGGCCTGTCCGGTGGAGGTGGCCTCTCGCCCGCCGCGTTGGAGACGCTCGCCATCATCGCCTACAAACAGCCCATCACCCGCCCGGAAATCGAGGCGATCCGCGGCGTCAACAGCGACAGCGTGCTGCGCACCCTGTTGAGCAAGGGGCTGATCCAGGAGGTGGGCCGCCTGGAGACAGTGGGGCGCCCCGTCCTCTTCGGCACCACGTTTGAGTTTTTGCAATATTTCGGGCTGAGTGGGTTGGACGAGTTGCCTCCCTTGGAGGAGGCACCGGAGGAAGCGCCTTAGCCCAGGGCGCTGATATCACCCAGCGATTGAGATCGCCCCTATTGGGCCTGCCGCCCACCGTCCGCGGCGCGAGCGTGCGAGCGAGTAGGGGCACGAGATGCTGTGCCCGTACACTCCCCGCACGCGGGGAGGGCTGGGGGATAAGCCACCCCCTCATGGTCGCGGCGCATCCAGCATGGGGATTTTGATGCCATGCTGGCGCGCGCAGGCGATCGCCTCTGCGTAGCCGGCGTCGGCATGGCGCACCACCCCCATGCCGGGATCGATGGTAAGGACGCGCTCCAGCCGCCGCGCCGCCGCAGGGGTGCCATCCGCCACAATCACCTGACCGGCGTGGATGCTGTAGCCGATGCCCACGCCGCCGCCGTGGTGGATGCTCACCCAGGTCGCGCCACCCACCGCGTTGATCAGGGCGTTCAGCAGCGGCCAGTCGGCGATGGCATCCGAGCCATCCAACATGCCCTCTGTCTCGCGGTTGGGGCTGGCCACTGAGCCGGCATCCAGGTGGTCGCGCCCGATGACGATCGGCGCACTGACGCGCCCGCTGGCGACCAGCTCGTTAAAACGCAACCCGGCGCGGGCGCGTTCGCCGTAGCCCAGCCAGCAGATGCGCGCCGGCAACCCCTGAAATGCCACCTTCTGCTGCGCCATGCGAATCCAGCGCTGCAAGTGCTCGTCCTCGGGGAAGAGCTCCATGATCGCCTGATCGGTGACGTAGAGGTCTTGCGGGTCGCCGGAGAGTACCACCCAGCGGAAGGGCCCCTTGCCCTGGCAGAAGAGGGGGCGGATGTAGGCGGGCACAAAGCCGGGGTAGCGGAACGCCTCGCGCACGCCCATGTCATAGGCACGCTGGCGCAGGTTGTTGCCATAGTCGAACACCTCCGCGCCCTTCGCCTGGAAGCCGAGCATCGCCTCGACGTGGCGCGCCATCGCTGCCATGGAACGGCGCACATACTCCTGTGGGTCGCGCCGGCGCAGCTCCGCCGCCTCCGGCACCGTCAATCCAGGCGGGATGTAGCCGTAGAGCGGGTCGTGCGCCGAGGTCTGATCGGTCACCACATCGGGCATCACGCCGCGCGCCAGCAGTTCGGGCAGCGCCTCGGCGGCATTGGCGATCAGGCCGACGGAGAGGGGTTCCTGGCGTGTCAGCGCCTCTTCGACCCAGGTCATCGCCTCCTCGAGGTTCTCAGTGATGCGGTCGATCTGGCGCAGTGCCAGGCGCCGTTCAGCGCGCCAGCGATCCACCTCGACGATCAGGCCGACCCCCTCGTTCATGGTGATGGCGAGCGGTTGCGCGCCGCCCATCTCTCCCAGACCGGCGGTGAGCACCAGCTTGCCCTTCAAGCTCGGCCAGCCGCGTTGGCGCGCTAATGCGGCGAGCGTCTCGTAGGTGCCTTGCAGGATGCCCTGTGTGCCGATGTAAATCCAGCTGCCGGCGGTCATCTGGCCGAACATGATGAGGCCCTGCTGCTCCCAACGGTCGAAGTTCTCCTGCGTCGCCCAGGCGGGCACAATGTTCGAATTGGCGAGCAGCACGCGCGGCGCATCCTCGTGGGTGCGGAAGATCGCCACCGGTTTGCCCGACTGCACCAGCAGTGTTTCATCCGGTTCGAGCGTCTCCAGCGCGCGCATGATGGCGTCGAAACACGCCCAGTTGCGCGCCGCCTTGCCGCGGCCGCCGTAGACGATCAGGTTCTCCGGATCGCCGGCCACCTCGGGGTCAAGGTTGTTCTGCAACATGCGATAGGCCGCCTCGATGAGCCAGTTCTTGCAGGTCAAGCGGGTGCCGCGCGGAGCGCGGATGACACGTGCCATCGGTTTTGCTCCTCCTGATACGCGTCCAACTCGGTCTGATGGTTGCTTGAGAGTGATTATATCCCTTTGGTGGTGCGGAGCAATGGACGGGCAGGAAGGGGCGTGTTTCATTTTGGGGTGAACCGGCAGCTGGCGGCTGAAGTCGCGCCTGGCGAGTATGCCGCTTATCCAAGCCGCGACCGTCGGGGAACGGTTTGGGCTGCTTGCTCACGCGTGCGGCTCGGTTTGAACCCCACCCCCCCAAAATGAGATGCACCTGCAGGGGAGTGGGCCGCACGCTGAGAGCAGCCATTATGTCATACGAATCGAATGATAATGTTCGATATATTTGACAACCGCAGCGCGGTGCGTTAGGATGGGTATAGAACATATGTGCTAATGGCTATCGTGGTGCGACGAAAGGGGCGATAATGGCACAGAGCGATACAGGAGCGGCGACGCGTTGAACGGTCCCGACGTTGGTTATTTGCGACTGGCGCTCGCCCTCCTGATGCAGGCGATACAGGATGCCTGTGCGCGGCGCACCACGAATCGCGTCGGCTCGTTTCATCCCACTCCACAGGATGTGCGCAGTGCGCGCGAGTTCCTGGCCTCGCCAGCGGCAGAATGGCTGGCTGCCCAGCTGGGATTGTCGCTCGAAGATGTACGTCGCCGGGTGGACATCGGGGCATCATCGAGGAAGGCGAAGGTGAGAGAGGAGAGCAGGTAGCCGGCATCCGCGCGGCGGCGCCCGAATGAGCATTGGCAGGTGCGCCTCAGCGCGCTGATGACGTATCGTAGCTCCAACCAGGAGGACGCCTCCAAGAAATCGAGCGCGTCGCCGCGCGCGTGAGCAAGCGGCGGTGATACCGCTGCCTGATGGTCACGGCGCGGATGGGTCAGCCCTACGCCAGGCGTATATCCTCCACCACCAGCTGCAACATGCGCCGCCCGTTGTAGTCGTTGATGCCGAGATGATACGCCACATCTACGCGTTCGCTGATCTTATCGTGCCACTCCGCCTGGCGGAAGGCAATCGCTTCCCATTCCTGCTTGCCGTCGTGCAGGGTGAGCTTGAGATGCTGCCCCTCGCCGCCCAGGCGCTGCTTGCGACGCACCGCCATTCCCTCGGTGACGAAGAGAGGTTCCGGATTGCCACTGCCGCAGGGTTGCAGCTGCTCGAGGTTCTCCAACACGTCCAGCCCCAACTGTGCCTGGGCGTCCGCAGGAGCGCTGCGACCGGCCATGCGCATTGTCAGCACATCCTCGACGGCGCGGCGGTTGATGGCGCGCAGGTTGAGCCGCGCGTCAATGTACAGCGTGGGCTCAGGCGGACGTTCCGCGAAGGTGCGCGCGGCAATCTCCAGCAGGCGCGTATGCAGCTCCAGCAGGTTGGCAGTGCGCACGGTGAAGCCAGCCGCGGCGGAATGCCCCCCGTAGCGCTCCAGCAGTGCGGCACATTCGTCCAGCGCCTGTGTGATGTGCAGTTCGGGGATGCTGCGTGCCGAGCCGCGCGTCACCTCGCTCCCCAGCCGGGCTACCAGCATCGGGCGGTAGAACTCCTCGGTCAGCCGCGCCGCCACCAGCCCGACGATGCCCTCGCTGAAGGCGGGATCGGCGATCAGGTAGAGATAGCTGCTCGCACGGTCGGCCAGGATGAGGCGGCGCGCCCGTTCGAGCATCTGAGCGGTGATCTCCTGACGTTCGCGGTTCTGCTCTTCGAGTTGATCGGCCAAGGCGGTGGCATCCGCCTCGTCGCTGGCGATCAACAGTTCATAGGCGGCGTAGGCGCTCTCCAGCCGTCCGGCGGCGTTGAGGCGCGGCGCCAGGATGTGACTCAGCGTGTGCGTCGTCACCGCGCCCATGGGCACCCCGGCGCGCTCCATCAGCTTCCGGATGCCCAGGCGCGGCGCCGTGTTGAGCTGCTCCAATCCGCCCGCCACCAGGGCGCGATTTTCGTCCACCAGCGGCGCTACATCCGCCACAGTGCCCAGCGCCACCAGGTCGAGCAGCGTCGTCTCGTCCAGTGCCACCGCGTGCCCGGCATTGCGCAACAACGCCTGTGCCAGCTTGAAGGCAACCCCCACGCCGCTCAGCTGCTTGAAAGGATAGGCGCAGTCGGGTTGTTTGGGGTTGATCACCGCGCTGGCGTGCGGCAGGGCATCGCCCGGCGCGTGGTGATCGGTGATGATCAGCTCGAGGTCGAGCGCGCGCGCATGCTCTGCCTCGTCCAGCGAGCGGACGCCGCAATCCACGGTGATCACCAGCTGCACCCCTTCTTGAGCCAGGATGTCGAGCGCTTGATTGTTCAGCCCATAGCCCTCTTCCAGCCGATCGGGGATGTAGGGATAGGGGCGCAGGCGCGCGCCCAGGGCGCTCAACACCTGCATCAGCAATGCTGCGGCGGTTAACCCGTCGGTGTCGTAATCACCGAAGATGGCGATCTGGTCACCCGCGCGGATGGCGGTGTGGATGCGTTCCACCGCACGCGTCATCCCCTTGAGCTGGAAGGGATCGGTGTCGTGGAGAGGTCGGCGTTGCAGGAAGCGCACTATTTGTTGCGGCTCGCGCACGCCGCGGTTGTAGAGCAATTGCACCACCAGCGGTGGCAGCTGCGGAAAATGGGCGAAGTGCTCGTTGGGCAGCTTGGGCGCGATGACCCAGTTCTTTGCCATACGCGCGCGTTCCACCTCAGCACGATTTCACAACACAGGGTGACCGATGCCCCACAGCGCCTGTGTACAGCGTGGGCACCGCTCACCCTGTTGCGTTTGCCCGCTGTTCGGATGGGGTTAGGACACCCAGCCCTGCTTCTTGATGAAGTCGGTGATCACTGGCACCTGGAAGTACTCACCCTTGTATGCCTTGTAGGCAGGCCACAGCAGCATCAACCACGCGATGAAGTACAGGAAGAACCCCAGCCCGAAGGTCAAGCAGCTGATGATCAACAGCACGACGAAGATCACCGCCCAGAGCACCAGTGCCTGCACGGCGTGGTACTTCTGGAACGGGCGTGACTTCATCGATTCGGTCACCAGGATGATAATGGACATGATCACGGCAATGGGGTAACACAATGCGGCCATCAATTTGTCGTTCTCGGTAATCTCGTTCATAGCGCCTCTCCTTTTCAGGGTGCATGCCGGATGCCCGGCGGGTTAGGGGTGATGGTGCTCATCTTGGGGGAGGAGTATAACACATCTCGGTAGGGAATGCAATAGGCCAGGTGGGGGGTGTGCCACCCTAACTCTCCCTTTGTCAACTACTAAGCCACCAAGACACGAAGATGTTGTCCATGCCCCTTGCCTGGGTGTCCCTTTATGTCTTGGTATCTTGGTGGTTGATCGGGATGTCTCGCCGAGTGCGCCTGGCCTATCCCGACCGATCCGCGATGCGCTGCCGCTTGCTCACGCGCGCGGCGCGGTTCAACCCGCCTGCGCCGCCTTCCCCTGTTGTAACAGCGCCACAATCTTGCGGTCGGTGGCGGGGAAGGCGTGTGCGGCGAGCTCCTCGAGCGTCGCCCAGCGCCAATCGGCACACGCGAGCGCCCGAGGCTCCCCAGCGACCAGGCGGCAGATAAAGACGTGCAAGGTGATGCGAAGATGGGTGTATCCGTGGCGCAACGTGACCAACGGACGCTCCACAGCGATGGTGATGCCCAGCTCCTCGTGCACCTCGCGGCAGAGGCACTCCGGCAGCGTTTCGCCGTCCTGGCATTTCCCGCCGGGGAATTCCCACAGCCCGCCGAGCATCGCATCCAGCTGGCGCTGCGCGATGAGCACCCGACCATCCGCGCGCTGGATGACCCCCGCCGTCACCGTCACGTGGGGGAGCGTGGCGCGTGCCCGGCGGCGCGGCAGCGACTCCGCGATGCCCAACGCATATGCCCGACACGCCGCCCGCCACGGGCATTCCGCACAGCGCGGGCGTTGCGGCGTGCAGACCAGGCTCCCCAGTTCCATCAGCGCCTGGTTGAAGTCACCCGGACGGTCACAGGGGAGCAAGGCATAAGCATACTCACGCAGGCGGCGCAGCGTGGCTAAGCGCGTCGCCTCCTCCTGGATGGCCAGCAGGCGGATCAGCACGCGCCGCGCGTTGGCATCCACCGCCGGGATGCATTCCCCAAAGGCGATGCTGGCGATGGCGGCGGCGGTGTAGTCGCCCAGGCCCGGCAGGCGGCGCAGCGCGGCGTAGCGTTGGGGCAGGCGCCCGCCGTATTCCGCCATCACCTGGCGTGCCGCGGCGTGCAGGTTGCGTGCACGCGCGTAGTACCCCAAACCCTCCCACGCCCGCAGCACTTCATCCAGCGATGCCGCCGCCAGATCGGCCAGGGTGGGGAAGCGCGCGAGAAACGCCGCATAGTAGGGGAGCACCATGCGCACCTGCGTCTGTTGCAGCATCACCTCGCTGACCCAGACGCAGTAGGGGTCGCGCGTCTCACGCCAGGGCAGTGCGCGCCGGTGTGCAACGTACCAGCGCAGCAGTTGGTCGCTCAGCTCCTTATGGTGCATACCCGGTATTATCGCAGATGGGATGAACCGCGCCGCGCGCGTGGATCCGAGCCGCGCGCGTGAGCAAGCGGCCCAAACCGCTCCCTGACGGTCGCGGCTCGGATTAATCAAACTGCGCCGCGCGCGTGGATCCGAGCCGCGCGCGTCAGCAAGCGGCCAGGATTACCGCTCCCTGACGGTCGCGGCTCGGATTAATCAAACTGCGCCGCGCGCGTGGATCCGCGCCGCGCGCGTGAGCAAGCGGCCAGGATTACCGCTCCCTGACGGTCGCGGCTCGGATGGATTAAACCGAGCCGCGCGCGTGAGCAAGCGGCCCAAACCGCTCCCTGACGGTCGCGGCTCGGATGGATTAAACCGAGCCGCGCGCGTCAGCAAGCGGCCCAAACCGCTCCCTGACGGTCGCGGCTCGGATAAATGGTCGCGGCTCGGATACTTGGTTGCGGCGCGGATGAAATCGCGAGCCAAATTCCAGAGGCGCGCCCTTCCACACTGCCCCTACGGCTGTTCCGCCAGGGTGACGCTCAACTCCAGCGGCTGGCCGTCGCGCAGGAGGCTCAGCGTCACCGTCTGGCCCACGCGCGTGTTCTCCTCCAGGTACTCCTGCAAGCTGTTCCAATCGCGGATGGGTGTGCCGTTGATCGCCACCAGCACGTCGCCGCCCACCAGGATGCGCTGGTTGCCCACGCGCACCTGGCGCACCGCCCCGCGGATGCCGGCATAGTCCGCCGGGCTGTTGCGGTACAGGCGCGCCACCAAGACCCCGCGCTCCACCGGCAAGTTGAGCGCCTGCGCCAGCTCCGGGGTGATGGAATAGCCCAGGACACCCAGCCAGGGATGGGCGTAGCGTCCGTAGCGGATCAATTCGGGCACCACGCGGCGCACCGTGTCCACGCTGACTGCGAAGCCGATCCCCTCGGCGTTCTGGCGGATGGCCGTGTTGACGCCAATCACCTCGCCGCGGATGTTGAGCAGCGGCCCGCCCGAATTACCTGGATTGATCGCCGCGTCGGTCTGGATCACGTTGTAGATCACAGTGTTTTCGTCCGTCTGCAGGGGGCGTCCCAACGCGCTGATCACCCCCACGGTGAGCGTGCGATCCAGGCCGAAGGGATTGCCGATGGCGATGGTGCGCTGTCCGACGCGCAACGTGGCGCCATCCCCCAGCGGCACCGGGGTCAACTTTTCCGGCGCCACGGCGATGCGCAGCACCGCCAGGTCATTAGGCGGGTCAATGCCCACCAGTTGGGCCGCTGCCTGGGTCTCATCCGACAGCGTGACCTCGATGCTCTCGGCGTTCTCCACCACGTGGTAGTTGGTCACGATGTGCCCCTGGGTGTCGATGACGAAGCCGGAGCCGGTGCCCTCGCTGGGCAGGGGGCCCCAGAAGAAATCCAGCGTGATCACGCGCGAGGTGATATGCACCACCGCCGGGCTGACGCGCGCATAGATCGCGCTGACGAGCCGGTCGGCCGCTTCGACCAGTGCCAGGTCGTCCTCCAGAGGTGGCGCCGTCGGGGGCATGGCCGTCGGCGGCGCGGTCGCCTGTGCCAGCGCTGCCGACGAGGATGTCGCTGGCAGCACGACCGCCTGGGAGAGTATGCCGCTCAGGGAGCAGCCCGTGCCGAGCAGAAACGCCACCAACAGCCCGCTGAGGATGCCCCAGCGTACGTTCTTCGGATGTGCGTTCATCTTCATCACCTCTTCTCTTGCCCTGCCTCGTGCCGCAATGCACGAGGCAGGGTCAGAACATTTGGAAGGATTGTACGGCTTCTTGGCAAGGGCAACAAATTGGGAAGAGGCGAGGCTCCAACCCTGCCGCGCACCAACCGAGCCGCGCGCGTGGATCCGAGCCACGCGCGTGAGCAAGCGGCCCAAACCGCTCCCTGACGGTCGCGGCTCGGATGGATTAAACCGAGCC
>JASFBB010000020.1:0-5341 GCA_036172345.1 Anaerolineae bacterium
CGACGGTGGGGGTGTCCAGTACACCGGCCCTTTTATCAGTAATGGCCGACAGTCACTCCCAAGCCGTTGCATTACTTGCTCGTCCAGGCGGGCCAGGCGGAACGTCTTACTCATCTCCTGCGTGGGTGCTCTGATCCCCAGGTACTGTTTCAGCTGCTCATAGCCCTCCACTACCATCGTGGTGCTGTTGCCACCACCAACATCCAGGGGAACGCGGTCAGGCTCCTGGTGGTTAATAGCCGCCCAGACACGTTCACGCGGAGTCATCTCAGCCATAAGCCCCCACCTCGTTGCCCATTTTACCTGGTACTACTGGGGATATAACGTCGCAGCGATTCAATCGTAGCACGGGCCGCCGTGTCAGGATCGGGCCATGGCAAAATCTCCGTCGACACATAACCCGAATAACCTATCTCATTGAGAACGCGCACGATTTGTTCAAAGTCGAGATGAGCACTGCCCGGCCAATGACGATTGTTATCGGCGAAATGCATAAACCAGCACAGGCCATCCGCCTCACGAAAACTGTCATAGATGTTCACCTCCTCAATATTCATATGATAGACATCCAACATCAAGCCAAAGTTAGGACGGTTGACCCGTTTCACCATTGCGATGCCCTCTTGAGCGGTATGGATGTAGCGTGCCTGATGCACATTGATTGGCTCGAGCGCCAACCGAACCCCCCGTGGTGCAGCGTAATCAGCCAACTCACCAAAGGCAGCTTCCATCTCCGCTAACGACCTATCTGGATCGTCCGCATAACCAGGGCCTCGTGAGCGGCCAATCGTGACGATCGTCCCTGGTTCGAAATAGGTGGCCGTGAAGTCGACGATGGACTTCATACGCTGCATCGCCTGTCGACACACTTGCACCTCAGGGCCCACTAAACCCAGGCCATCTTCGCCATAGACATGGCCGGTGCAGATAGCGGCTAGTTGCAAGTTATATTTGTCCAACCAACGACGCAGCTGCATGCCATCCAGCTGGGCAGGATCGCGCATCATGAACTCGACACCGTCATATCCAAGTGCAGCCACCTTGTGCACAGCAGTGGCAACATCCCCACTATAGAGCGCTAGGGCTTGCGTGCGCAGGTCAGGCGTTCCAATAGTAGCAGCGATCTTAATCAACAGACTCTCTCACCCTACCCGCGCCCAGGTTAATAGGCCATCACTTTGTGGATTGCCTGCACCACGTCCTCCGTGTCCGGCCAGAACCCTTTTTCGATGCTGTCGGCAAAGGGCACAGGGGAGAAACGTCCCGCCAGACGCACGATCGGGGCTTTGAGATAGTCGAACGCTTGCTCGATGATCACCATCGCCCATTCACTGGCCGGTCCGTAAGAACGCACTGCTTCCGCCACCACCACTGCCCGGCCTGTCTTTCGGACAGAACGTCCAATTGTCTCCTCATCCAACGGGCTGATGGTGTATACATCCACTACCTCGACACTAATACCTTCTTGTTCCAGCTGCTTTGCCGCGGCTATGGCATGCCACACCATATAGCCGGAAGCAACTACTGTGACGTCGGAGCCCTGGCGTTTGATGTCGCACTTACCTAGAGGCAGCACATAATCTTCTTCCGGTACCAGGCCGCGGAACGAGTAGAGGAACTTTTGCTCCAAGAAGACGACAGGGTTGTCGTCCCGAATCGCCGCCTTGAGCAGGCCCTTGGCATCATACGGTGTGGAGGGAAACACCACTTTCAAACCGGGGATGTGGGCATACCACACCTCCAAGCTCTGGGAGTGTTGTGCGGCGGTGCTCTTGCCGGCACCACCGCCTTGAGGCATGCGCACTACCATGGGCACCTTACACTGTCCGCCCGTCATAAAACGTAGTTTAGCTGCTTGATTCGCAATTTGATCGATCGCCAGTCCGGAGAAATCAACGAACATGATCTCCGCTACCGGCCGCATACCCACCAGTGCTGCGCCGATTGCAGCGCCGGCAATGGTGTTTTCCGAAATGGGGGTGTTGCGCACTCGCTCCGGGCCAAACTGATCGTACAAAGTGCGTGTCACCCCGAAGGCGCCTCCATGCTTGCCTATATCCTCACCCAACAGGAAAACGCTAGGGTCGCGCATCATCTCCTCGCGCAACGCCTCGCGGATTGCCTCCTGATAGGACATCTCCTTGGCAGGCACACCGGGTGGAACCTGCACGATGAGATCAGGTGACATAGTGGGCTTGGTCACGCCTAGTGATACAGCGTCCTTTTCAACTGTGGCCATCGTTCGTCTCCTGCGCCCGTTAAGCGTAAATATAATCCATTGCCGTAGCCGGATCGGGTTGTGGGCTCTCCTGGGCAAATCTCACCGCATCAGCGATCTCTTGCTTCACTTCTGCCTCGATCGCGGCTACCTCGGTCTCACTGGCTACCCCCTTCTCAAGCAAGTAGCTCCGGAAGCGAGGAATGGGGTCCTTCTTGCGCCACTCTTGGACTTCTGCCCGGTCGCGATAGACCTCTGGTTCGCCAGCATAGTGCCCCTCAAAACGATATGACTCGGTCACCAACAAAGTAGGCCCTTCACCCCGGCGCGCGCGCTCCACTGCTTCCTTGGCGGCTTGATACACGGCGAGCACATCGAAGCCATCCACACGCACACCAGGTATGCCATACGATTGAGCACGCAATGAGAGATCTCTGATCTTACAGCTATAGGTGATCCGTGTTGACACGCCATACTGATTGTTCTCCAGAACGAACACAACCGGCAGATCCCAGATCGAGGCCATATTGAGCCCCTCGTGCCAGTTGCCCGTGTTGCAGCCGGCATCGCCAGTGAAGGGAACTGCCACGCGATCCTCGCCGCGCAGCTTAAAGGCCAGCGCAGCGCCCACCGCAATAGGGATACCAGCGCCTACTACCGCCAGCGCTCCCAAGCTACCTGTCTCGAATGCCGCAATGTGCATCGAACCCCCACGCCCTTTGCAGTAGCCAGTCTCCTTACCCAGGATTTCGGCCATCATCTTCTTGGTGTCAGCACCCTTGGCAATGTTATGGCCATGGCTGCGATGTGTACCCGCAATGAGATCGTCCTTGCGCAGCGCCATACACACTCCTACCGCTGATGCCTCCTGCCCAATATAAGCATGGATGGCCCCTTTGACCATGCCACGTTTGAAAAGGTCGATCGCCGCCAGCTCGAATTCCCGAATGCGCACCATACGGCGATACATTTCCAATATCATCTCTCTGCTTATCTCCATGGATCCGTTCCTCCCGGTCTGGGTTTATTCTTTGCACTTCAGCACAATAAGGAGAGGACAGTTTTAATCAGCTAGACAAAGGCACAGATGATCTCTGATTTCTGATCAGACATCATACATATGATATTATACCAATCTATTGGGCTGTTGTCAATAGCAAATTAAAAGCGTTTTCGAGGAACACGTTTAATCTTGCCCGTTCGTTGGTTCGTTGGTCCGATGGTCTATTTTCTAGAGAGGTGGACGATGGAGAACCCATCACCTCCAGATTCACTAAGACGTTCAGCAACCAGAAGAACACCGGGAAATCCAGGGATCAGGAGCGCTGTACAATTGTAATCGCACGACTTTGACAAGTGGGGTTATTTAGAACTATAATTTGATAAGAGGTTGCCCCGGTGGCGGAATTGGCATACGCAGCAGGTTGAGGGCCTGTGCCCGAACGGGCGTGGTGGTTCGAGTCCACTCCGGGGCATAATTCTTCCCCAAAAAGCGCCAAGCTACGCTTGAAGCGTAGCTTTTTCTCTATCAGTACATAAAAAGGAGAACCAGTCTATGAGAACAGATAGCTTCAAAGGCAAGGATTTCATCACCCTGCTCGAGTGGAGCAAAGAGGAGGTCGAGACAATTCTCGATTGTGCACGTGATCTTAAAAGACGCTATGCGATGGGAGAGCTGCACGATCACCTGCTGCGCGCCAAAACCCTGTTCATGATCTTCTACAATCAAAGCCTGCGGACACGCAACAGCTTCGAGGCTGGTATGACTCAGCTGGGTGGTCACGCACACTATCTCGACCCAGAGAAGATTTACACGCCAGCGCTAGAAGGCAAGGAGGTGGCCTACTCTACCGAACGCGTCTCCGATGTTGCGCGTGTGCTGAGCCGTATGGGAGATGGCATCGCCATCCGTTGTTATGGAGATCCGGTGGACTGGGTTTATGGTGCTGCGAATATGCTGATCCGTGAGTTCGCCCGCTGGGCTGATATTCCGGTATTAAACATGGAAGATGATAAGTACCACCCCTTCCAGGCGCTAGCCGATATTTTGACCACCTGGGAACGCTTTGGCACCTTCAAAGGCGTCAAGTTCGTGATGAGTTGGGCTTACTCGCCCAGTATTCACAAGCCGCGTGCCGTGCCACAAAGTGCTATCATTGCTGCTTCGATGATGGGTTGCGATACCGTGCTGTGTCATCCACCCGAGTTCGAACTCGATCCCGAGGTGATTGCAGCGTGCCAAGCCAACGCCAAGATGAACAACGCATCCTTCACGATCACGCACGATTTCGAGAGCGCCTTTAAGGATGCTCATGTGGTATATCCGAAAGCGTGGGCGCCGAAGTGCTTCTTCAAGCCGCCGGTCGGTGAGGGAGATGAGCAGAAAGCCAAAGCGATCAACGAAAGCTATAAGAATTGGAAGATGACACGCCGTCTGATGGAGACCGCTGATCACGAGGCGATCTATCTTCATTGTCTACCGGCCGACCGCGGTTGGGAAGTCGACAATGAGGTGATCGACAATACCGATGTACAACGTGGGTGGCGCTCCGCCGTATATGAGCAGGCTGAGAATCGCTTACACGTGCAAAAGGCAGTGATGACCTTGACAATGGGAGGACGGCTCTGAATTATGGACCTCTACGGACGTGATCTCATCACCACCCAGGAGTGGAGTAAGCAGGAGCTCGACGAGACGCTTGAGCTAGCCGCTCGTATGAAGCGGGATCGCTTCTCTGAGCGCTGGACAAAGATCCTAGCCCATAAGACATTCTTCATGTTCTTCTACAACCCTTCGGTGCGTACGCGACAATCGTTCGAGTGCGCTGCTACCGAGCTGGGTGGTCATGCCCAATTTCTGGTGCCGGAGAGCATGCGCCTCAAGACGGCTACTACAGCAGGTGAGACGGTTGAAGATGCCGCCAAGGTGATGTCGCGCTACGCCTGCGGTATCGGCATCCGTATTTTGGAAGACAAAGTACCCTACTACGGCGCCGGCACCGAGCTGCTACGCGAATATGCCTATTGGGCAGATGTGCCTGTCGTCAATATGGCCGACGATCGCTTCCATCCGTTCCAGGGTCTGGCAGATGTGATGGGATGGGCGGAATGGTTCGGTGGAGG
>JASFBB010000021.1:0-11493 GCA_036172345.1 Anaerolineae bacterium
ACAGATCAGACGGTCCATCGGTTTGGGTTTCTCCATGTCGCGCTTCACCTGGGTGATCGCCCGCAGCTGATCCTCCGTCTCGACGTAAGGGAAGGCAGCCTCCAGCTCTTGTTGCCAGGGAGTATCAGGGGCAAAGGCGAATCCCGGGGTGATCTCGCGCGCGGCATAGAGCTCCAACAGCTCTTGGGCAATCTCTTCCACCGCATGCTGGGCACGCCGTTTCACTATGCTCCACTCGGCGGTGCCCAGGCGATAGATCACCGGCGGCTTGTCATCCACACTGACATAACGGGATAGGCGGTCTGCCTGATACACTGGCACGTACAAGCGATCGTTGGCGGCATAATCCACCTGGAGATATTCGTTTTCCACGCCGTCCAGGTCGAGCTTCACCAACCCGCGGAAGATCCCGATGCCATGTTCCACGTGGACGACATAATCGCCCGGCTGAAAGTCGAAGAAGAAGGTCTCCGGCGCCACAGCACGCCGCACGAAGGGGGTACGTCGCCGTGGCTCCGGCTTGTAGTAGCCGAAGATCTCGGCATCGGTGAGCAACAACAAACGTGCCGGCCGGTCGCTTGCAGCGTGTTCTCCCATCGAGAGAGAGGATGAGGCTTGATCGAGTGCCCAGCCCTCGGCGAGAGACCCCTGGATCAGGGTGATGCCGGCGCGGAGCACTTCCCGTTTCTGCGGGACAACGGTTTCGACACCCTCGACTGCCAGGGCGACTGTCTCGCTCAACTCCTCCGGGCCAGGCAATGGGGCACCAGTATGAAACGCGATCTGACGGTCTGCGAGCATTTCTCCCAGGCGCGCCGCCTGGTGACTCACCAGCACGACGCTCGCCCCTGCGCGCGCCCGCTCGCGCAAGTCGTCGACCAGGCGTTTGACCTGACCACCATAGACCGGAGCGGGCATAAAGAGCGTCTCCAGCGCTGGGGTGGCGCTTGCATCCTCTAGGGCACCTGTGGACATCTCCCATCCTTCGCGGCTGAGGATGAGGTGGGGGCGTGCACCCACCGAGTTCCGGACCTCCTGAGGGGTGAAATAGGGTCTTGGCAGGCCGGAGGGCAGCTCCCCATGGCGCACCAGCTCCTGGAGCAGCTCCCGGGCCTGGGCGTCCAGCTCCTCCATGACGGTGCTCAGTTCAAGTGAGTCCTCGACAACCAGCAATCCGTCCGGCGGTAGATAATCGAGTGGCCCGGCGGGCGTATCATAGAAGAAGGGCAGGTAGAACTCGATGCCCTGAAACCGTTCGGCGCGTTCCAGGTGCTCAAAGTCCTCCTCGAAGCTCGCGCGTGCGGCAGGCTGGCAGTTCGAAAGGTCGATCTTTCTGAGCGCTTCCCGTGCTTCTGGGCCATATCGTGCCAACGCCTCATGGGCCGGCACCACCTTGAAGCGCTGGATGTGCTGCTCGGAGCGTTGGGTGAGCGGGTCGAACGTGCGGAGCGATTCGATCTCGTCCCCGAAGAGCTCGATGCGCACCGGACGGGGCTGGTACGGCGAGAAAATGTCGAGGATGCCACCCCGGCGGCTGAAGCTGCCCGGCTCCTCGACAACAGTGACCGGCTGATAGCCGAGCTGGATCCAATGTGTCACCAGCTCGTTCAGATTGATGCGCTGCCCCACGTGCAGGTTGCGCACCGCTCCGCGCAATTCCGCGGGTGGAATGGTTTTAAGCATCAGTGCACGCGCCGAGGTCACCAACAAAGGGGGTGGACGATGGTCTGCCTCGACGGGCCAGGTGGCCACAGCCGCCAACACGCGGATGCGTTCGCAGACCGTGTCGCGTCCCCAGGCAATGCGCTCGTAGAATAGAGCATCCGGGTCCGGCAGACGCGGCACCGCTTCAGGATGTGGCGACCACAGCTGAATCTGCTGGGTGAGGATGCGGGCTGCATCCGCGCGCGCCACTACTACCAACATAGGGCGGTTCAGGTGGGTGTGCAAGGCGGCCAACAGGGCGGGCCGTGCAGCGGACAAAACACCCAACGGTGTCAACGGCAGCCGGGGTGGACGGGTCGCAAGCGCCTCCACCAGCTGTCGGTATGCAGGATGGTCATACAAGAGAGCCAAAATATCCGGCAACACCATAACAACGCACGCGCATCCCCCCGGTAATCGGACGGCAAGAGCACTGCTTCGCGCACACTTGGAAACACCCTATGAGAACGATCAGTTGAACCGATTCATAGCCGTCTGAAATCCCTCACGCAGCACGGTGCGGACCGCCTCCACGGCACGAAGGTACGTCTGTTCCATAACTGCCTGCTGGGCCGTGTCGAAATCCTGCAGCACGTAGGCCTCGGGCGCCATAGCGCCGGCAGGACGACCGATCCCGATGCGCAGTCGGGGGAATTCCTGGCTGCCCAGGTGTTCGATCACGCTCTCCAAGCCACGGTGACCGCCCGAACCCCCTTTCAGGCGTAGACGCAGTTGCCCCAAAGGCAGATCCAGATCGTCGCAGATGACCAACAGGCGCTCAAATGGTATCTTGTAGAAGCGCACCAGCGGTGCGACCACCTTGCCACTCAGGTTCATATAGGTTTGTGGCTTCACCAATGCCACCCGCACCCCATCAACCGTTCCACGTGCCATAAGAGCGTGGCTTTGTCGCTCATCGAAGCGCAACCCCACTTCCGCCGCGAGGCGATCCACTACATGAAAACCCACATTGTGGCGGTTACGGGCATATCGCACACCTGGATTGCCCAATCCCACAATCATCCATTCCACCGTGCCACCGGACCTGGCTCGGCCGAAGAGAGGAAAGGATAGCCGCATCAGTGACGTCGACCCAACAGCACATAGATTAGATTACGAAACACGGCGAGCAGGGCAAACAGCAGGAAAAGGCCCAGAATGGCACCCATGCCGAACAAACAAGCATTCTGGAACGGGGTGGGGTCGATGTTGACGTTCACCTGATCCGGTATGGGTGTGGGCAAGGGCGTCCGTGTCACCCCCGGGATGACCCGCTCGGTGGGCCGCGGTGGCTGCTCGATCACGATGGTGGGCGTAGGAGGCAGCGGAGTGGGAGTGATGGTCGGTGTAGGCGAGGCTGCGGGGGTGGGTGTCTCGGTCGGCCGCTCCGGCTGCGCATTCGCCACCACAATCTGACGCACGAACGCCTCATCATAGTTCCCATCGATGCGCACGACCCGCAGGCGCAGCGAATAGCTGCCGTCGGGCACCTGCCGGGTGTCCCAAACGGTCAGCTGGCCGTTGATGACAGGTTGTTCTACGATGGCGCCGATGATGCTCCACACCTCGTCGCCACCGGTGACCGGCTCGCGCGCGAACTCCACCTTATAGAACTGGAAGGCCGGATGAGTCGCACTGCCCATAATGGGCATCTGTCCTCGCACAATCGCGGCATTGGCGGGCGAGGTGATGATCGCCAGAGCTTCCTGCAAGGGTGGTGCTGCCAGCACAAGCGCCCAACTCCCTTGACCCAGGCCAATGATCACCAGCACGGCAATGATGAGTGCGAGAGCTCGACTTACTCTCATGGTGCGCTACACCTTTCGATGGTCCGCGTAATAGATCTCTCCAAAATCAAATTAGTTTAACACAAACCGACGTGATAAACAAAGAGGCGAAGTGAGATGGATGCCGAAGGGGCTTTCCCGCGATACGCATCTTATGGTCGGTTCTTGGGGATAGCGGCCAGAGGGGTGCATCACACCGAGCCGCGCGCATAAGCGAGCGGCAGTGTGACCGCTCTCTCATGGTCGCGGCTCGGACCAAGCTATGGGCAGATGAATTCTTGCACCGCACCCGTCAGGCGTGTGGTCTGCCGCTCCGCACCTCCTTAATCCAGGCTAACACTTGGCGTACTTTTTGAGCGATCCCATCCCAGTCGCCCGCGGCCACTGCCTCCTTGGTGATCAGGTTGGAGCCCATGCCCACCGCACAGACACCCGCCTTGAACCACGCCTGGATGCTCTCATAGGTCGCATCCACGCCTCCGGTCGGCATAATGCGCGTCCACGGCATCGGTCCAAGGATGGCTTTGACAAAGTCCGGCCCCCCCACCGAGTTGCCCGGGAAGATCTTGACGATCTCAACCCCCAACTCCTCGGCATAGGAGATCTCTGAGGCACTGCCGCAGCCGGGCATATAGGCGATCTTGCGCCGGTTACACAACCGCGCCACGGCCTCGTTCAAGATCGGCCCGACGACGAAGTTGGCGCCATAAGCAATATACAGCGCCGCGGTTGGCTCATCGATGACCGAACCGACACCCAGAATGACCTCCGGGGATTCCTTTGCCAGGAAACGGGACAGTTCCTTGAACACCTCGGGGGCAAAATCGCCGCGATTGGTGAACTCGATCACAGGCGAACCGCCCGCGATGCACGCCTGCACGATGTGCCTGGCAGTCTCCACATCCCCGTGGTAGAAAACGGGCACCAGTCCGGTGTCCACAATAGTGTTCAGCACCTTCAGTCTGTCGAAACGTGCCATCCATACACCCCCTGTGAATGTCCTCTATCGTGACCCTCCCGCCCGTCCGGATTTGGGCTGAGAGACCGGCCTCCTCCTCTTAAGCGTTGAGCTGGGAATACATCTTCTGGTACGTCTTCTCGATGTCCCGGATGAAGCGCACCACCGCTTTGGAGATCATCTGCAGATATTCCTCGCCCTTCTCGGGGGTGGCTTCGCGCGGATCACCCCAACCGCCGGTGGGGGAGACATGCGCCATCGAACCGGGCAGTGGCATCACAGTAGTGATAATCGCCACCATTTTGTCCGTCTCGATATCTTCGGGCGGCGCAGGCCATCCGGCAACCGCTTCCGTCATATCCACGCTATCCGGATTGATGCGCATCATAACCGCCGTCTCACCGATATTGGCATGCAGGCCCGCCTCGGGTCCCAGATAGGTGCCGGCCTCATCCCACTTCAGGGCATCCCAGTAGTTAAAGCAAAAGGCAAACGTGCCGGGTGCGAAGCGATCATAGATGCTGCGCAAAGCGAAGGTGACCCCAGGGCCGTTGTCATAGTGCCCGTTCACAAAGATGAGGCGCCGAAAGCCGCTCTCGTTCAGAGCAAGCGCAATATCCTGGACGTATTTCATAAACGAATCCATTTTGACGTAAACCACCCCAGGACGTCCTCGGTGCAGGATGGAGAGCGCATAGGGGATGGGAGGCGCCACCAGCGCATTCAGCTCGGGCGCCACACGACGACATACTTCTTGGGCGATCAGGTGGTCGGTGCCCAGGGGGCCATAGGGACCGTGCTGCTCGGTGGAGCCAACCGGCACCAGCACCATGGCGCCCCCTTTCTTCAAGTAGTCCTCGACTTGCAAGGTGGTCATCAGAGCGAGCTCGTAATGGTGCAGTTTCATGGAAAGTTGCTCCTTTCTGTTGTTATGTAGATGCTACGCTGCAAAATGCACATCCACCCCAGGGACGTGCAATGGTGGACCGAAACACCGATATCATACGCTGGTCTCAAGGGGCGGGCAAGGAGAGCAGGATCTCGATGCGGTCGCTGGTCGGCTGGCCATTCGCATCCAGCACCGGCAGACGTTGCAGCGAGGGCCACATGTAGAGGCCGACTTCAAGGTGCAGCTCATCACGCAGAGCTTCTGCTGGCAGCTTAAGCCGATGCCCATCTAGCACCAGTTCGCCGGGCAGCCAGCAGCTAGTAGGCCACGCGACACCCCAATGCGGTTGTCCGTCTGATTGCGTGATACGGCGTCCATCCGAGGTCACCAGATGTACAAAGACGGTATAGTCATCCCTGATCACCGTGTCCGCACGCCACGCCAACACCACGACCAATGTGTCAGCACGCACCTGATACCGATAGCCGACCAGATGGATGCCGTTGGCAAAAGTCGCGTCCAAGCGATCCAGGGGTGCCACCTCCGGAACTTGCACCAGATACCGTCCATCCCGACGGAACGAGCCGACATGCACCCAGGTGCGCCGGTGATAGGGCATCGCTGCCGCATCGGCATCGCTCACGCTGAAACGGTGCATCCACTCCTGGAAGTCTTGGGCTTCCAGAACGGTGACGCCGATGTGGAAGGGTGTTCCCAATTGCCATGGCAATGTTTCCGTGACGACGGTCTCGCCCGGTTGCCAGCGCATCGGTGGATACCAAATCGTTGCCACCAGAGGGCGCTGCGTCGTATCCTCGATGAGCACGCCGCCATCGTCATAGAAGAAGGGCCACAGCCGTGTTTCCGTCGGCAAGGGCGCCAATGCCTGCCAGTAGAGGCGCAAACCCGTCTGTCGCCAGGCGGGATCGTCCACCAGATCATAGCCTATCAACCGCAGCGCCGCTTGGTCACCCCCGGGCGGGGCAAATTCGACGCGCAAGGGGAATTGGGGTTGCCTATCACCCAGGCGCAGGAAGTTATAGAAGGCATCCGGCAGGGTCTGAGAGCCCTGTACGCCTGCATCCATTCGCGCCAACAAGATGTAGCCGTCGGCAGCATCGGCGATGCCGAACTGACCCGACTCGATCAGCCGTCTGAAGGCGTTATAGACATCGTTGGGATGCGCATCGGTGCGACCGGCGATGTCCAGCAACACATACTGCGCATCCGCCACCGTCGGGTATAGGTAGATCTTCTCACGATGTGCCAGGTGGGGATGCAAGGGGGGAGTCGTTGAGACAGCCGCCGTAGGGGGAATTTGGGCGGTGAAGCGCGCCAGCATTCGGTGATGTTCCGTGACCTGCGGCCAGTGGAAGTCGCGCGCCAGGGGTGTCCACCCGCGCTCGATGTGATAGCCCAGGCTCCATCCCACCAGCCACGCGCTGCAGGCGAGGAGAAAGGCACGGCGTCGCACGCCACACGCTCCTACGGGAGCGCCGGAACAGCCGGTCACCCAATTCAGCAATCGGCGCGTGCCGTAAATGGCAGCGATAACCAGTGCCGGTACCAAAGGTGCTGTGTAATGTTGCTGACCGGAATATTGCGCTGGGAAATCGCTCAGGAAATTCGCCACACCCACTGGTAGCCCTAGCAGCAGGTATTCGGGCGCCAACAGGGCGAGCCAGCCCACTGGTGCGAACAGCTCGAGCAAGTAGCGCAGCCGCTCCGGCTGAAACAATGCCGTCCACAGCCCCGCAAAACTGCCGTCGAACCAGGTGTATCGGTGTGTCATATAGACGGGCCCCGATGTGCCATACACCTGACGCGCCAGCGGCGCTACAATCAGCCAGGTGGCGATGCCATACCAGGCCAAGCTGAGGAGCATAAGAACAGCAGCATGGAGACGTCTCCCCCTTGCGGCATCGGGTGTTTCTGGCTGCAATCCAACATAACCTCCAAAAAGGAACAGAGACAATCCCAACGCAAAGGTCAGGGTGGGCAGGTTTTCCTTGACCAGCATAGCGATGACAGCCCAGCACCACATCCAACCATAGCGGCGTTCGGTGGCATACCAGAAGGTGAAGAGCAACGGCGCGACGATGAACGGGTCGGCATGGAAGTCGGCCACGTTCGCCGCCTGGAGTGCCGGGAACATCAAATAAGCCACCACGAAGATCAGCGGCAGCCCGGCGTGCCGCAATGAGGCTTCGAGCGTGCGTGGCTGCTCGGCAGAATCGGCATGCGAACCGCCGAGGACGCGCCGCGCGATCCAATAGACCGGCAACGCTCCCAGCGCCAACGCGATGGTCTGGATGATAAGGATGGCACGCACATCATCCCACAGGTAGTAGATCGGCGCGATGATGAGGATGACGGGCTCCAGGTGTTCGGCGACGCGCGAGACCTGACGAGCGTCCAAGGTGCGCTCCAGGAAGCGCCCGTGCAACGTGTTCCACATCGGTTGGTCAATGAAGGAGAGGTCGGCGGCGTAGGATCTGAGGGCAGCATGGCGCTGCAGGCTGTAAGCTGAGAAGAAGAGAGCATAGCATGCCATCAGCAAGGGCACGAGTGTGCCAGGCTGTAACAGGGCAGCGCTGCGCTGCCATAGCCGTGTAAAGGGGTTCGGCCAGATACGCCGAACAACGCTCATGGTCGGTCGCCGTAGCCGTTGGGATGCGTTTTATGCCAGCGCCAGGCACTTTCAACGATTTCGTGCAGGTGGGGATAACGCGGCTGCCAGCCCAGCTCACGACGGATCTTCTCACTGCTGGCCACCAGGATCGCCGGGTCGCCCGGCCGGCGCGGCCCCACCACGGCCGGGATGGGATGGCCGGTGATCTGGCGTGCCGTCTCAATCACCTCTTTAACGCTGAATCCCTGCCCATTCCCCAAATTGTAGGTGCAGCTGCCGCGTTCCAGCGCCTGCAATGCCAGGATGTGCGCCTGGGCCAGGTCAATCACATGGATGTAGTCGCGCACACAGGTGCCATCTGATGTCGGATAATCGTCACCGAATATGGTGACGTTCTCGCGCTTGCCCAACGCGACGCCGAGCACCAGCGGGATCAGGTGCAGTTCGGGGCGGTGGTCTTCACCCCGTTCCACGGACGCGCCGGCAGCGTTGAAATAGCGCAACGCGGCATAGTGCAATCTGAGCAAGCGGTCCAACCAGCTCAAGATGCGTTCCAGGATATATTTGGACTCGCCGTAAGGACTGCCCGGCACAATCTGCTCATCCTCATCAATTGGGATGCGCTGCGGCTGATCAAACAGGTTGGCGGTTGAGGAAAGGATAAAGCGGCGCACGCCATGGTGGACGGCGCTCTGCAGCAAGTTCAACCCATTGGTGACATTATCGCCCAGGTAGCGAAACGGTCGCTCCATCGACTCACCCACCAGCGTATGCGAGGCAAAGTGCATCACTGCTTCGGGTTTGAACTCGGCAAGCGTCCTCTCCAATGTGGCGCGGTCGGCCAGGTCTCCCACCACCAGCCGTGCACCCGGATGCACCGCGGCAGCGTGACCCTGATGCAAGTTATCGAAGACCAGCACCGTCTCGCCCGCCTCCACCAATTGCTCCACAACGATGCTTCCGATGTAGCCTGCACCACCTGTGACCAAGATGCGCATAACAGCTCCTCATCTCTTGATGGTTTTTCCGGCGCGGCGAACCGGACATTTCGACCTGCCGCGAACCGCACCCCATTTTAACCTTCGGAAGAGGGGAAAGCAATCACGGTTCAGGGATCAGCTCGTGGGTGAACAATGCGTCGTCCATGTGAGCGCGCCGATCCAGCATCCGGGTGACGCAACGTGCCTGCCCCCACGGGCTGGAGTGCAAAAGCAGACCAGCCGGCAGGCCGGTCTCGCGGTCCACCCACAGGGTCACCCGTTCGCCCGTGTCCGCGGTGAGCTCCAGGGCAGCCGCCTCACCGCTCTCGATTTCCCAGCTGTTTATAGCGATAATTGTTGCCTGGAAGGGTTGCGCCAGCGCCCATTCCATCGCGTCGAGCAGGTCATCCACCAGGGGGATGCGCAGCTGTTCGCGCGTGCCATAGGTTGTCTGTCGCTGTCGCGTGTCATAGAGCCAGACGTGCGCTCCGTCGTCCGCGCGCATCAGCCCGTTCAGCGTCGCGACGGGGGCTTCCAGCGTCTCGACGCGCAGCCGCCCATCGGCAGCGTGCCATATCTCGGCGACCACCGGACCATGTATTGGTGCGCCGTTCCATTCGATTTGCCACACAGCGTGCCAGTTGCCAGTCCACGCGTGACGAGCACGCTCGAGCTCCTTTGCAGCGTTTATATTTATAGGTGTCACACCCGTACATGCCGCCGCCAGGAGTACGAAGAGGGGTAACAACAGGCAGGCTATCCTATGCTCGACTTTAATGCGCCGAGGAGCCATCTCACAAGACAATCTTTATAGACCTAACAGCTCCGCCACCCAGCCCAGGCCGAGCGCTTCAAGTGTCGGACGGGTGGGGGTGCCGCTCTGTACATCCCATCCCGCCATGGCGTAATAAGTATCCATCGCGCGCTGCCATTCCTCACGGTCCAACACGTAGCCGTCACTGGGTCCGCCCTGGAGCGGCCGGGTGAAGAAACGCTCGGGCAGTGTATCACGCTCGCGTCCCACCCCTTCGCGCGCATTGAAGGCACGCAGCATATTCAGCCGCCGCTCGCCCACCTTCATAATCTCATACAGGCTGACGTCCCAACCAGTCACCGCACGCACCATCTCGGTCAGCTGGTTCATGCTGTAGAGATGCCAGGCCGGCCCATAGACGAACTGACACACGCTGAGGCTGTCCAGGGCACTGTAGGCATACTGGGTGACCAGGGCATAGCGCACCATCTCGGCATTCAGGCTGAGCGGCGGCTGCGGATCGTGCAGGCCGATCTGCGCCATGCGCTCCGGATAGGAAGCATAGGCCGGATCATGCTCGTGTGACTGGTGGTCCGCGCCGAAGGGATTGGCGGCGTAGATGATCGCCAAGGTGCGCTTGACCTGCGGCATGTGTGCTGGCGCTTCTTGATTCTTAGAGGTGATTAAGAAGCGCTCACTGCCGCGGCCGAGGCGTTGCGCCGCACGTGCCGAACCCTCGGCCAGCAGAGCGCCGAAGCCCTCGCGCCGGCCGATCATCTCCGTCAACCGCACCACCGCCTCGGCGTCGCCAAAGCGCAGCTCCAGGCCGCCAGTATCCTCTTTGGTGAGCAACCCGTTCTCGAAGCATTCCATCGCCCAAGCAATGGTGGCGCCGCATGAGATGGTGTCCAGACCGTACTTGTTGCAGTTCTCATTCGCTTTGCATACCGCAGCTAAATCGTGTACGCCGCAATAGGAGCCCAACGTCGCCAGCGATTCGTACTCCGGGCCACCGTAGGTGGGATCGAGCGGGTAAGGCCCGCCTCGTTTTTCCACCACACGTTTGCAGCGCACCGCACAAGCGTAGCAGGTATCGCGCCCCAAGCGTTCCTGTTGGCCCTGCGCCGTGCCGCGCAGCGACGTCTCATACAATGTGGGACCGTCGAGTGCTTCATAATGCTCGAACACTCCACTGGCATAATTGCGCGTCGGCAATCCGCCGTCGGCATTGTTGAGGCCGATCACTTCCGAGGTGCCATATTTGGACAGGCCGGCGATGTCGGATTGGGGCAGCTGTTGAGCACCCCAGCGTGCCAGAGCACGAAGCGCAGCCGGATCTGCGATGTCCAGCTTTTGCGTCCCACGCACTACGATCGCTTTGAGGTTTTTGGCACCCATCACGGCGCCCATGCCGGTACGTCCATTGGCGCGGCTGCACATGTTCATCAGTGCGGCGAAACGCACCCCCTTCTCGCCCGCTGGGCCCACTTGCAGCACTTCGATCTTGTCATCACCCAGCTCATGGCGCAGCATCCCTTGCACCTCACCGGTGACACGTCCCCACAGGTGGGTGGCATCGCGCAGTTCCGCGTGGCCATCGTGCAGCCACAGATAGACTGGGCGCGGCGCGCGCCCGGTGATGACGAGGCCGTCGAAACCGGCGAATTTCATCTCTGCAGGGAAGAACCCACCAGCTTGCGAATCGCCCACACAACCGGTGAGCGGAGACTTGGCCGCAACCGTCACTCGGCTTTGGCCGGATATCGGTGCGCCGGTGACCACACTCAGG
>JASFBB010000022.1:0-15598 GCA_036172345.1 Anaerolineae bacterium
GCGAAAACGCAGATAGGATTGTGGTGGTATTGCACTGGCAGGCAACCGATGTCATCCTACACGACTATACCGTTTTTACCCACCTGCTTGATGGACAAGGCAATTTAGTAGCACAGCAGGACAACATGCCCCAACAAGGCCGTTATCCAACGTCTTGGTGGAGCCCAGGCGAAATAGTGCTCGACACCTATTCGCTTGGTCCGTTGCCACCTGTGCAGAATGGACGCTATTGGCTGCGCATCGGGCTGTACGATCTGCCCACGGGGAGGCGAGTGCGCTTGCTAGGCCGGGAAAAAGACTGTGTAGAAGTATTGTTGCAACGGATGAGTGGCAGTTTTTTCCTGAGCAAAGAGGCTCAATAATTCACACACAGGGCATTTTTGAGCTCGCCCAATCTCGACGAACACGGAATGCAACAATGAGTGCCTCAATAGACTTCCACTTAAGTTCGCTCCGACAAGCTCATCGCGTTCTGATCCTGATCGTATTGATCGCAGTGGCCTTGACACGTCTGTATGAATTGCATCATCTGCCCCCCGGGCTGTGGTATGACGAAGCTTATTACGCAATGGATGCGGCCTGGGTTGCCGAGTCCCATACGCTACCAATTTTCTTTCCGGGGAACAATGGTCGCGAGCCCCTGATGCCATATCTTGGCGCTATCTCGATGAAGCTTCTCGGCGAAACACCTTATGCGTTGCGCCTTGTCTCGGTCCTGGTGGCTGTCCTCACTGTCGCTTTGCTGTATCGCTGGCTAACGGTAATGTTCGCCGATGAAGCTGACCGGTACTGGGTAGGGTTAGTTGCCGCCGGTGGGCTTACGTTCTCTTTGTGGTACTTGGTAATGAGTCGCACGGGCCATCGTGCCGCACTGTTTCCAGCCTGCTTTGTGACAGTTGCCTGGTCTTTCTGGCGCGCTTGGTGGAGATCACATAGGATAGGAGGACTGCGCCGCGGCTGGCCGCATTGGGTTCTGGCGGGTGTGATGTTGGGCTTCAGCCAGTATAGCTATCTGTCGGCGCGTCTGTTACCATTGGCCTTCCTCTTATTCACTGGAGCAGCAACGCTTCTACCGTGGTGTCGGACTCGCTCGGATCAGCAGCCGGCTGTCTCCATGTATCCTCGAGTAACACCTTGGGCTGGCTTGGGGGTGATGTTCTGTTGTGCCGTATTACTGGCTGCTCCACTGGGAGTGTATTTCTCCCAACATCCGGAGATGTTTCTTGCTCGCTCTAAGGATGTCTCTATCCTTAACCAGGACGCCCAAGGGACAGTCACCTGGCCGCAGCACATGCTCGATGCAATATGGGTATTTTGGGGCGGTTCGGATCCACACTGGCGGCACAACCTAGCTGATCGCTCTAACCTGAGCATCGTTGAGATAATAGGGTTCTGGATAGGCCTCTTGCTCAGTATGCGCCGCATCCGAAAGCCAGCGTACTGCTTTCTGCTGATCAGTCTCTTGGTACTGTGGTTGCCGGCATTGCTGTCCGTGCCAGCAATTTACACGCTGCGCCTGTCGGGCATGTTGCCTATCTACTACACGATTATGGCCATCGGCTGGGTAAAGCTCGTCCGCGCGCTGGGTGCACTCGGCGTCTGTTGGCGATGGCGCACCATCACATATAGCGTTAGAGAAGGGATAAAACCTCTCGCAACACTCATATTGCTGGTCGTACTTGCCATTACAGCCATTTCTGGCTATTTCATAACCTGGGCACAGACTCCAACGGTCTATAGTCAGTACAATGGACCTCTGGTCGATCTGACAGACTACATCGCGCGACAGAGCGACGGCGAAGACGTGCTGCTGCCGTTGCACGTCTATCTACACCCAACGATGCATTTCCTGTTGCGCTCTCGATTCCCCGAAGTGGAAACATTGCCTGAGTTGGGATCTGACCGATCAGCAATATTGGTGCAAGTGTCCGATCTCTTCCTGATCCCAAACGTCACTGCCATCAATCGCCAGTCGAGCTTGATGTGGCTAACCCGTGACAATGCCCAACGAGGCGCAGCTTATCTCCTGCATCTGGCGCGACCTAGCGATCTCGATATACTGAAGCCGGTTGGCGAGCCGGAGGCATTGGTGGTAGGTCCCACTAAGGACAAAGTCGCGACACTGATAGCATATCCTAGCTTAGCTCCATTGCTCAGAACGGTGCTAGCTGTCATACCTGTGCCTGTGCATTATGATTGGGGACATCAGGTTGCACTCACTGGCTATCAAATCTCGCCCGTGTTGGCGTCGCCAGGAGATGCAGTTACACTCAACCTATACTGGCGTGGAATAACAGACCAACCCTCTGAATATCGCACGTTTATCCATCTGCTCGATGGACATGGCACAACCATAGGTCAATCGGACGGGATATCCCTGTCAGAGGAACAGCGTTGGCGTGCGCAGAAGTTATCACCAGAGCAATATACGGTGTGGCTTCCAGACACGGCTGCAGCAGGGGCGTATCTCTTCCGCATCGGCCTAATCGATGAACACTCGTTTGAGCGCCTACCCATCTATGCGAGCGGAGGAACGCTAATAGGTGATCATCTGGAATTAGGCTTGTTTTATGTGACACGAAACGGACACGATCCGCGCGTGCCAGATGTGTCCGTGCGAGCTACGTTTGGGGACAGGATTACTATGCTGGGATACTCTCTGCCAGGGTGTGTAGCAGCCAATTCTCACTCTTTATGCATTAGGCTCTATTGGCAAGCTCGTGATACGATAGAACAGAACTATACCGCCTTCGTACATCTCATTGATATCCACGGTCGACGAGTGACGGGTTATGATTCACAACCGCTCGGTGGGCTATATCCCACTTCCCGGTGGGGACTGGGCGAGGTCATTGTGGATGATTTCAACTTAACATTGCCGGATGAGTTAGCGGCCGGCACCTACCAACTGGTCACTGGTTTATATGAGCCCGCGTCTATGCAACGCCTGCCAGTGGCCGCAGAGAATGCTGTCACTACAAGGGATAATGCTCTGCTCCTGCGCGCGTTGCAACTGCCGGAGTGAAAGCGGAATGATGGTACGCGATACTACCGTAGACCGGCTGCGCACCTGGCTTGCTTCCAGCGATCCACGTCTTGCCCTTGGCAGCGCATTGGTCGTCGCATTGCTGGTCGGTGCTGCAGTAGGTGCGTTGATAGGCGGATTGGGGGCATTGCCGGCGCTGGGCCTGTTAGGCGTGCTAGGTGTTGTGACACTGCTGCTGCGCTCTGGCCAATGGGGGATACCCTTGCTTCTGGCTCTGATCTGCCTGCTGCCTTACGCCGCGGTGCCGCTGGATCTCGGCTTTCGCCCGACTTTTATCGATCTGGCGTTGCTGGCTGTGTTCGCTACTTCTCTGCTGCACGCCGTGACTCATAAATGGCGTGTTTTTGAGGCTTCCATGTTAGGTATCCCTATCTTGGCTTTTCTCTTGTGGACTCTGGTTACCTTCGTGGCTGGCCTGGCCCATGCTCCACTCAGTGTGACCGTATTGCGCCGTTTTGTCGAGGTTCTGCTGGCCATTTTGCTTTTCTTTGTCGTGTTGTATCAAGTGCGTGATGTGAGTGCGCTGCGCCGCGTCATAGCAGTGGTTACCGTTGCTGGTGGCCTCAGCGGCGCGTTGGGCGTGCTGTTCTACGTGTTGCCAGAGACGTGGACGGTGAACATCCTCTCCAAGTTGGCGGTATTTAATTATCCCGCCGGCCCGGGTATCTTGCGCTATGTGGAAGACGATCCTAACCAACCTATGCGTGCCATCGGCACCTCAATCGATCCCAACGCGCTGGGAGGGCTGCTCGTCATCGTAACTGCCATAGCGGTGGTGCAGCTCTTCGCCGCGCGGCCCGTACTGCCTCGCTTATGGCTGGTGCCATGTGCGGGGCTGAGCGCACTTTGTCTCCTGCTGACCTTCTCCCGCGGCTCTATGGTGGGGTTGGTGCTGGCGCTCACGTTGGTGGGCATACTGCGTTACCGCAAGCTCTTGGTTTTATTGGTTGTGCTGGCCGTCTTATTTCTTATCTTGCCACTCACTCAGGCGTATGTTGTCCGCCTATGGGAAGGATTGCGTGGAGAAGACCTGGCCACTCAGATGCGCTTTGGCGAATACAAAGATGCGCTCATCCTGATTAGCCGTTATCCCCTGATGGGGGTGGGTTTCGCTGGTACCCCTGATATAGATCTTTACCTGGGGGTGTCCAGCTTGTACTTGCTCATTGCCGAGCAAGTGGGTTTGGTGGGCTTGTTCCTCTTCTTGCTCGTCGTGGTCGCCTATTTTGTTGTGACACTGCGCGCATTACGACGTGTGCCGCGTGATGGGGAAAGCGAGGGATATCTGCTGGCCTGCATCGCGGCACTGGCCGGAGCATTGATCAGCGGAATCTTTGATCATTTCTTCTTCAACATCAATTTCATTCATCTGGTCGCCTTCTTCTGGACCACGATGGGGCTGGGAATAGCAACTGCGCAGCTGCTCCACAGAGCAGCTGAAGATCTGGAGCAAACATCCGCTTCACTGCCACTATAGGGTGTTGCCGCCTCAAACACGCACCGAGGCACTGTCACACCGATGCCTTTCACGGTGCACAGCTTCGGATAGAGAGAATCGTCACCCTGGGATGGTCTCATCATAGCGCTTCTGTCATCGCCTTGTGACTTTCTTTAACGGAAGAACATAGGATGGCGCACAATGCTGGCACCGATCAGGATCCCTATGATGATCCCAATCAAGAATATGATGCATTGCCACTCGGCATTCGCCCCAAATGCCGGGTTCATAACAGACCTCCTGTTTCTTCCTGCCCACCTTCACCTTCTTCTGACAGTACTCCATCCAAGTGATATAATTAAGTGGAGCCCATTTCGTCATTTCATCCCTCCTATTAGAGTTTCCTTGATTATTTTAACAGACCTCTAGGGCCAGAGCGAGACACTCGAGTTGTATTCTGACAGGGCAAAAGGATTGAGAAGTTCTCTCAATCCAAAGAGGTATTTGTACTGAGGAGAGCTACCACTGAGGTGGAATTTACTCAAATGAGGGCTCAGCACCCTTGTGAGAGCGCCAATACAGCGCTGCCTCGACACGGCTGCGCAGGTGCATTTTGTCGAGTATGTTGGTGACGTGTTTCTTTACCGTGCCAACGGAGATTTGTAGCTGGTTGGCAATTTCTTGATTGGTTTTGCCCTCAGCAAGCAGTTGCAGCACTTCGCATTCGCGCGAGGTGAGGGGATCAAGAGCAAGGGGGTCGACCTCCTCCGGCTTCTGCAAGTATTTAAGCAACTCTTGGGCAATTTCGGGATGAAGCGAAACCTGACCGACATGGGCTTGCCGGACGCTCTCCAGCACCTCATCGCTGGAACGACTCTTAGACACATATCCCACTGCACCGGATTCCACTGCCTGTGCCACATGCTCTGGTCGATGATAGGCGCTGAGCACCACAATCTTCGTGGATGGACTCAGTCGGCGCATAGCACGGATCGCCTCCAATCCTGCCTCGATTCTTGGCTCCTCAACAGATCCTTGTCCTGAGAGCACTTTCAAGTCGAGTAGCACGACATCAGGAGGGGATTCGGTGACAATCTGCAGTGCCTCTTTGACAGATTTTACCGCCCCGACTACACGGAACTCGCCGACCCGTGCTTCCAGACGCGCCACCATCCCATCCAGAAAGCTCTGATGATCATCCACTAAGAGCACCGAAATGTGCTCTTCATCCTCCCATACGCTTTGCAGCTCAGTTTTCTTTGCCATCCTTACCCCCTGTAAGAAAGCAAATCTGTCACCACACAGCAAACAAACACCGCTGAACTAAGACAAAAGAGGAATTTCAACCAACAAAGTGGTTCCCTGACCGAGATGGCTGTCAACGCGCAAAGAGCCACCCTGCTGTTCCACTTGTTCACGGATCATATTCAACCCGCTGTACCTGGAGTGAGCTTCACGTGGGTCGAAACCATGTCCGTTGTCCCTTACGATCATGGAGATGTGGTCAGTGGCTCCCGTTACGCGCACTTCGACATCACGGGTATTCGCGTGCTCAACGATATTCGCGACCGCTTCACGATAGACACGCAACAGCGTCTCGGTGACGGAAACCGAGATTGACTGGCCGATCAGCAACTGGACTTCAAGGGAAATGCGCAAGCCGAAGCGTCCCTGCGCTTCCTCGGTTATCTGGCGCAGTCCTTCGCGCAGATCACCCCCGAAGCGCGGCCCAGCGCGATAGGAAAAGACCACCAGATCTATGTCGCGCTGCGCCCGCCGGACTTCTTTCTCCAACCGCTGCAGCAATTCGGCAGCTTTGTCGTGATTGTCTTGCATCAAATGATCACGCGCGGCTTCAGAAAAGTTGCGAATGGCTGGCAAAGTGGAGCTCAACGAGTCATGCAGGCGCAGGGCAAGGTCACGGCGTTCGCGGTCGCGGATCTCTTCCTCAGCCAGTTCGATCAAGCCGACGTTGTGCAATGCCACCGCACCGAAGCGTGCTGCAAGTTCCAAAGCCAGCTTGTCCTCCTCGGTGAACCTCTTGGGCTGACGGTAGTTAGCACATAGCACTCCTACGATGTTCCCTTCCGCGTACATAGGCAACCCGGCGAATGAGACAATCCCCTGACGTTCGCTGAACGTGTGGTAACTTCCCGAGTGTACACCTGCGGTGGATCTAACACTGCTGACCAACAGCGGATCCGAGGCTACTTCGGGTTGATAGTAAGCTCGTCCAATGGACATGATATGTGCAATGATGCCGTGATCCGGCGAAGGTGGATTGAGCGCATCCCGATTGCCCCTGATCTCGCCATAAATGCCCTGAAAGTAGAGCTTGTGCGTGCGGCGAGCATAGCGATACAGGATCACCAGGTCGGCGCCGAGCTTGTCCAACAGCGCATTGCCCACTGCGTCGATCGCCTCCCTCTGGTGTCGGTGCACCAACGCCAATGCGGTGCCCCACTCCTGGAGCATGCGCAAGCTCTCTGCCCTGCGCTGAGCGCGTTCGAGCAGTTGGGCGTGATAAATGGGTGCAAACATGCGCCGTGCCAGCATGTCCAGCATACGACACTGCTCGGGCTCGATGGTGCGTCGGCTCGCATCGCGATAGCCAGCCTCAATGGTGCCAACAACCAGCCGTTCTCCGGCAAGCCCCAGTCCGATAATCGGCGTGAACACACGGATCATGCGGCTATGACCATACTTCTCCCAAATCTCCGGATGAAAGCGCGGATCCCAGCCACTGAGCACTTCCTGCTTTCCGGAACGCACGATGTCCGCTTGGATATCATGGCTGTCCAGTGAGTGGACTACCATCTCGATCCACCCTTGGGGGATATTGCGTCCCTTAGCTCCTCGGATGACGCGTCGATCTAAGTCCACCAGGGAGATCAGACCGAAGTCGAAGCCCAGCTTGTTCACGACGACATCCAGAGCGAAGTCCAACACGACATCCAAGGCAAAATTGCTCGCCACCTGATCGCTGATGCTTAGCTGCCTTTGCAGCTCATGCTGGGTGCGGTGTTGCTGCAAAACGGGCAGGAGGCTATTGGCGATGGCTTGAATACCCTCGAAGTAGTCACGGAGCTGATAGGCTGGTGGTGCAGAGTGATGGGCGAAATCGAAATAGAGGATGCCAAGCACCTCTGCGCCTTGGGGACTCGTGTCCAGGATTGGTACGGCCAGACGTTGGAAGGTATTACGTGGCAGAGGACACAGTGGCACAGACTTCTGCCTGAATCGTTCTGCAAACCTCCAGTGCCTGGCAAACGGATAGCGGTCGGATTGCAGGAGCTGGGGAGAGCGCGAGCGCACCACCTTGCCCATGGGGTGCTCGATGGAATACGTGCTCTCCTGTTGTGGTGTCTCAGATTCTGGGTCGGGCGTATCCTGAGCATTGCAAAACTCGCCCAAAGTGATCAAACGTTGTGCACTGCTGTCATAGTAGAGGATTCCGCAACGCAGCGCTCGCAACAAGCTCATAAACTCTTGAAAAGTCATTTGGCATTCCGCATCTAGGTATTGCCCCGTTGTGTCACAGTGGTCCACTAAGTGCTCACTCGTCCGCCTGATGCGCAGGACGGAGTCCAAAGCGTCTATCACACGCATCAGGTAATGCAAGATAAATGCGACGAGCGTGAGCCCCAGAGAACGTGTCACCAACCAGGACGGTATACCCGTGGACAAAAAGGTATCCGCCATGCCCAATCGCCCTTCCAGCGCCAGCAGCAGAGCGCAGCACTCCAGCACGCTGACTACATAGGTCCAGGTGGGGTTGTGACGGCTGATGGTCAACAGGCTAGGGATATAAAGGACCCACAATTCGTGGCGGATGCCCTGGCGCGTTAAGATCAATGACAGGGCAAAGACGCCCAAGATGTTGAGCTGTGCACGCGTGAACTGGATTAGAGGATGATAAAAGCGTTCCTCGTGGCGTGAAAACACCACCTGACGTAGTACGAAATAAATCACGTAGAGGCCAATTGGCACCAGGACGAGCTCATAGGGCCAGTAGGGAGTGAGAGAGAACCACAGGATCAGCACAATAAAGAGCGCAATGAAAGCACGAAAGAATCGAGCCACAAGATAACCGGCCGGGCTTAGCACGCGGGTGCCAAGACCGAACTGGAGACCTAATTGGCTCAAGCTAGGGCGAGGTGTCTGTCCCATATGCCCCTTTCCGGTCTCTCTATAAGTTTACCTTTCATAGCTTTATCTTATCATTCTGCATCGAGGTTGTAAATACCACTTAGTTGTATTTTAGTACGCCCCCAAAGGGTATATTTAGTGGTAGTTATCCGGTGATAAATTGGCGTCGTGAGTTGCTTTATGGTAAGGTTACCCTGGATATTGGGGGCGGTTGAGATTGTGGAGGATGGACAAAAGGGTCTGGAAGACCAGCGATTTCAATTATGATCTGCCGTCCGACCGGATTGCGCAAGTCCCTATTGAGCCACGCGACGCAGCCCGGCTCATGGTCGTGTATCGCGGAAGCGGCCGCATTGAGCATCGCATCTTTCGCGACCTGCCGCATTATCTGAGGCCAGGGGACGTGTTAGTGGTCAACGACAGTCGCGTGATCCCGGCACGCCTTTTCGCGCACAAACCAAGCGGTGGACAAGTGGAAATCCTGTTGTTACGCCAGTTGAACGAGGTACGTTGGGAAGCGCTCGTTGGCGGCAAACGGGTGCGAAAGGGCAGCCGTCTCCTTATCCAACAGGGAGATATTCGTTTGGGGGCACAGGTGGTAGAAGAGCTAAGTGGTCCGCAACGTATCCTGGAGTTCGATACTCCTATCGGTCCCCTGTTGCAACATATAGGCCACACACCGTTGCCTCCTTATATCCAGCTGCCGCTCCAGGACCCCGAGCGTTATCAAACAGTCTACAGTCGTGTCGAGGGATCTACGGCCGCGCCCACCGCCGGTTTACACTTTACCTCTGAATTGCTTGCCGAGCTTCATACCCGGGGGATATTCCTAGCGCGTGTCACATTGCACATCGGACTGGACACCTTCAAACCGGTGACCGCCGAACATATAACCGAGCACATCCTTCACTCAGAGTGGGCAAGCGTCTCCCCTGAGACAGCTCGGTTGATCAACCAGGTGCGCCTCGATGGAGGACGTATCATCGCGGTGGGCACTACCGTCGTGCGTACACTGGAAAGCGCCGCGCTGCGCGCTGCCGGAATCACCACCTCGTTGCGCGATGTCAGTGCCCAATGGGGGGAACTTTCCCGTACCCACCAAAGCGTGCATCCGATCAGGGCGTTTGAAGGTCCTACAGACCTATTCATCTATCCTGGCTTCCGGTTTCGCGCTGTGGGTGCCCTTATAACCAATTTCCATCTCCCACGCTCCAGCTTGCTCATGTTGGTGAGCGCTTTCGCCGGATATGAACTGACACGCCACGCCTATGAGGTCGCTATCGCTGAGGGATACCGATTCTACTCCTTCGGAGACGCTATGCTGATCTTATAGGTCGGCTGCGATGCTCAACGCACCTTTTGAATGATCACCTCGAACGAAGCGTGATAGCGCGAGTTGGCGACCGGATTGCCGGTCTCGGGGCACAGCTCGTCCAGCTGGTAATCGGGGGTGAGGCCGCTTGCGACCATACTCTTGGCGCCGTCCACGCGCACGTTGTAGGTGCCCTTGAACATAGCAAACTCCACCCATCCCTTGCCACGGGACTTGGTCTCCGTTAGCGGGCGCGCACAGTCATTGTCACTCGGTCCCCAACAGATTCTGACCGGCACCCCGTCGATGCCGTTGCCAAACTGATCAATCACATGCACGAAGATGTGGTGCTTGCCCTCGTTCTCGCACGGTGTCAGCTGACGTACACTGGCGATGATGTAGTCAACATCCGGCGTTGGGGTTGGCGGTGGCGTCGGGGTATCCGTGGGAGCACGCGTGGCGCGTACCCTGGGTCGCGATGTCGGTGTGGCCGGCGGTAGGGTAGGTGAAGGGGTACGCGTGGGCGTCGGCGTGATGGTCGGCGTTGGCGTCCAGGTCGGCAGGAGCGTCCCGGTGGGTGTTGGCGTGATGGTCGGGGTATTGGTCGGCAAGGGTGTATGGGTAGGGGTAGGTGTGACGGTCTCCAAGAAGGGCAGCACCGCCGCAACACCTTGCGCTGGCACGCTCTGCAACAGTGTCGCGGAGATATCATTCCCTCCACCACCGTTTCGAGCGTAAGCGTATCCTACGGTGCCGTCTCCGCCGTTCAGGTTAGCGGAGAGCTCATGGATCAACGTAGAGGGAAGAGTCACCATACACAGCCATACGAACAGCAACAGCAGGATCAGCACTCCCACCTTCACACGGCGGCTGCGCGTGGTAAACCAGACCGCCGACGCTCCGATGAGCTTACCTAAGCGGGAGGTTTTGATTATATCGCGACGGCTGCGCTTTTCGGCCTTGGCGCGCCGAAGGGCACCCGACACAACAGCGGGTGGTTTGGCGGCTTCGCTCCTCTGCGCTGCGGGCATCGTTACTGGGCGCGGCGGTACAGTTTCGCCGGCTGTCGCAGTGACAGGTTGCACCTTTGCTTTGGGGGGCGCGGCTGGTTCGAGCGGACGACTGGTCGCCGCTATGGGCTCCCGAGATGGCCCGCCTTCTGCCTCAGGAAACGCTGATCTCGCTGTCGCATCGGGAGGTGGGACATGAGGCGAGGATGCTGCCGATGGCTCAACTTTCCCCGATTCTTGAGGGCTCGGTTTCGTCTCCCTCGCGCCTCCACGCGAGGGGGGTGAAACCGTCTGCATCCTCTTGGGAACGGCCGGCGGCCGTTGAATCGGTCGTCCAGGACGCTCTTGTGATTGAACGCCCGACGGCGTCACTGGCGGCTGAGATGGACGCGCGGCGGGCTTCGCCGCGGGTGGCTGTGCTGTTACCTTGCGCGCTGGGCCGGGCGGCACAGGACGCGATGCGCCAGTCGCCTCCGAGGATCGTGACCGCAATGATGGCGCAGGTGATGCTTTCCTCTCTGTGGAGGCGTTGGCGCTCTTCAAGTCACCGTCCGACCTGCGTACAGTGTTGCTCTGTCGCTCACTGAGCGCGCGAGTGAATGCCGCGGCTAAGTTAGGATACTTGAAGAGAAGGGTGTCAAAATCGGACTTGTGGAGTGCCCATAGCGTGCTGTCGGCGATTATGCGCGCCGTCATTCCATAGGGCTGCCCGGTCAGAAGCGCTGTCTCACCGAAGAAGTCCCCTCCGCCGAGGACCCGCAGCACCTTCCTTCCACGCGGGGTGCTGACTGTCAGCTCGACCTGGCCAGCGGCGATGAAATACATCACATCGCCGAATTGATCCTCTGTGCAGACCACCTCCCCACGATGGAAGGCTTGCGCCTGTAGTTTTTCATTCAAGGCTGCCAGCTCGACGCGTGAAAGCCCCCCCGCCAATGCCAGTGTGTGCAAGTGAACGGGCAGCGCGGACTCGGTGGCTTGTGAAAGGCGTTCACGCAAGGCACGGCTCAGCGCTGTGGTCAAAGCAGGCAATCTGACCAGCAAGGCATCAAAATCGGAACGATACAATGCCCATAAGCTGGCGTGTCTCGCTGCGCGTGCTGCTACGGTACGGGATCTGCCGGTCAGGAGCGCCATTTCTCCGAAGTAGTCTCCGGGGATCAGGCGCGCCAGGATGTGCTGCGTACCATCAGCATCCGCTGAGACGATTTCTATCTGGCCTGTCTCAATGAAATACATAGCATCGCCAGGATCACCTGGCGCAAAGAGAGTATCCCCGGCCGGCACGTAGCGCAGCGCCAGGTATGCGGCTATCGTGTCCAAATGGATGCGCTCTATATCGGCAAAGAGGGGCGTACGCTTTAACATTTCGACAGCGCGCACCCGGTCGGCCGCGCTGAGTGGCGCACGCAGATTGCGTCCCAACAGAGAACGGAGGCGAGGGTAGTTATCAGCTAGTCGTGCGAACTCCGCCGGGCCAAGCCGCCAGACGACCACCGGCGTGATTGCTTGGGCTGTTTCGGGGTGGGATTTGCCGGCCAGGACGGAGAGCACGCCCAACGTCTCCCCTTGACGCACCTCTGCGCTGTCACCGCTGTCATCGATGATGCGTAACGTGCCACTCTCGACGATATAGATGCCACTAGGCGCATCACCGCTGCGGTAGAGCACCTCATTGGGTTGGTAGGAGTGTGGCACCAACCGCTCTACCACGGCCCGTCGCTGCTCTTCACTCTCCAGCATACGTAAGAAGGACAGACGTCCCAGCCGTTTCAGCAAATGTTGACGGTATTGCACGATCCCAATACCCAAGGCCAGCCCCAATTTGAGGCCTATGGCCTCGTTCTGATCGATTACAGCTTGCACAGTGTCTTGTTCGAAAGCCCATGCCTGCACGGGGGAATTGGCTGTGGCATAGAGGGAGCGGTTAACGCCCTGGAAGAATTCCGTCTCACCCAGGAGATTGCCTGGCCCTAGCGTCGCCAGCGGTGTGCCGTCTGGATCGGGTGTCAGACGTACCCATCCTTCTTGAATAAGGTAAAAGGCGCCGCTGGTCTCGCCTCTGGCAAACAACTGCTCACCAGTGTGGTAGCGTACAAGGCGCCCGCACTGCGCCAACGCATGTTGTTCTACTTCATTCAAACCCGAAAACAATGGCACATTTCGCAATAGATTCTCGTCCAAGCTCACGTTCCCCATCATTTCTGAAAGACCACCTGCCACGAAGGACGTTTGTCTGTCGGGAGATCCGGGCAGGTCCGTTCTGTAACGTCCCCAACATTATCGGCCACGTCGCCGTTTTTGTCCACCAGATGCACTTCGTACACCTTGCCCGGCTGCATCTCAAAATCGGCATAGCCGGGGTCTATAGCTGGCTTAAAACCGGTGTAGAAGCGGTCTTCGCCTTCCGCCCAGCTCACGACGATCTGAACACCCGGTATCCCTTCACCATTCGCATCCCGCACGTAAATGCGTAATAGCCCGTCGGATTGGGCATCGCAAAGGGGCGTCGATTGTACTACCCGGAATCGATTGCGTTCGAAAGTGGGAGTCGCAGTAGGAGTGAACGTCTTCGTCGGTGTAGGGGCCGGCGTCTTAGTCGGTGTCGAAGTGGATCGTGGCTTCCGGGTGGAGGTGGCAGTATACGTTGCGGGCGCCGTGTGCGTCACTGTCGGGGATGTAATAGCCGTGTGGGTTGGCAAGGGCGTCACGGTCGGGGTGGGCGTGTAGGTGGGAGTAGGTGTCACGATAAAAGCACGTACCACTGCCGAGGTATAGCCCAGGGCATCCGCCAGCCGGGCTAGAGCCCGGACTTCGCGCACATCGTGATCTTCGGCGATGTACCGCTCGGCCAGTGCCACCAGGGTGTCGCCTATATGGGTATCCCGTAACGCAGCCAGCCGGCGCTCGGCGCGCTCCAGATCACCGTCCGCCATGTAGGCGGCTGAGACCAGCACCATATAGATTTCTTTGTCGTGCGGATTGAGTGAGGAAGGTGGCGCTAAAGTCAAAGCAGGCGGATCCAACACCCACGTGTAAAATAGGCTCATGCTCGCACCGATCATCAGCCCAACCAGAAAACCACCGATCCACCAAACCCGCTCGCCGCTCTTCACACCGGTTGTTTCGGCATCCTAAAACGGATGCGTCGCCTGGAAGACAAGCCACCAGGAATAATGCCCCCAACATAGTGCGTTAGCACCCACACCGGGCACTCCGCTGTTCCAGTCACGTTGACATTGCGTCTCACCGCTGCAATAACCCTTCTCAATCAACAGGGGGATGCCGATTTCCCAGTCGTTGGTGCTCAGCGTGGGGGACACCTCGCTGGTCACCCGCCTTCCCTCTGGATATTCTGCCACCAATAGACGCGTGCTAGACTTGTATAAATCGATTTCAGCCAGCTTGATACCCCAGTCGAAAAAGGGTTCGTTCTTCTGGCCAGTCACCACTCGAAAATTGCCGAACTCCGGCAAGTCGGTCACCACTGCTCCCAACAAAGGTTGTCCGTTGACATCAAGCACGGAGATGGAGACTTCGTGACGGCCAACCGCCGTTTTCGGAGATGGACAACATACGTGCTTCCTTTACCACGAAGTCAACCGGTGGTGGCGTCGGAGTTGGCGTATCGGTGGGTGGGCCGGGAGTGGGGGTGGGTTGGGGTGGCCGAGTGGGTTTGGGCGTCTCAGTCGGGGTGACCTCCGGCGTCGGCGTGGGCACAGGTGTATGGGTTGCCGTTGCGGTTGGCGTCGGAGTATGGGTCGGCGTTGGGGTGACGGTCGCCGTTGGGGTCGGCGTTGCCACATACTCCAGCATCATCTGACTGCTAACACCCAGCACGTCAGCCAGCCGCACCAGGTTCACCGTGTCTGGATCGTTGTGACCACGCCCCTCCTGAACGTATTTTTCCGCCAAATATGCCACAAATTGATCCGGATTGGCAACATCCAATTCTTCCAGGCGCGCCAACGCCTTATTGGCGTCGCCATCCGCGCTGTATTCGGCCGCTACCATGAGGACATACTCCTCTTTGTCGCCCGGACCCAGGTCGCTGATTTCGGTATTCACATATTCGACGGGGAGTAGTTGCCATCCGATGAATAGGCCAAAGAGGAGCCCCGCCAGGCAGCCGACTGGAATGCCAGCTACCAAGAAGAGAAGTTTGCGATGTAGTTTGCGCATCTCCGCTGGTCACAACTATAATCGATTACGTTTCACACGATGCGTGCCGAGCTGTTCCCAATACCCCGCCGTGGCATCGCGCGCAGTCGCAGTGGTGCGACTGTTCTGTCAGTGCAACTGCATTCCAGTGCACTCGGTTTGTCTCCGTTGACAAACAATGCCGGAGGTGGGAATCGAACCCACAAGGGCTGAGCCCACACGATTTTGAGTCGTGCGCGTCTGCCAGTTCCGCTACTCCGGCATGGACTAGAGTGAGTATAGGTGAGATGAGGACGTTCGTCAAATCTAGCGGGTTGTCCCTTGCACGGGGCATAGGCATCATTTTATGGATGAAGTGGAAACAATCGCGCGAGCACAACGCGGCGATCTGAACGCTTTTAACCGCTTGGTTCTGACATATCAGAATCTCGCTTATAATGTGGCCTATCGCATTATGGGTGATGCGGATGCAGCCGCTGATG
>JASFBB010000023.1:0-5528 GCA_036172345.1 Anaerolineae bacterium
CTTATCCCAAGCACAAGAGCGCGCTCTTGTGCTTGGGATAAGTGAAGATGTATTCCCGGTGCGTGTCCACGAAGAGCAGATACTGATAGCCAGCAAACAGAGCCAGCAGCAACGCGCCGAAGGCGATCGGCACAAGCCCAAGTCGGCGTCCCCCATAGGGCAACAGGCGAGCGCGCAGCGCCTGGAACGTCTGGACGACCCCCAACGCCCCCAGAAGCGCTGCGCCGGGAAGGATCATCTGCAGGTGGGTGCGCGGACGGTCCACGAAGAACACATAACCGAGAAAGGCGATGCCCATCCATAGGTAGATGGCCTTGAGCTCCGTCGAAATGGCCGCCGCGCTCAACATATACCCCAGCCACAGGCAGAACACGATCAGGGGCAGATAGTTCGGTGTGCCGGCGGCATACGTAATGACACTTGCCAGGACAATCCCGACAACCACCGCTGAGGCGCGTACACGTCCGCAACGTCCACGCACCGCTGCAACCAGATCGTACTCGATCTTGAGCAGAATCGCTGCGCTCAGCGCGGCGATATAGTAAACCGAGTTATACAGCCCATTGAACACGTATAACTCATCGAAGTTGTTCGCCGGCCATTGGGCAACGCCAATGACACGCCCCAGGTATGTTGCCGTCTCGGAGATGCGCGGATGGTGCAGGTAGGGATAGTAGAACAGGGCGATCACTCCAGCTGCCAGCAGCGCCGCGCCGATCAGTGGGCGGTACTGGGCACGCAGCTCTGCGGGATGTTCCCCGTAACGCCGCCCAATTAAGAAAGCCAATACCGGCACGATCACCAGCGCATCGTAGTGCGCCAGCAGCCCTATGCCGCCCAGGAAAGCCGCCGCAGCGACGCGCCAGGTACCGCCGTGGCGGTAGAAGCGAAATGTGAGCAGCAAGGCCAGCGTCGTGACGAGGAACACGAGGGACTGATACTGGACGATGCGCCCGAAGGCGACATATAGGCCGTTCATAGCGAGCAGGACGGCCGCCAGCAGTGCCACGTTGCGGCCGAACATGGGGCGCGCCAGCAGGTACAGCGCCACCACGCCGGCGATGTGCGCCAGGGCGAACGGCAGGCGCAATGCAAACGCGTCCCAACGCCCTGCCAGCAGCCCGAAAGCGGCGGGCAGCAGGACTTCAGCCGGTCCCTTGGTGTGTTCGAAGAGGACGTCCCCCCGACCCCCGACCACCGCCAGGGCGCGCAACAAGCTGTTCATCTCATCGCCCCAATAGTCGGCGTAACCCAGGTTGGTCACGGTGAGGAAGGCGGCGATGGCAATGCATATCCCAATGGCGATCAGGTCGTGCGCGTGCGGGCGGGAGCTCGGTTGGGATGGGGCAGCGCCGCGCAGGTGTGCGAGCAAAAGCGCCAGAGAAGCGAAACCCAACGGGAGCACCAGGCTCGGAGCAGTTACGCTCCCTTGGATGTAAACCAAGACCAGCGAGATGAGGATCGTGACGGCGCAGCTCAGCCCGACTGCCAGCGCCAGCCGCTCGAGAATGTCCTCGAATTGCCGCGGAAGCACGCGCATCAGCGCCCATCCGGGCAGGAAGCAGACCAGCAGGACAGCGCCCCCCAGGCGCACCCCGACAGGCGCAGGTGACAGCACCAGCCCCATGCAGACGATAACCAGAGCGACAGCCCAGAATTTCACCAAGCGATGAGTGCCCAAAAGTGTTTTATCCTCTCTGCGACGACTTACAGTTTGGGCCGGATGATCCCTTTATGCGACCAGATGAGCACATCTACGACCGAGTGAGAGCCCTTGCAACCTCTGGGAGACCGGGGAAGCGTTATCCCATGTCACAAAAAAGCGGTTATTCTTTCTAATGCGCTCACGCAAATCTGGCTTGACGCCCAACGGGCATATGCTATAATAGTTGTCACGTAAAATATAGTGAAAGTGTTTAAGGCGAAGTTCGAATCCTATACCCGCCCAGGTGCTTTGCAAGTCAGCAAGCCCCTTCCTGTGCTTTTCATGGCCGATGCTCTTGCGAGCTCATTGAGCAGTAGTCTACCCTGTCCTGTCGGGGATGACAATTCATCGTGGGGTGACTTGGTGGATAGGAGATAGGTGTTTATTGTGAGCGAGGAAGCGCAAAGGACCTCCCCGCAGCCAGAACCAGAGGAGCGCATTCGCGCTGCTCTCTTCTCGGGAGATGATGAGCAGATCGCGGAAGCATGTCGCGGCAACGAGCGCCACCTGCACGCTTTTTCGGATGGGGAGAGGAAGCGCATTGCTCTGGCGTTCGAGCGCGTGCAGGTGGTGGCTGAATTGCGCGCGGCATTTGCCCGCCAATTGCCCGACGAGATTGTGCGCATCTACTCCAAGCATGCCGACATCCTGGAGGGGTGCCGCAACTTTGGCCGGGAGGAGCGACAACGAGTGATACAGGCCAAGCGTGCCCTGCTGCTGCGTGACCTGGAGCTGGCGATGCGCGTGGGCGATATCTTCTGGATCGAGCGCGCCGGGCGTAGTGCTGCCGAAGGTGGTTGCCAGCTCTCCCAAGAGCAGTATCTCGCCGTAGAGCGTGCACGCCAGACCATCATAGCGTTGCGTCAGCTGCAACAAGCGATCCAGGAAGATGATGATGTTGCCATTGTGCAAGCGTACAACCCCGAACTCCTGGATAACTGCCGTCACGTCAGCGCTCAGGAGATGAAGCGGGTGCGCCAGGCACAGGACCGATTGCGTCGTTGGCAGCTCCTCCAGCTGGCATTGGCCCGGGAGGATGATCGTCGCATTGCCTCCCTGTATGATCCCGTCCTGTTCGAGCCGTTCAAACCCATGAGCGCCGAGCAACGCGCGCGCTGCGAGCTCGCCATTCAGCGCGTCCGCGCCTATGAGCGGCTGCAACAGGCATTCCAGACGGGCGATCCCCAGCATATTGTGGATGCATACGACCCCGAGCTGCTGGATCCGTCTTCGTTTCTGACCGCACAGCAGCGACGGCGCGTCGAGGAGGCCCGTTACCAGGTGCTGATGCTCAAAGCGTGGAAAAGCGGCGAGATCGAGCGCATGGTGGATGCCTATCGGGCACTTCGGCAGGCACACGTGAGCTTGCCCGCCGGCGTAGATCGAGAAGCGCTTATGGAGGCGGAACAGCTGATGGAATTAGCGGAGCAGTTCCGCGCCGCGTTGCGTTACCCAATAGCGAACGATGAGGAGATCGTACGCCTGGGGGAGCGTTTGCTGGAGCGATCCCCCGAGCTGATAACCCCAGAGGAGCGCGAACGCATTACCGACGCCAAAATGCGCCTGGGCGCCCGATCGCGCCTGTTGTGGGCAACGACCTCTGGCGATGACACACGCATCACGCTAGTGCGTCGACATCTGTCTTCCCTGGTCGCTCCGCGCCCCAGGCAAGAATAAATGCACCTCGGCATTCGCACGGTGCGATATGTAGATGCACGGAGGAGGGTAAGACAATCTATGGATTCCATATCGATCGAAAGGTAAGATGCGCATGAGCAATGCTGAGCTGGCCACCAAAATCCAAGCGCTTGCCATACGGTTGGAAGCAGTCGATAGTGATGCCGCACGTCGTCTACGCGACATCAAAACCGCGCTGGAGGAGACACCCGCGCGCCGCGATCTCGCCTATCTCGACGCCCGCGCCATCTTGGATCCTCAAGGAATCGAGGAACGGGTCGTAGTACGGCGCCGGCCCGGCTACTTGAGCTGGATAGAATGGTTGCGCAACGTGCTCGTGCTCTTCCCGATCGCCTTCACCTGGATCGGATTATCCCAGGCATCGGCGAATTACGAGCGCGTGATCACCCTCTACCCCAATTTGATCGATCAACCCTTCCTGCTCCTCTGGGAACGCGGCTTCCAGGAGCTGGGAGGACGCCACGGACCGACGTTCAGCGAAGTGGCATTGGTGGACTTCTTCGTCCTGGCCGTCGTGATCATGCTGACGGTGATGGTGCATCGTTGGCGCGATGTGCAAGAGACCAGGGCGGAGCGGGAAGCGGCAGAGCTGCGCAGCCAGGTCGAGGAAATCATCTGGGATCTAGATCGCTATGTGGCCGCCCAGCGCAGCAGCCAAGATGTCAATCAACTGGCCATCACGATGAGCGAAGCGGTGGATCGCTTCCGCATCCACGCCAACGAGCTGCTCGACCTGATGTTGGCCGAGCGCCAACGCCTCGAGAGCATCGCCGCTGCGCGCGAACAAGAGCTCGACCACCTGCAGCTGGTGAGTGAGGCCGCGACGAAGCTCACCCAATACGGACAATCGGTCGAGCTGGTATATCAGCAGCTCCAGAGCTCCATCGATCGATTTTCCGACGAGATCCAACGCGTGGGCCAACAGCAGGAGCTATTGCTGAGAGCCCTGGATTCGGCTGACATTGGCTCACACGAGATGGCAGAAGCGGTGCGTGTGCTGCGCCAAAGCCTGGCCACCGCGGTCGCCGAATTGGGTGTGGCGGCGTCGCGCAGCAGTGACAACATCACCAGTTTGGCCACCGCCATAGACGAAATGCGTGACCTGGCATCGCGCTTGATGGAAGAAGACACAGCATTGCGCCGCGCCTTGTTGGAGACGCGCGAAGCACACCGCGAAATCACGCGCAACCTGCAGACCGCCACCAGCGAATTCCGCGATACCACCAGCATCAACCAGATTGCCGCCTCGACATTGCGCCAGGCGGTCGGTGAGCTAATGCGCCTCATCCAATCCAATGCCGAGATGTCCCGCCAGCTCACTCAGTCCGCCGAACAAATGTCGCGCGCTGCGGAAGACCTGAGCGCCACGACCTATCAAGCGATCAACCAGCTCAAGAGCACAGCCACGGTGAACCAGCAGACGATTTCGGCGCTCGCCCACGTGGCAGACGAACTGACCCGCGCCATCCAGGCCCACACGAGCTTGGCGCAACAATTGGCACAATCAGCTGGGCAGATCGCCCGCGTCTCGGATAGCTTGAGCACAGCGACGGAGACGGCCGGCAGCACATTCCGTGAGCTGCAACCCGCCACCAGCGACCTGCGCGGAGCGATCGATATGCTCTCGGAGCAGACGCGCCGGCTGAGTGAGCTGATCAGCAGCCCGGATCAGCTGGGGGCGCGCTGGTCGCTCTACCGCGGCCGGCCGGCCTATGCGACGTCGGCGCCGCGCTCACGCTTGCTCTTCCTGGGCATCGGTTTGGGCTTCGGCCTGGGTGTTGGAGCCGGTGCGTATATCCTGTTGATGATCGGTTTGCTTCCGGTGCTGCGATGACCATCCGCGTGCCACGCCGTTCCCGCTATCGCGACACCATTGCCCTGGCCGGGTGGTTGTTCGCCGACTTGCTGCTGGGGCTGGCCATGTTGTTCTTCGTCTTCAACACGGTGGGGGTACGCCCCACTCCCACGCCCGGCCCGACGCCGACGCCTTACCCGACCTACACGCCGGGGCCGACCCCGACACCCTACCCGACGTACACACCCGGGCCGACCCCGACACCCTATCCGACGTACACACCCGGGCCGACGTATACGCCCTATCCGACCTACACACCGGGGCCGACCC
>JASFBB010000024.1:0-10226 GCA_036172345.1 Anaerolineae bacterium
GACATCGGCGCCAACGCCGACTGCCGGCCAGAATATCTATACCAGTTCGCCTTGATGGGCAGCATCTACGTGCAACGTATGATGGGGATCGAACACCCACGCGTGGGCATCCTCACCAATGGTGAGGAGGAGGGCAAAGGCAACCGACTTGTGTTGGATACGTTGCCATTGCTCAAACGTGGGCCTTTCCACTTCATCGGCAGCGTGGAAGGCAAGGATGTGCCAACCGGCATAGCGGATGTGGTGGTCACTGATGGTTTCTCCGGCAATGTCTTTATCAAGACCTCCGAAGGGGTGGCGCGCCTGCTCACCGATTCTATCAAGGAGGGGGTGCGTCGCTATCCGCTGGCGCGCCTGGGAGCCCTGCTTATGAAGCCGGCGCTCGAAGCAGCCGCGCGCAAGCTGGATTATCGCGAGTTCGGCGGTGCCGCGTTGCTGGGAGTAGACAGGGTGGTGGTGATCGGCCACGGGCGCTCTGATGCCTACGCGGTGCGCAATGCCATCCACCGAGCTGCTCAGACAGTGGAGTATGATGTGGTAGGCGCCATCAAGCGCGGGCTGGACGTTATTCATCACGAGCAGAGAGAGCCAAACGATGAAAGTAACCACCAACCAGAAACTGTTGCAACGACGTAGCCAGCTGGTGCGTTGGACCAGCATGGTCGGTTTGATGGTGTTGGGAGGTGGATTGATCGCCTCTTTCAACGAAGCGTACTACTTCTGGTCGCTGCCCGCGCTGCTGATTGGCTTCATCCTCGCCAACATCAGTGCCTATAATGCCAACCGCTATGTGCGTGAACCGCGCGCCGACCATGCCTTGGAGAAAGCGCTAAGGGGCTTTGACAACAACTATCATTTGTTCAATTACACCGCTGCAGCGCCCCATGTGCTGCTCACACCTTCGCGGCTGTATGTCATCACAGCGAAGGGACAGGATGGTGTCATCCGCAGACAGGGCACGCGCTGGAAAAGAAATTTCAGCGTCAAACGCTTGTTCCTCTTCCTCAACGAAGAAGCTCTGGGCAACCCCACCCAGGAAGCTCTGTCCAACGTGGAAAAGTTGCGTGCCCAACTGAGCAAATCTCTTTCCGAGGATCTTCCGCCCATTGAACCGCTGGTGGTCTTCACCCATCCGAATGCGCGTTTGGAGATGGACAGCTCGTCCGGCCCCGAGCATGATGAGGTGCCAGTGATGCTGGCTAAAGACCTCAAGAAACATCTGCGCAGTCAGCCTAAGGGGAGACCACTGCCCCCCGAGGTGCGCCGCCAGCTGACAGAGGTGCTGCAAGGAGACGCCACCTAATTTGTCCTCCGAAAACGATACCTCCACGTCGGAAACGCTGTGGTATCGTCGGGTGTCTCTCCGACTTCCTGACGGGGTGATGCTGGGCATCTTGGCACTGGCAGCCGTCACGTTCTTCTGGCGGGTAGTGTTTGCCGGTGAGTGGATGCCAGCTGGCGGTGGTGATCTTGCCTCGTTTCTATATCCTATCCATCATTTCGCCGCCCAAGCACTGAAAAGCGGGCAATTCCCGCTGTGGAACCCCTATCTCTACGGTGGCATGCCATTCGCTGCGGACATTCAGACCGCGTTATACTATCCTATTAACCTGATCATCTGGTTGATCGCGCCCCAGGTCACCTATCGGATGATGATGGGGCTATCCATCTTTCACTTCTGGTTGGCCGGCGCAGCGGCCTATCTTTGCTTTCGCGCCCTGCAGCGCCACAACAACACTTCTACCGCGAATAAGTGGTCATCCCGTCTCCCCCCTCTGATGGGAGCATTGGCCTATATGTTCTCGGATTTCTTTGTAATCCATTTTGGCAACCTCAATTTGATTGCCCAGGCCGCATGGTTGCCACTTATCTTCTTATTGTATCAACGTTCCTTGGGCGAACGGAGCTCCCGATGGGCCATATGGGCAGGCCTTTTCCTGGGCATCGCAGCAACAGCAGGTCACACACAGCCATGGCTGTTCATTGTGATCGTGCTGCTGTTGAGCACGTTCTACCACATGACTACAGAGTGGTATGCCAGGAAACGGACGGCGGCGCAATCCCTATTTACAAGGTGCAGAACGTTGCCAATACGGCCCATTGGGTTGCTTTTGCTTACCCTGATTGTTGGGACAGGACTGGCAGCGGTGGTCCTGCTGCCCGCTTATGAATTCAGCGGATGGACTCCGCGCGCCACATATGACTATCAGCGTGCCAGTGAGTACTCCTTGCCCCCTGCTGGGCTGATTGGATTGCTCGTGCCATCCTTCTTCGGTCGTGACCCGGCAAGGCATTGGGGCCCCTGGGAGCGCGTCGAGGTGGGATATCTGGGCATTCTGCCACTCATGTTAGCTGCGCTGAGTATAGGAGCAGGGATACGACGCGAGCGCATGCTTGGCCTGTTGGCCTTGTTGGCTGCATTCAGCTTGGTGGCCGCGTTGGGAGGCTACAGCGTTTTATACGGCTTGCTGTATCAGACAGTACCAGGGTTAGCCGGTATGCGCGCGCCGGCGCGCTTCGTCTTCGTGTTCGACTTTGCGCTGGCCGGGCTGGCGACATACGGTGCGCAGATGCTCATCCAAGGGACATCCGCGGCACGGCAAATGCTCGCTCTGTTGACACGCGCTGCCCTATGGGTGCTGGGGGGGCTGGTGTTGATCGCCCTGCCGCTCAGCTATCATGCGCTCATCACCAGCCAGGACAAAGACGCGGTCATCTTCGCGCGTACTGCTGCCGCCACCAACGGCCTGGCCTTCTTCATCGGATTGTTGGCCGCCGCGATGGTGCTGCTTTATGCCTTGCAACGTGGCTGGATGCGTCCTGCCACCTTCGGCCTGCTCGGCGTCGCCTTGACCTTCTTCGATCTGGCCAGCTGGGGCAGCAATCTCGATGTGGCAAGACAGGATCCGAGCGCAACATTTCATCATCCTGGCATAGTCGCATTTCTCAAATCGGACAGCTCGCTTTACCGCATCGACACACGTACGGATATCTGGCATCTTTGGCAGCCGGATACTCCTCTACTGCATCATCTGCAGGACGTTTCTGGCGTGGTCAATCCGTTGATCCTGGCGGACTACACGCGTTTCCTGGAGGGCATACCCAGCCGTTCGTCGCGTCTGTACGACTTTCTGAACGTCAAATATGTGATTGCGGCGCGCGATGTAGTGCTGGATTGGCAGAAGTTTGCCCCTGTATTCGAAAGCAACCAACTGGCCGTGTTCCTCAACCGTGCTGCGCTGCCCCGTGCATTGGTGGTGCACCATGCGCGCAGCGTCTCCGATCAGGCGGCAGCATGGGAGGCGATCCATGCCGCGGGATTCGACCCGGCACAAGAGGTCATCGTCGAAGGTGGCCCAGCCCTAGAGGTAGCAGCTCCACGACCCGCCGACATCCGAATGGACCTGTATACCCTCAATGCGCTGCAGTTGCGTGTAGACATGCCAGCAGAGGGCTACTTGGTGCTGAGCGAAACCTGGTATCCAGGCTGGCAAGCACGCGTAGATGGCGAACATCAAACCGTATGGCGTGCCAACTACGCCTTTCGAGCGCTGTACCTGGCCGCCGGTCCGCACCGTGTGGAGCTGTACTTCGCCCCGCGTTCGTGGATGCTTGGCCTGATGATCAGTTCGCTCACCTTGATAAGCGTCCTGATCGTTGCCGGTTCACAGCTGCTGGGAATACATCGGACAAAGGGTTGGGGCATTTGACATATTATGGTATAATGGAAGTGACACTGCTGCGCAACAGCATCTCTTGATGAGCTGGGAGCTGCTGCCACCAGCAGGGCGAGGGGGTTTCATGCAAGAGTTGAGACAAGAAGAGGCAACGCTGCGTAGGAAGATCGTAGGGGTGCTGCTGCGGCACGCCCGCCAGCGCGCTAATCGGACCCTCGAGGAAGTGGCCGATGTTCTGGGTGTGACTCCTGAGGTGATCTGCGACTTCGAGTATGGGCGACGTGACGTATCGCTGACTGAGTTGGAAATCTTAGCTCACCTATATCGCGTGCCAGTGGCGTACTTCTGGAGCGAGGATATCTCCGACGAGGGTTTGGATGGCAAACTCCCCGCAGCGGCTATTATGGGGCTGCGGCGGCGGATCATCGCTGTACTTTTACAGCAAGCCCGTATGGAGGCTGGGCGTTCGCGCGAGGAGCTTGCCCATCTATTGGGTTGTCCTCCCACGCGCATTGCGGCATACGAGTCGGCGGAGCGCGACATCCCGTTGGTGGAGCTGGAGGCCATGGCACAATTCCTGGGAGTGCCGATGTCCTACTTCTTCGATCAGGGCATTCAGCCCGCCGGTGAGCAGCTGCCCGATATGGAAGAGTTGAAACGATTAGCCGAGCTCCCTGCGGATGTGCGTCGTTTTATCGTAAAGCCGGGCAACATCCTCTATGTGCGCGCCGCAATGCAGCTCAGCGCACTGCCGGCCAGCATGTTACGCCGCCTGGGTGAAAGCTTATTGGACATCACCTATTGAAGAAGGCACTATGGGCGACTGGCAGAAGCTCCATGCAGAGGGCATCCAGCACTATCGAGCCAAGCGCTATGCCGCTGCTGCCCGAAGATTCGAAGAAGCGCGGGTGGTTGCTGAGCAGGCCGGCGAACGCCAGCATCTGGCAGAAACGCTCAACGATCTCGGCGTGGCACGGCGCGAGCTGAGCGAGTGGGATGCTGCACAGCAAGCGTTAGAAGCGGCCTATGCCCTGTTCGGCGAATTGCAGGACGCGCGTGGCCAGGCACAAGCGCTAGGCAATTTGGCCAGCGTGTATGAAGGGCGCGGCAACTATGCGGCCGCTGCTGAGGCATATCGCGAGTCAGCACGTATGTTCGAGGCATTGGGTGAGAGCGAGCTCGCTATGTATGCCAGGCAGGCATTGAGCCGCCTGCACCTCGAACAGCGCCAATGGCTGACAGCCATTGGCGCTTATGAGGAAGGCATTGAGGCAATGCCGGATAGCTCTCTCAAGAAGAAGGTGTTACAACAGCTCATGCGATTGCCCGGTCGTTGGTTGTTCGGCAGTAGATAGACATAACCCTCTGATGGGGATGGTCGGGTATGGTTTCGAGTGGGGATTTCTTTGTCTGGTAGGGAGAAGCAGAAACGGTGCAGATCACACAACAAGCTGTGGATGAGCAGACTGTGGTAATTGCCCTGGATGGTGTGCTCAACGTCACAACGGCAGATCAGCTGAAGCAGACATTCCACCAGGTTGCCGAAGCGGGTGTGCGCACGGTGGTTTTGGAGATGAGCAAGGTGCACTTCATCGACAGCGCAGGTTTGGCAGTGTTGATCGCGGGCAGCAAGATGTTGGGTGGAGGCAACCAATGTCTGCAGCTGGTCGGCTTGCAACCCCAGCCGCAGATGTTGTTCAAGCTCACTATGTTTGACAAGGTGTTTGGCGTCTATGCTGATGTGGCGAGCGCGCTGAAAGCATGCCAGCGCTGAGCGCGATACGAAATCCCCCTATTCTGACCTTTTGAGACCGGTGGTGGAGACAATCTTTGCAAAACGCAGGGCAGGCCCCCCGAGTGAGACCAGGAAGGCCTGCCCTGCTGCATCAGGAGGAGGAACAATGTACTACTGCTTGTGCTTGATCGCGGCATGGGCCGCGGCCAGGCGCGCTACCGGTACGCGGAAGGGAGAGCAGCTCACATAGTTCTGATTGATCAGATGGCAAAACTCAATAGACTCGGGATCGCCACCATGCTCACCACAGATACCCACCTCTAGATCGGGACGCGTGGCGCGACCTTTTTCCACAGCTATGCGCATTAGCTCGCCCACGCCCGCGCGGTCGATCGTCTGGAAGGGGTTCTTGGGCAGGATGCCCATTTCGACGTATTGCAGCAGGAAGCGCGCCTCGGCGTCATCACGTGAATAACCGAAGGTCATCTGAGTCAGGTCGTTGGTGCCGAAGGAGAAGAACTGCGCCACGCTGGCGATCTCATCCGCTGTGATCGCAGCACGTGGCACCTCGATCATCGTGCCGAACTTGTACTCGACGGTGATGCCCTTCTCCTTCATTACCTCCTGCGCGATCGCCTCCAGCTGCGGCTGGATCACCTTCAGCTCGTTGACGTGACCTGCCAGCGGAATCATCACCTCCGGCTTGACCACCACACCTTGCTTGGCCATGTTGCACGCCGCCTCAAAGATAGCACGCACCTGCATCTTGACTATACCGGGCATAACAATGCTGAGACGGATGCCGCGCAGACCCATCATGGGGTTGCTCTCGTGCATGCTCTCTATGGCCGCCAGCAGCGCTTCCTTTTCGGCCCGGCCCTCGGTGATGCCCTTAACGCGCATCTCGATGACTTCCTCTAGGAGCTGGCGTTCATTGGGCATGAACTCATGGAGCGGCGGGTCAATCAGGCGGATGATCACGGGCAGCCCATCCATCGCCTTGAAGATGCCCTCGAAATCACTGCGCTGGAAAGGCAGGAGCTCATCCAAAGCTTTCTGGCGCTCTTCCTCGGTCTTTGCCAAGATCATACGCTGCACGATAGGCAATCGCTCGGGCTCGAAGAACATGTGCTCGGTGCGACACAGCCCGATGCCCTGAGCACCATAGGCACGTGCGCGCAAGGCATCCTTGGGATAGTCGGCATTAGCCCAAACCTGCAGCTTGCGGAACTCGTCTGCCCAGGAGAGCAGAGTCAACAGCTCAGTCTGCTCCTCGAAGCGCGGTGTGATTGTGGGAATCTCGCCCAGAAACGCTTCTCCGGTAGCGCCATCGATCGAGATGAACTCTCCCTCCTTCACGACGACGCCGTTGACACTCATCTGGCGTCGCTCCAGATCGATCGCCAGGTCGCTGGCGCCCACCACGCAGGGCTTGCCGAATTGGCGTGCCACCACGGCGGCATGGCTGGTAGCACCACCCTCGCTGGTCAGGATACCGCGGGCGGCAATCATGCCATGGACATCGTCCGGCTTGGTGAACGGGCGCACCATAATCACCGGCTTGCCCGACTTGCCCCACTGCTCGGCCAGGTCGGCATCGAACGCCACCATTCCCACCGCGGCACCAGGCGAAGCGTTCACACCCTTGGCAAGTAGTTTCCCCTCCCGCACCGCTTGCTTCTTCGCTTCAGGATCGAACTGGGGATGCATCAGGGTGTCCACGTCCGAGGGCTTGACGCGCATCACCGCTTGTTCCTTGGTGATAAGCCCCTCGTTTGCCATATCCACCGCGATCTTGACCGCAGCTTTGGCAGTGCGCTTGCCGTCCCGTGTCTGCAGCATCCACAGCTTGCCGCGCTCGATGGTGAACTCGACATCCTGCATGTCCTTGTAGTGGCGCTCTAGCTTAGCGCAGATGTCGAGGAATTGGCGATACGTTTCGGGCATCTCGTTTTCCAGCTCGGAGATGGGCTTGGTGTTGCGGATGCCTGCCACCACATCTTCACCCTGAGCGTTCAGGAGGTAATCGCCGTAGAGCTGTTATTCGCCAGTGGAAGGATTGCGGGTGAAGGCCACTCCAGTGCCTGAATCCCATCCCATATTACCGAAGACCATCGTCACAATGTTCACCGCAGTACCCAAGTTGTGGGGGATGCCGGTGGCATTGCGGTAGTCCACGGCGCGCTTGCCATTCCAGCTCTTGAATACCGCTTCGGTGGCCAGGCGCAGCTGCTCGTAGGGATCCTGTGGGAAGTCGCGGTCGATTTCCTTTCTGACAATCTGCTTAAAGGTCTCGGTCAGCTCCTTCCAATCTTCGGCGGTCAGGTCGGTATCCGACTTCACGCCGCGCTTGCGCTTGAGTTCATCGAGCGCCTCCTCAAAGGGCTCATCGGGGATGCCGAGCACCACACTGCCAAACATCTGGACCAGGCGGCGATAGGCATCGTAGACGAAGCGCTCATCGCCGGTCAGCTTGACCATACCAGCAGCGGTTTCGTCGTTCATCCCGATGTTGAGCACAGTGTCCATCATGCCGGGCATGGAGAATTTGGCGCCTGAGCGGCAGGAGACCAACAGCGGATTATTGGGGTCACCGAATTTCTTGCCCGTTTTCTCCTCGAGCGCTTTCATAGCGGCCAATTCCTGTTCCCACATTCCTTCGGGGAACTTCTCGCCGGCGGCGAGGTAGGCGTTACACGCCTCAGTGGTGACAGTGAAGCCAGGGGGCACCGGCACGCCGATGCGCCACATTTCGGCCAGGTTCGCACCCTTGCCGCCTAAAAGCGCTTTCACATTATCCCAACTACCGCCGACGATCCGCTCTACCTCGTCGACGTCTTCATACAAATAAACCCACTTCTTTGACATTGAAAACTGCCTCCTTCCAGGAAGAGTTCGAGATTACAGCCTTTATACACAACACACCCCCTGGACGGCCCACAACGGCGTAGGGGGTGTAAAGCATCGCTTTTATTATACCTTCGCTGCTTTGCAGATGCAAGAAAGGCAGGTCGCGCCTCTCATACACAGCAAAGGGGCAGCTGCCACTACAGCTGCCCCTTTGGGTGGCTCCTCACTTGAGCCTACTTCTTTTCCTCACACGGGCCAGTGGGGCCACTCTTAAGGTACATCTCTTGCCAGATGGGGTCGAAGAGCTTGTAGAGCTCCTCATCATAAGCCAGCATACCCTCGTAGTACTGCCCATCCTGCAAGGCTTCGGCCGCGTTCTCGTCCTCCGGCTCCGGCTTATAGGTGTCGATCAGCCGCCGCCCCACGTCGTAATGGTCACGGATGGAACACGGCACCAGCCAGTTGCCATGCTCTTCCGGCTTGCGCTTGGACAAACCATATTCGGCCTGCCACTCGCGGATGGCGCGGAAGTAGGGCACATCATAGATGTCGTCCAGCGTGCCGCCGTTCTGATAGATCTCCTTGATGTTGCCTGCTGAATAGGGCACAAACACGCATGGCATCATTTTGCCGTTCCAGTCGATATACATATAGCCGCTGGAGCGCGCACCAGCGATGCACCCATCCGAAGCGGTGCCGCAATTCCAGAAGTCTGCGATCATGATCTGTTTCTCACGCACGATCTCCCACGTGCGCTTCCACATCCAGACGCGCTGCTCCGGTCGTGGCAACAGATCCAACGTGTAACTGCGACCGATGGGCATATACTGGAAGAGCCAGGCATAGACCACTTGCTGTTCGTTGAAGAAGAAGTCGATGAATTCATCGGAGAGGATCTCTTCAGCGTTATGGCAAGTCGCGGTGAGTGAGATACCATATGGTACCCCCACCTTGCGCAGGTTCTCCATAGCCCTCAGGATGCGCTTGAAGGTGCCTTTGCCACGGCGTTCATCCGTGCGTTCCTCAAAACCCTCTACGGAAATGTTGGGAATCAGGTTGCCCGCCTCGGCCATGCGTTCGGCCATGCGCTCGTCGATCAACGTCCCGTTGGTGTACATCTGGAAGAAGCAGTCATTGTGGCGCTTGACAAAGTCGACCAAGTCATAACCATTGGAGCGGTAGGCAAGTGGCTCACCGCCCGAGATGGTGATAAAGCGCAGACCCCATTGCCGCTTGGCATCGTCTACCACGCGGTTAAAAATCTCCCACTCGAGCGTCTCGGCATTGCCAGGCGAGCACGCAGCATAACACCCGATGCACTTCAAATTGCACACTTTGGTAGGACTAATCACCATTGTCACGGGGGGATTGGTGCCATGCTTCTTGATGAATTCTTCGGTAGCCACCCTGGCCGAGTCGTCTGCATCCAGCACTGTGTTTTTCAAAAATACTTCGAGCAGCCGATGCAAGACGCGCCGCGAGATCTGTTTGCGGGCGAGGGCGCGCTCTGCTGAGCGAATGAGTGCCCGCGCCAGGTCGATCTTATCCTGCGTCACCTGACGCGGTCGCGCCGGATCCGCCAAGGCCTCAATCTGAGACAACAAACGCCTCTCTAGCTCCCGCATAATGATGGGACGCAGCGTGTTACTAAGAAGCGCTTGCTCTGCAATGGAGGATGTGAAATCAAAACCTGCTTGTGCCAAACGTTGGGTCAGAACTTTCCGAGAGAACATCTACTCACCTCCTTGGAATAGTGAAGCTGCACCGCTAATCCTCATGATGTGTGGTTCAACCGAGACATCCCTACCCGCCTAAACCCTTGGAGCTTGGCGCGCGCTGTCTATCGAGATTATTCGTGCCCTAGCCTTTAACCTCCCTGCACCTTGCCCAGGAGAATGAACCTTATATCTTCTCATCAATATAACACCGCCACTGTCCGATAAGCTCACCGGACTCCATTTTTT
>JASFBB010000025.1:0-7097 GCA_036172345.1 Anaerolineae bacterium
GGACGTGGCATCGCGGTGGACAGTTATGGCAATGCATGGGTGACTGGCCACACTGGGTCTACCGACTTCCCCCATACTCCGGGCGCAGTGCAACCCGCATACGGCGGTGGTGCTTCGATGGGCTTAGGGGGAGATGCCTTCCTGAGCCACATTGTGGATGCCGGGGGTGTGTATACCTTTGCCTACTCCACCTTCCTGGGTGGTCGTAGCGACGATGTGGGATATGACCTGACGCTGGACGGCGATGACGCTCCAGTGGTTGTCGGGCAGACCTTCTCCGGCAACTTCCCCACCCGGCATCCTTTGCAAAGCAGCTTGCGCGGCGCGAGCGATGCCTTTGTCAGCCAGCTGGTCAGCACCACCGCGGCTTACACTTTGGGTCTCTCCACCTACCTGGGTGGCAGCGGCACCTATCCGGGTGGCAGTGGCAACGATGCTGCATATGGCGTAGCAACGGATGCCGTTGGTGACATCTGTGTGACCGGCCAGACCTATTCCGCCGATTTTCCGACTGTGGAGGCGTTGGACGCCGGCCGTTCAGGGACGACGGATGCGTTTGTGGCGTGCATCGGATGGGGTGGGCTGATGATCAGCAAGACAGCGACACCCACCGTGGTTGCGCCTGGGCATGCAGTCACGTACACACTTATCTTCACCAACGACAGCCCCACATTGGCGCAGGACGTGGTCATCAGCGATTACCTGCCGATCCCAATTACCTTCAGCAGTGCCAGCTATCTCAGCAGCGGGGTTGCAGTCACGCCGACGGGGAGCTTCAGCTACACCTGGCAGGTGGAAAATTTAGCGCAGGGCGCGGGTGGGACGATCCAGATGTTGGCCGTGCTGAGCGACGCGTTGACGCCGGGCACGCTCGTCACCAACACCGCTTCGATCACGGGGAGTGGTGCTTACACCTCAACCTACACCGTCTCCACGGCGGTTATTACTGTAGGGCGCGGGATGTATTTGCCCATCATCAGCAAGCAGCCGTGATCCATACGAGCACTTTTGCCTCTCTGCGCCGTCTGTTACGGGTGAACGGCGCAGAGCATTCGAAGATGGTGACAACCGATCTGTGGCGTTCACCTCGCCTGGCATGGTGGGCGGGGTGGTGTGTGTTGGCGCTGGCGGGGGTGCTTTATCTGCTCACGCTGGACACCGGCCTGCGCCCAGACGAGCTGCAAGGTGGCGATCTGATCACCCATCAGTATGCCCAGGTTCAGGCACGCCCTAGTAACGCCCCTGGTTACCCGCTCTACACGATGGGGGGCTGGCTGTGGTTCCGCCTGACCGGTCTACTGTTCAGCTGGGCGCTCAACCCGGTGCAGCGCCTATCCAGCTACTCGACCCTCTGGGCATTGCTTGCCCTAATCGTGCTCTATCAGCTGTGTGTACGTGCGGCGCGCGGTCGCTGGCCGGTGGCCGCCCTGACAACACTCTTCTACGCCGTCACCTATTTCTTTTGGTACTACAGTGTCACCACGGAACAATATACCTCAGCCGTGCTGCAGACGCTGTTGATCGTCTGGCTGGCGTGGCGCTGGGAAGAGAAGCTCGCTATCGATCCAGCTAAGGCGGAGCGCATGCTTCTGTGGCTGGCATTGGTGTGCGGCACGTGTCTGGCCAACCTGGTGACCGTTTTGCTCATTCTACCGCCGCTAGTGTGGTTCATCCTGGCGCGTCAACCCAACCTGCTGCGTCGACCGCGCCTGTGGGGGCATGCAGCCGGGTTGGTGTTGCTGCCTGTACTCTCATATGCCTATGTGTACTGGCGCGGCGCGGCGCACCCGGAGTGGCGAGGACAGGGCAACTGGCCGGATGTGACCGCTTGGTTCATCGATTTTCTCACCACACACCAGGGGCGCGATGAACTGGCGCCCGGCTTGACATTGTTTCCCCTGTTCACGGATGAGTTTCCGGCGCTGATCTGGGGTGAGCTCACCCCTGTGGTGTTGCTCGGCGGACTGGTGGGTCTGAGGTGGCTGGGGCGCCGGCGCGCCATGTTCCTCAGCAGCACCCTGTTTCTCTACGCCATCTTCTGCTGGGTGGATCGCTTTGGCAACTGGTATCAGGTGATCATGCCCGCCTATCCGCTGGTGGCGTTGGGCTTTGCCGCTGGTGTGGGCGCTCTGATAGAAGGGCTCTCCTGTCCGCGTGAGTCCCCTAGGTATCGATCTCTTGCGGTTGGGCAGAGGATCGCCGCCGTGCCTTACGTCCTGCATGCGGTGGTGCTCGTCCTGCTGGTCGTCCTGGTGTCCTATCGCTTCGTAGTGAGCTGGCCGCATGCCGATCAAAGCTGGCGGCCAGAGGACACCGGGCTTGATCCGGGCTGGGCAGTCCTGGCGGACACGCCACCCGCGGATGCTGTGATCCTGGCACAACATGATGAATGGCTGGCGCTCAGCTATCTGACTGTCGTCTGGGGTGCCGCTCCGACACTTCGACCGTTGCCCGTATGTCAATTGCCCGTCGGGTCGGGTGAGCAGCCGCCTGAGGTTATCTACCTTACCCGAAGCGCCGTCGCCGCACGGCCTGATTGCCTGGCGGAGCGGCGCCGCTATGCTGCCAGTGCCGAGTTAATCCGGACACAGGTGAACCCGGAGTACGTGGTGCCAGAATCGGCGCATATGGTGACATGGCGACTGAAAGCGGGGTTACAGGTGATCGGTTATGAGACTGCGCTGTTGCCTCAGCCGCTCACCGGCAGTACAGGTCAACCCGTAGCGGACATGCCGCGTTGGCGTCTCTCACTCTATTGGCGGGCAGAAGCCCCTCTGATGGACGACTACGCCACCTCGGTGCGTCCTCAGCTGGGCGGAGAGCCAATTCGCGGCGCAGATGGGCAGCCGCTTATTCAGGATCACCAGCCGGTGTGGAACAGCTTTCCGACAAGTCACTGGCTGCCCGACGAGGTGGTACGTGATGATTATGTCTTCACCCTGCCTACGGGAATCTCACCTGATGCGGTGCATTTGGTGGTCTATCATGTTGAGATGGATGAACGCGGTGCGTTGCGCTTTGAGATCGTAGGCGAATTGGAGACAGACTTAGGCGGCTGATGGGATTTGACACAATATTGGCGTGCGTGCTACAATAAAAAATGATCAAGGCGACGTAGCCAAGTGGCAAGGCAGGGGTCTGCAAAACCCCGACCGCGGGTTCGAATCCCGCCGTCGCCTTTTTTGTTTCTCATATGTGAGATTATCCGATAGTGTTTTCTATCGAGTCGTTGCCGATTTCCGTTAAATATTACACTTATGTCCCGTTCTTAGGCCCCCCGTCATTGTAACATTTCAGAGCGCTGCCATTGCTATCCAGCTCCCGTGATCGGGGTCAGGCTCTCCATTTCCCACGTATAGCCACGCAAGGGTAGTGCTATCCCTGACGGATTATTGACACCAGTGATCATAACGACGTTGCACGCGGAAAGTAGTCTGCGCAGGGGGTGGTTACAGGCATGGGCACACCTGTAAGTGGAAATCTCCGCAGCACGAATCGAGGGTGTTGAAAAACGTCTCAGCCTATTTCTACCCACAATCCCGTAGGGGCACGGCGTGCCGTGTCCCTACGGCCGTAATGCCCCGCAAGGCGTCCCGTCTATTCCTACGGTGGTGGTAGAGGGTGAGTTCTGAACCCATCCTACGTGGTAATGCCCCGGAGGACTTTTTCAACACCCTTACGAATCTCGATTGACAATAAGGGGTGTTTGTACTATAATGTGTCATACAGGTCATACCACATATTGAGGGGACTGAAGCGCTCTATAAGCCACAGCAAGGCCTGCCCCCTAGCGTTCCGTTGAGCGCTGTAACAGAGCAGCTTCTGCTTTTCCAAGTGATCTTTTCATTTAATCTTTGAAAGGAGACACAACTATGAGAGATACCGTTACGGATGAGGTTATCACACGTTTCAAGCCGGCGGTTCATCGTTTCTGGAAGCGGCCGGCGCCGATCATCACGCGCGCTGAGGGTGTGTACCTTTGGGATCAGAATGGCAAGCGCTACCTGGATGGCGCTGCCGGGTCGTCTGTGGTGGTAAATATCGGCCATGGGGTGCAAAGCGTGGTTGACGCGATGTATGAACAGGCACACAAGGTCTGTTTCGCTGCCCCGCACGTCTTCTCGAATGAACCTATGTTAGAGCTGGGACAGCTGGTGGCCAGCCATGCACCAGGGACTATGAAATATAATTGTCGCACCTGGTTTGGTTGCACCGGCACCGATGCTGTCGATTCGGCTGTGCGCCTGGCTCGCTTGTACTATGTGCACACTGGCAAGCCCTCTAAATATGCCGTCATAGGACGATGGCGCGGTTTTCACGGCAACAATATTGCGGTGGCGGGCATCCACGGACATACCTTTCGGCGTCGTTATTACTACCCTATGTATGTTAATTTTCCCAAAATTCCACCCGCTTATTGTTATCGATGCCCCTTCGAAAAGACCTATCCAGATTGTAACTTAAAGTGTGCACGCCAACTGGAGACGGAAATTCGGCAACAGGGCCAGGAAAATATTGCAGCGTTTATCGCCGAGCCAGTGGTAGGTGCTGCCCTGGGAGCTGTGCCTGCACCGCCGGGTTACTTTGAAGTCATCCGTGACATTTGTGATCGCTACGATGTCAAATTGATTGTGGATGAGGTAATGACCGGCTGGGGACGGATCGGTTATTGGTTCGGCATTGAGGCGTGGGGCGTCACGCCGGATATCATCGCTACTGCGAAGGGGATGACCTCGGGCTATACGCCCCTATCCGCTACGATTGCCAGCGAAGAGATGTGGCAGGTCATCGAGGACACTGGACATCCCTTCCTCGCCGGCCATACGCTGAACGAGAATCCGGTCTCCTGTGCCGTTGCGGTCGAGGTGATCCGCTATGTGGAAAGGCACAATCTCGTCGAACGCTCAAGGGAGATGGGTGAATACCTGCTTGGCCGGCTGAAGGAGTTGCTTGAGTTCGACATCGTCGGTGATGTGCGGGGCAAAGGGATGATGTGTGGTCTTGAGTTCGTCAAAGACAAAAAGACCAGGGAGCCCTTTGACCCCCAAATGAAAGTGTCCGCCCGTTTCCAATCTGAAGCTCTGGAGCGAGGCCTGGTTACGTTCCAGTGCACCGGTTGTGTGGATGGTGTGATGGGCGATATGTTGCTGATCACCCCACCGCTTATCATCACCCGTGAGCAGATCGACGAAATGATTGAGATCATGAAGGAGACCATGAAGGTAGTGCAAGCTCAAGTGCTGCACTGAACCGCCGATCAGATACAAAGAGCTTGTCGAAATGACATAGCGTGAAAGCGATGGTCCCTGTATGAAGATCGGTATGCTCACCGGCATCTGGTTCATTGCCGAGTCGGCTTCGCTGTTGAGGAGCTTGGAACGCGCTGCCGCACTGGGCTTTCACTATGTGGATTTGCATGGTGTTTTTCACGCCGGCCCCCAACACCTGAGCGAGCATCAACAGCGCACTCTCAGGTCTGAGATGGCTGCATTGGGATTGACACCGCGCAATTATGTGCTCCACCCCCCGATGAACATCGTGGCAGCAGAGGAGGCAGAACTGGAACGATGCTACACGTATATGGCTCAGGGCATTGATCTGGCGGTGCAGTGGGGGATCAATCAGCTCATGTTTAACTCCGGTCAGTGGGTCTATGGCCTCGATCGTTCCACAGCTTGGCAGAAGTCGGTGCGTTTCTGGCAACGCGTTTGTGATTATGCGGCACCGCGGGGGGTGTACATTGCCCAGGAGACGGAGCCATATGTATGGTATCTGGTGAATGACACCGCCTCGACGTTGCGCATGCAGGAGGACGTCGATCGCACCAACTTTGTCACCTTGGTGGACTTCGGTCATATGGCTTTGGCTCGCGAGGGTCCCGAGTGCCTGGAGCTCATGGCCGATTCAATTGTGCACGCGCACTTTAGTGACCACGAGGCCTTCCGTCACACTAATCAGACGATCGGGACAGGAATTACGCGTACGGTGGACTATTTGGAGGCCTTGCGTCGGATGAATATCGACGCACGAATGCGGCGCTTTGGATATGATGAACTGGTCATCAGCTTCGAGCTGGGCGTCCCAGGTGATCAGATCCCCGATCCGGACGACTGGGTGCGCCGTTCGATCCAACACGTGCAACAAGTGGCGCCTTATATGAGCTTGTGATAGATCACGTTGGGAGTGTAGTATGAACAGCCGCGAACGGTTCCTGACTGCATTGCGTGGAGGGCAGCCGGATCGGGTGCCGTTGTTCGAATACCACTTCGGCCCCCCTTTTATCGAAGCGGTTCTGGGAGAGCGCACCAGCTACTACCACAATGTGGACGATGAAGTAGCAGTGGCACGTGCGGTGGGGCTGGATATGGTGTGGACGGCGCCATTGGGCTTTATGGGATTTGCCAACATCCAGCTGCATGGAGAGCGCTATCAAGACGAATGGGGTATCTGGTGGGGTACCAACGTCAGCTCGTGGCCGGCTGGCTGGCCCGAGGGCGAGGTGGTCAGGGATCGCAAGAGCTGGCGTAGGTTACACATCCCTGATCCGGACCTCCCGCTTCGTATTGAGCAACCACGTCGCGCGGTCGAATTAGCAAAAGGTGAGCTGGCGGTCGTGGGAGGTGTGCGCGGTCCTTTCTCCAGCGTGTGGATGTTGGCTGGATTGGTCAACATTGGGATGTGGATTTACGATGAGCCTGATCTGTTGAACGACATGCTGCGCGAAATGGCTCACTGGAACGCCCGAGTAGGCCTGAACATGATCCGCGCCGGAGTGGATGCAATTGTCATTCACGATGATTGGGGTATGAATCAGGCCACCTTTATCAAGCCGGCCGATTGGTGCCGCTTCGTACTGCCTCACATCGCCGAGCAGGTGGAAATCCTGGCGGATACCGGTACGCCGGTCATCTTGCACAGCGACGGCAACTTGAACGCCATCCTGGACGATATTGTGCAACTCAAGATCGCGGCGCTCAACCCCCTTCAACGCAGTGCCCAAATGGAGCTGGCTAGTATCAAAGCAAAGTATGGACATCGGCCGGCTTGATAAAGGTGGCCTGATTCATACCCCAATCATCGTGAATGACAACTCAATC
>JASFBB010000026.1:0-3219 GCA_036172345.1 Anaerolineae bacterium
CCAGTCTAATCGCGGGCCAGCCGCAGCACGGAATATGGGCATCCAAGCTGCTGGTGGTGAGATTGTCGCCTTCACCGATGACGACTGCCTGCCACCAAGCGATTGGTTGACCCGCTTGGCCGACGGCTACGCGCGTCATCCCGAAGTGGTGGGTGTGGGAGGTTACTTGGAGGCGCCAGCAGAGGTGCTGCAACATAATATATCCTGGCGCGTTATGAACGCTATATGACCCGCGAACACTATGGGGCGTGCGATGAAGAGGTGGTGGGTGGTTTCGAATGCCCAGCAGGCGGCACCTGTAACATGTCCTACCGCAGGGCAGTATTGCTCGCCGTAGGCGGATTCGACGAGGGATTTCGCTATGCTGCTGGTGAGGATGCCGATTTGAAGTGGCGTATCTGCCGGACCGGTGCCCGGTTATTGTACGTGCCAATCAAAGTGACTCACTTGCAGCCCTATACATTTGGATCATTCCGGCGACAACAAATTATTCGAGGACGAGGTGCGGTGCATTTCGAGCGCAAACATTTCGGGCACGCTCCGGGTGTTGTGCGCATTGTGCTGCGCCTGGCGAAGAGAACGGTCGGTTCGTTAGGCAGATGGTTGGTGGTCACAACTATAAGCTAGCTTACGTTCAGCTAGCTGCAGGCTAGTTCGACTGCTGGGGACAATTCTTGGAAATCAGGAGTGGACGGAAATGAGGTACGATCCCATCATCGACCCTTATGATCCCAACTCATCTCATTCCTTGCTCATTCGCCTTGTCGAGCCAGGAACCAACGTGTTGGATGTGGGATGTGCCAGCGGTTATCTTGGTCGGATACTGATCAGTCGGCGCGGCTGCACTGTAAGTGGCATTGAAATAGATCTGCGGCTGCTGAGATAGCTGGCCAGTCCTATCATGAGGTCATCGTGGGAGACGTGGAAGAGAACAACGTTTTCTCCAGGCTGCAACACAAACCGTTCGATGTGATGATCTTCGCTGATGTGCTTGAATATTTGACAAAGCCTGAGAGCGTACTCGCAGCAGCACGCTTTATCCTGAAGCCTGACGGATATGTGTTGATCTCGCTACCTAATGTGGTAACGCTGAGGTTACGATTGCGCTTCCTGCTGGGCCATTTTGGCTACACAAAACAGGAGATCATGGACCGGACACATCCCCGCTTCTTTGCACTGCGTACGGCGCGTGATCTTATCCAGGCATGTGGCTATTATATAGAACGTTTCGACTTCGTGATCGGCCCGAATTTTGGGCGCTGCCTCCAAAGGTGGCACATTTCCAAGAGGTGGTTGCAACCTTCAATTTTCGGCACACAGTTTGTTTTCAAGGTATGTCCAGAGGAGAGAATTCAGAATTGAGAACTGGTACTGGCAAAGCCTCTTCGTCTCCTCTCGTATGCGTTGTGGTGTTGAACTACAATGGCCTCGCTCACCTGAAGTATTGTTTGCCCTCAATACTTGCCACTGACTATCCTGCACTCACCATTATAGTAGTGGATAACGCTTCCAGTGACGCCTCGGTAAATTTTGTGCGGCGAAACTACCCACAAGTCAATCTTATCCTCAGTGACACTAATCGCGGATGGTCAGGAGGCAACAATCTTGGCATTAACTTTGCACGTCGCTGTGGCGCAGAATATGTGGTGCTGGCCAACAATGACATTCGCGTCGACCCACGTTGGGTCAGTGCGGCTGTCAGTGTGGCCCAACAAGATCCGCGTGTTGGTATAGTGGGTTTCAAAACTATCGAGCCGCGTGAGGATGACCAAGTTGCCGAATTCGCGCGAGCGGTAGCACTGTGGTCTGGTTTATGCGTATCTGAGGCAGAATATGTAGACGGGATGGCGATGTTCATGCGCATGAAAGTATTCGATGAAGTCGGCATGATTGATGAGGGCTTCTTTGCATATGCCGAAGATAACGACCTAGTGCTGCGTGCCCGAAAGGCTGGGTATCGAGTGGTTGCGACAAACGTACCTGTGTGGCACAAAGGACAAGGATTCTGGGGACGAGCGCCTCTTAGAGCAGCTGCTTTGCAAATGCGTAATAACTTTCGCCTTTCCATTAAGCACGATGATATATGGGGTGTTCTATACCAGATTGCGCGGCATTTTGCCAAAGGGTGCTTGCCGTGGGTACGCATTGATCCGTATGATCAGGTGGCAAGACGACTGCGTCCTTCGAACATTGTGGTGAATGGGGTCTTGCTCCTATACGCACTGGCCTGGAATCTCTATCATCTTCCTCAAACGTTGCGACGCCGCAGGGAAGATATGAAACGCATCCGCACTGCGCATAGCCATTGCAAGCCTTTTTGATTTGAGTGATCCTATCACGATAGGCAAAATAGCTCACTCACCAGTCCAGCAGGCGTGATCATACTCGTCTGCTCTGGACACTGCTGATGTTGTCGTTATGAGCGCACCACAACCGGTGACTATACTCTATACCGACCACGGCGAGGGGCTCGGTGGCGCCGAACATAGCCTGCTCACTTTGATGTGCCACTTGAAACGTGGCCGTTTTTTCCCAGTGCTGGTGTGTGAGAAGGGTCCCTTGGCGCAAAAAACCCGCACGTTGGGATTGGAAGTATGTGAGACAAGTTTCCCTCGTCTGCGTGGGCATCCTCTAGCGTTGCTACGCCTATGGCAGAATGGATGGGCATTGGCGTCTCTGGCGCGCCGCTGTTGCGCGGCAATCCTACACAGCAACACGATGCGAGCGAGCTTTGGCACGGCATTGGCGTCCCTGCTGGCAGGCCGTCCGATGATCTGGCATGCCCATGATCTATATGGTCCTGATCACGTCGGCGGCCGCTGGTATCCGCGCCTGATGGGCCACCTGGCACACACCGTCATCGCCAACTCGCACGCCGTCGCGCACACCATCCCGCGCTCGGACGTGCGTGTCATCCACAACGGAGTCGAGATGGAGCGTTTTCATCCCCAGCTGACACCTTCGGCGGCACGTGCTCAGCTGGGGCTGCCAGAAACGGGCGTCCTCATTGGCACTATAGGTCGCATGCAGCCGTGGAAGGGGCATCATATATTCTTGCACGTGGCGCACCGCGTCAGCCAGCAGCTGCCCGATGTACGGTTTCTGATCGTCGGAGGGCGTGTGTTCAATGCCGACGCCGATTATGAGCAGCGATTGCGCGATCTGGCGCGGGAGCTGAATATTGAGCCGTACGTCCTTTTCGCCGGCCATCAGGCTGAC
>JASFBB010000027.1:0-9917 GCA_036172345.1 Anaerolineae bacterium
TCAGATACGGCAATGATCGCATTGGCACGGCGACAATAGAGTGGCATCGTGGCGTTGAGATACCAGAAGTTGAGACGCTTGTGATGCTCCGGAAAGAGACGAAAAATGAGATCATGCACAGTGAGCACAGTCGGGATCTGCCGTAGAGGGGGCAATAGATGTTCCGTGGCATGGAATAGCTCCGCATCCGGCAATAACGAATCGAAATGGAGACCCAACAAATGGCCCAGCCAGACCGCCATACGCCACGGTTTGTAACCCGCGTATATCCGGCGGCTTGGGAGACCATCCAATTCAGGGGGTAGACGGGGCCTGCGCAGGCCCGCATTGTAGAAGAGGGTGCAATGGGTCGGCTGCAATGTCGCCAGTGTGCGGGCCAGGCTCTCTGCGTAACGTCCTAGGCCGGCACGTGCATGAACCGCCGCAGAAATATCTATGTAAATACTCATATGTGCTTAGCGCAATACTCTCTCGTCGCCTACACGCCGTGTGATTTGTTGATCGTCCAGAAACTCTAACAACGCCAACGCATACTTGCGGCTGGTGTTAAAAGCATCTCGCAACGTCGCTACGTTGACGCTGCCTCGCTCGGCGATGGTATGTTTCACCCATGCTACCATCTCGGCATATGTTTCCGGCAAGATCAGCACATCGGCGCTAAGACGCACCAACTGACCGCTCTCTATTAAAGCTTGCGTCACGGGCTCACCTAACAAGGCGGCTACCTCTTTGTAAGAGGGTGTCGTGTACGGAGTGGCGCGAAACTGGCCAAGCACCTTGTCAATCGACCTCTGCTGATCGGGTGAGAACTGCACTTGATGATCCGGATGACGCACAAGGGAGTTTATTTCTGCAAGAGCACCCTGACGGATAGCGTGAGCGAGCGCTTCGTTAAATAGACGCGTCTCCATTTTCAAACGGCTCTTCAGCGTCTCACGCGGGATGCCTTGCCGCAACGGATTGTCACGATGAAAACGGGTCACCTCTGCCACGATCCGGGTTAGCAAAGCGTTCCAAGCCCCTGCTGATATGATATAACGGTTGTGCGTCAACAGAGCGTCCACATTATAGTCCGCTGCTTCGTCTGGCTGCAGGCAGAACACTTGCCCTTGGTGCAACAATTGCGCCAGGGCCTGCGAGGCTACCAAATCTGGCGCAGCAATCCTTTCTATCACCTCGCGCGTCGGTAAAGGCCCACAACGATCTAACAGGTCAAGGATCAGGTCGGCCGGGGTCCCATGAGCAAGTGTTTCGAGTCTTTGGATTACCTCAGGGCGAAAGCGACGATGGCGACGGCGTGGCAGTGCATCCACAATGATGCCTCCACCAATGGTGAGAGAGGGGGAGAACTGTCGGATAATAAAGCGGTCGCCTTTGACCAACGGGACTGCTCGTGACAGACGTAGTTGTACCCAACCACTTTCACCCGGTGCCAATCTATCCGCGCCGAGCAGACGCACAAAGGCGGTGGTCTCCGCGGCGCCGCTGAAAAATTCGACCTGCTGGTTGTGACGCAATGCGCAGGGAGCGTCAGCCAGGTAGTGCAAATGGGCGTCCACCAACTGGGTGGGTTCCAGCCATCCAGGAATGGTCAGCACATCACCGCGTGTGATCTCTTCTGGGCTGATCCCTGCTAGGTTGACAGCCACACGGCTGCTTGGCTGCGCGATTTCAATTTTTTGCTTGTGGGTCTGAAGTCCACGCACGCGTGCTTTCAGGCGCTTGGAGAGGATCTCCACCTCTTGGCCCACTCGTAACGTGCCGTCAATCAACGTGCCAGTGACCACTGTGCCAAAGCCAGCGATTGTGAACGCACGATCGATCGGCAAACGAGGTCTGCCACGATCAGGCCGTGAGGGGATGCGTGCCAGCACATTATCCAAAGCCTGGCGCAGCGCATCGAGACCTTCACCCGTGGCAGCGGAGACCGGCACCACCGGCGACCCTTCCAATACGGTGCCTTCCACGAGCTCCAACACTTCAGTCTGGACGAGCTCGACCCACTCAGCGCTCTCCGCCAGATCGATCTTGGTGAGCGCAATGACACCCGCCGCTATCTGCAACAAATCCAAGATGGCCAGGTGTTCACGCGTCTGCGGCATCACCCCTTCATCTGCAGCGATCACCAGCAGGGCGGCGTCAATGCCTCCCACGCCGGCCAACATGTTCTTGATAAAGTCCTGATGTCCAGGGACATCCACGATCCCGACCTGTTCGCCAGACGGCAATGTCATCCATGCGAATCCCAGGTCGATGGTCATCTGACGTTCTTTTTCTTCTTTTAGGCGATCTGGATCGATGCCGGTGAGTGCCTTGACCAGGGTGGATTTCCCGTGGTCAACATGGCCGGCAGTGCCAAGAACGCGCAAGGAAGCTACTCCTCTTTTTCCATCACCTGTTCGAACCGAGCCTGCCACTCCTGGGCAGCCATTGTGCGCATCTGAGCATCTTCCTCGGCAATTTGAATCAGTAGCTGGATGTGTTTCTCAAGTGTGTTGACTTGTCCGCTGAGGACGGTGATTTGGTCAGCCAGGGTTGCCAACGTGCGGTCATAATCGGCCCATTGGCGATCCCACTCGGAGATATATTTCTGCCAACGCTGTTCCTGTTGGGTTTGCCATTCTTCCAACTGGGTCTTCTGGCGGTTTTGAGAAAGGCGCAGCAGCTCAGCTGACTCTTGCTGCTCGCGTGCGATCTGTTCTTGGAATGCTTGCAACCCTTCGATCGCCTTTTTGGCCACTTGATGGTATTCGGCATACTGTTCAATGCGCCGCTCGAAATTGTCCATACGCTGGCGGTATGTGTCGATCTCTTCGGCCCACAACTTGATCTGGCGATCGATCTGGGCCTCTAGAAACTGGCGTTTTTCAAGGTCCCGGCCTTGACTTTGACGCAGCTCGTCCATCTGGGCACGCAATTCCATCAAGCGTGGAGAGAGCTGCTCCAAGTATTGGAGGCGCGGCAGCAAGCCTTCTATACGCCTGCCCACCTCAACAATCTGTGCCTGCAGATCGGCAACGCGGCGCGTATCCTGACGGCGCTGTTCCTCAAGAAAGCCGGCAGTACGTGTCCACTCATCCCGCTGTCTGGCTAAATTCTCAACCGCTATCTGGAGCTTAGCGAGCTCACCGCTCAAGCGTTGCATATCTACTCGCCGAGCAGCTATTTCCTCGTCATACTTCCGATATTTCTCGATTTCCTTGCGAAAGCCATCAACGGCATTTATTAAGGTGGTGAGCTCCGCTTGGCGCGCCCGATCACTCTCTTGGAGCGCTTTCTGACGTTGTGCTTCTCCTCGCTCCAGCATGGCGTTAACCTGCTCTTTGAAGCGCTCGAAGTAGCTTTCCAACAAGTTCAGCCGTTCCAGCTGAGCGCTCAGCAAGCCAAGTTGTGTTTCCAATGCCGCAATGCGCTGTTCTGTTTCGGCCCGTTCGCCACTCAACCGTTCGACCTGCTGGCGCAGCTGCTCGAGCGCGCGACGATCTTGCTGGTGTGCTTGGTCGAGCCAGTTGACCATCTGAGACAACTGGCTTTGTTCCATAGCGAAAACCTCCTTATACCCCTGGGGATTCCATCAAGGACGCCAGAACGGTTCCTGTTCGTCCACATCGGGCGTGTTGGTCAGATTGATTACGTTCTGCCCATCGGACGACATCACAAAAATGTCCCAGTTACCAGTGCGGTTCGAATAGAACATGATCTGCCTGCCATCTGGTGACCAGACAGGGCCGTGATCTGCGGCGGCGGGAGAGTTGCTCACATTACGTTGATTTGACCCATCCGCGTTCATCACATAGATTTCGGTATCCCCATCGCGGTTGCTTTCAAACGCGATGCGCCGACTGTCCGGCGAGTACATAGGTGATAAATCGTTGCCCTCGGCAAATGTCAGGCGACGTTCTTGCTCCGGTTTGGCACCTTGTCCATCTGCTCCTGGTGCTGGCATCACATAGATGTCCCAATTGTTCTCCTGCTTGGCGGAATAGGCCATCCATTTATAGTCTGGAGACCACACGGGTGACAACCGACTGACACCATCACTCGTGATCTGATAGGTGGCTGTGCCATCTGCACGCGCGACAAAAACCTGCCAGTAACCACCGCGATTAGAAGAGAACGCAATCTGAGCGCTATCCGGAGACCATCCGATGGTCCAATCATTCGCGGGGTGCCGTGTGATGTTGACCGCGCGTGTTTCGTACTGTTCAGGCGCAATGCGACTGGCCTCAACACCGCTTACTCCCAGCACATTCGGCGCCGGCATCACCATAATCTCGCGGTTCTCACCGCGTTTCGACACGTAAGCGATCCAGCGACCATCTGGCGACCAAATAGGGGTGATGTCTTCATTGTTGGTGAACGTCAGCCGCTGACGCCCAGAGCCATCTACATTCATTACGAAAATCTGCCAATTGGGGATGTCGCCCACACCGCCCACACTGCGCGCGCGGAACACGATAGAAGGCATCGTACGGGTGATAATGACAGGACGCGTCGGAGTGGGGGTCGGTGGTAATGGCGTTGGAGTAGATCTCGGAACAGGCGAGAAAGCATCCACGAGCAATGGCGAGACGGTGGGCGTAGCGGGCGACTCAAAAAGCCCCACCTGCCAAATACCGGCGAAGATCAACCCCCACAGCAGAAGCCCCAGCAATGCGGTAGCCCCTAACCCGGCGATGAACCAATGCCCGATGGTCCAGGCAGATGAGCTCTTCTCATCCTCCGGCTCGGGGCTAGCCTCCGCCACCGCAGCTGGCGCCTTCAGACGCTCCCAATCGATACCGTCCAATATCCTCTCTGGAACGAAATGGCGCTCCAGCCAGTAGCTGAATAACTTCACCGCAAAGCGGTAGCTGAGCGCCCCCATGCGTACCAGAACACCCCGCCTCGCCAGCTGATCAAGCGCCCTCATGATCGGCTGTGCAGGAATTTCGCTGTCGAACCGTTGCAAGTAGGTAATCACTTCCTGGCGCGTCGTCAACCCATGGGTGCCCTTTAAGCGGCTCATCGCTACTAAAGCAGCACGTTCTACCGCGTCTGAGTGTTCCCAAATTTCCTGGAAACGCAGCTCGGGCTGGTGCAGAATCTCTTCCAACACGACATCCACGTCGCTCTGGTTGAGATTGCCATCCCGTGCGCACCGCTCAAAAAGGGCGTGGCAGAAGCGCTGTAGGTAATAGGGGTGATTGGAAGCGAGGTCGGCAACGCGCCGCACCGCCCCAGGATCGAAACGGATAATGCTCTGGGCCGGTCGTGTGATGAGCTGTTGAGCATCCTCGTTGCTCAGCGATCCAAGATGAAGGATTTCGGCACCGTGTAATAGGGGATGGCTGAGGCGTTCAAAGGCGGTCTCAGACATGGTCAGGAATAGGCGCAAGAAAGGCGCCGTCCCCAATAGACGCATCAAGACCTCCAGCACACACATGCACGCCGCTTCGTCCAGCTGTCCTTGCTGCCCGGTCCACAACAGGTGGACATCGTCCAATATCAGCAATACCGGATGTGATTCTCCTGGACCGGCCAAGCGATGCAACAGCATGCCAAGATGTTCTGAAGGATTCTCTTCGCTCATGCCGCTGGAAAGAGATCCCTGGGCATCCTCCAATCGTTCAGCGATTGCAGCTACAAGTGCATTCCATGCCTCTGAGAGCGCCGATCCTTGATAAGGCTTGCACGCGAAGAGAACACAAGACCGCACCTCCGGGGGAAGTACTGAACAGAGCGCTAATGCCAGCGAGGACTTGCCGATGAGCTCGGCACCGTGGACAATGAACAACCGGCGTCCAGTGGACAATTGTTGTCCGATCCACAGCAAAGTATCATCACGGCCGTACAGCATAGCGCGTTCCTGTACCGGCCGCGTTGGGTCATATGGATTCGTGAACTCCCTCAAATCCTTCACCTCGGATCTTCAGAGAATAGGCTTTGAGCCCAGTTTTCAGATTAAGACCACATCCCCTGAGACTGCCCTACTCTGAGACGATCTGCCACCAAGCACAGCTCATCCAAATTATTGAAGGCGCTGCACGCCCAAGGTAATGGGCATCCCTTCAATCGTGTGTTGCTCTACGAACGCTTCATAGGGGGGCTGTTCGGCTTTCATTGATACTGTGAGTGTCTCTGCCTTGATATAGTCCGCCCACTCACGTATGACCTCTGCCAGTTCTCCATCCGCCACGTAATATGTGGTGATACGATCCTCAATATTGAATCCGGCATCTTTGCGTTGGGTTTGGATGCGCCGCACAATTTCGCGTGCCAGCCCTTCGGAGCGTAGAGCCGGGGTGATCACTGTATCCACTGCTACAGTGATTCCCTTCTCCGTCATCACAGCCAAACCGGCTTCCGGTTGAGTTTGTACGATGATCTCTTCCGGCAAGATCTGCACCGCATTTCCATCCACACTCAACGATATCGGCAGGCCGTTCCGCACCTGTTTTGCGATCTCCGCAGCATTTGCTCCGGCCAGCGCTGCGCGCACCTTGGGGAAGGCAGCACCGAAGCGTGGCCCCAGCAGCTTGTTATCCGGCAGAACCTGATAGCGAACCAGAGCACCTTCGTCCGAGACGATCTCCAGAGATTTCACGTTCAGCTCGTCTACAATGATCGCTTTCATCTCCTCGTCCACCGCTGCAGACGATTCGGCATCGGCCAGATAGACCAATGCCTTGGCAAGTGGCTGGCGCACTTTGATGTTAGCGCTTCCACGCGCTCCCAAGCCAACGCTGGCGATGCGGCGTGCCAGTGCCATACGCGTCAAGAGATGCTCATCCACCGCCCTTGTGTCGGCCGACGGCCAAAAAGTATGATGCACGCTGCCATAGGCCTGAGGACGCACCCCGCGCACCAAGTTCTGGTACATCACCTCGGTCACGAACGGCGTGAACGGCGCAAGTAACCTGATAAGACGCACCAGCACATAATACAGGGTAGCATAGGCGGCTCTCTTATCCGCATCGCGTTCGCTCTTCCAAAAACGGCGTCGGCTCCTGCGCACATACCAGTTCGTCAGATCGTCCAAGAGCTCTTCTATCAGGAGGGTGGTGGTGTAGGCATCCGAGTCCTCCAAACACTGAGTGCACTGCGCCGTAACCTGGTTAATGCGCGCCAGAATCCAACGATCAAGCAGAGCTTCTGTCTGGGGCACCCCCCCTTCGGGGTGAGCGGGATTAAATGTCTCCGTGGCAGGTTCCCATTGGTCCAAACGTGCGTAGGTGACAAAGAAATTGTATACGTTCCACAGGGGGATCAGGAAACGGCGGCGTGTCTCATCAGCGCGGCGATAACCGAACAGCAAGTTTTGGTCCGGCTTTTGGGCGCAATATAGCCAACGCATGACATCCACGCCCATTTTGTCCGCTGCGTCGTTGAATTCGATGGCGTTGCCCCAGCTTTTGTGCATCGGACGTCCGTCTTCCGCAAGCAGCGTGGCGTAGCCGAAGTTTTGCAAGAAAGGTGGACTGTTCTCCAGTACGGTCGCCATAGCCAGTAGGCTGTAGAACCAATTGCGGAATTGGCCGGGGAACGACTCGCTGATCCAGTGTGCTGGGTACCACTTACGCCAGTATTCGCGATCTGACCTGTAGCGCAGGGTGCTGAAGCTCACAATACCGGCATCCAGCCAAGGGTTACCCACATCCGGGACGCGGCTCATCAGCTCCTGGCAATGCGGACAACGAATCTTGACTGCGTCAACGTAAGGGCGATGGGGGGTATGGCCAACGAACGTTTCCCATCCCGCCGCCGCACGCGCCTTGAGCTCAAATTCATCTCCGATCACCTCATAATGCCCACATTGCGGACAGGTCCAGAACGGTAACGCCAATCCCCAGTAGCGTTTTTTGCTGATCATCCAATCGTGCATGTTGTAAAGCCAATCCATCTCGCGGGCATAACCGAATTCGGGAATCCAGCGGATCTGGCTGACGATATCCATGATTTGGTAACGCAAACTTCTCTCTTTCTCTTCCTTAGTGAGTGCCTCGCGCGGCTTGTCGTAGACTGGGCCCATACTGATGAACCACTCATCTACCAGGCGGAAGACCAGCTCGGTTTTGCAGCGCCAGCATATTGGATAGCGGTGTGTATAGGGAGAGACATCATAGAGGATGCCCTTCTCTCTGAGATGCTCGAAGATCATCTCGCGCACTTCGGTGACGTGCCGGCCGGTAAACGGGTCAAAATGGGCGGTGAAATATCCCTCTTCGTCCAACGGCGCAACCAATGGCAGACGATATTGCTTGGCCAGCCGGAAGTCCTCGGCGCCACAACCAGGTGCGATATGTACAATGCCGGTACCCTCTACTTCGCCTACCTCATCCCACAGGATGACACGATGAGCCTCACGAGCGCTCTCTTTAATATCGCGGATGAGCTGCTCCTGTTCCGTGCATCCTCCGGGCATTTGGGCTGCTTCCAGGTCATCGAAGGGTCCCTCGTACATCCAGCCTTCCAGAGCTGAACCCGGCATTTCGGCCAGGATCTCATAAGGGCCTTTGAGCATATGCAGTGTGCCCTTGGACAGGTAGAGGATTTCGCCATTGTGACGCACTTTCACGTAGATCAGCTCTGGCCCTACGGCGGCTGCGACATTGCTGGTTAGCGTCCACGGCGTGGTTGTCCATACCAGCAGCGATTCCCCTACTCGATTGCGCAATGGAAAGCGCAAGGTCACGCCGGGATGGGTTAATTCCACATAACCGTCGGTCACGATTTCGTGTTGGCTGATACCCGTGGCACAGCGCGGACACCAGGGCATCACATCGGCACCGCGATAGAGCCAGCCCTTCTGCCAACACTTTTTCAGAAAAGTCCAGATCATGTAATTGTTCTCGTTGGAGAACGTGAAGTAGCTTCCACCTAATTCCGGCATGCCAAGACGGCCGACGATCTGCTCCACCGTGTCGGTCACCGGTCCCAATGGGCCCTCGATTGTAATGACGCGCGACGGGTCTTCGACGATCAAATCCGCCAGCCAGCGCAGCTGATCGGGATCGTTCCAATCCATCCAATAACCCAAGCGGATGGACTGCTCGGTCTGGATGGCAGCATATCGCAATACCCGCTCCTTGCATTTACGCACGAAGCGGTCCAGACCATATGCCTCAATATCGCGCTTCGATTTAAAGCCCAGCTCCTTCTCCACCTCCACTTCAACCCACAGGCCCTGACAATCGAACCCGTTTTGGTACCGCAGTTCCCGTCCGCGCATGGTCCAGAAGCGATTGTACAGGTCTTTATAGGTGCGTCCCCAGCCATGGTGGACACCCATAGGGTTGTTGGCCGTGATAGGGCCATCGATGAAGGACCACGGCGGCTGCCCACGATGCAGTTCCCGCATCGTTTCGAAGGCGCGCGTTTCCTTCCAAAAGCGGAGTATCTCATACTCTTGAGCGATAAAATCTACGTTGGCAGGTACTTCTCGGAAAGGCATAGACAGGTGTCCTCATTTATCCAGTTCTATTTCAATGCGCTTATTGATGCGCCCTTTGCTCTTGTAATCCACCACGCGGATGCGTCCCACTTCGCGCGTGTTCGCCACGTGGGTACCACCGTCCGCCTGCAAATCCAGCCCGACGATTTCAACTGTACGCACTTGGGTAATCTGAGGCGGTAATAGGTTAATCTTGGTGCGGATCAGATCAGGAATGTGAAATGCCTCCTCACGCGGCAACAACTGCACCCGTACCTCGCGGGCCGCCGCTACCTCAGTATTTACCCGTTCTTCGATTTCACGCACCAGCTCTTGGCGCAACGTCTCAAATTCGAAATCCATGCGGCCTTTAAGCGGCTCCATATTGCCGCCAGTGACCAGCGCACCATAATCACGCCACACGACACCGCACAGGATGTGCAAGGCGGTATGGGTGCGCATCAGGCAGTAGCGATGCTCCCAGTCCAGTCGACCCGTCACCCGG
>JASFBB010000028.1:0-2248 GCA_036172345.1 Anaerolineae bacterium
GCGCACGGCCGTGCGCCCCTACCGCGGCACGGACAAACCAGACCAAGCCGCGCGCCGCAGCAAGCGGTCAGCGCGCCTCAACCCGCACGTCCGGTGACGTAGTTCTCCGTCAGGGGGTGGGATGGATTGGTGAAGATCTTGGCCGTGGAATCGAATTCGACCAATTCACCCAGCCAGAAGAACCCGGTCCACGCGGACACACGCGCCGCTTGTTGCATGCTGTGGGTGACGATCACAATGCAGTAATTCACTTTGAGCGTTTGCATCAGCTCCTCGATCTGAAGCGTCTCGAAGGGATCTAACGCCGAACACGGTTCGTCCATCAAGATCACTTCGGGTTTGACGGCGATGGCACGCGCGATGCACAAGCGTTGCTGTTGCCCCAGCGAGAAGCTCAATGCATCCTGATGGAGGTGATCCTTGACCCCTTCCCATAGGCCGGCGCTGCGCAAGCTCTCCTCCACAATGTCATCGAGCTGCGACTTGTTGCGCACCATCCCCAGCACGCGCGGCCCAAATGCCACATTGTCATATACTGACTGGGGGAAAGGGTTGGGGCGCTGAAAGACCATCCCCACCCGTCGCCGCAGCTCCACCACATTGACACGCCGATCGTAGATGTTCTGCCCTTCGAGGAGCACCTTTCCTTCTACGCGCGTCCCACTGATGGTATCGTTCATGCGATTCAGACAACGCAGAAAGGTGGACTTGCCACAGCCAGAAGGTCCGATGAGCGCCGTGATCTGGCGATCCAGAATGGTCAGGGTGACCCCGGACAGAGCGCGGAATTTCCCATAGTAGAAGTTGAGGTTCTGAACGACGAATTTGCTCATGCCAGGTTATCCAATGCGCCCAGTGATGTAGTCCTCGGTGCGTTTGTCTTTTGGCGCCGTGAAAATGTTTCGCCCGGGTTGGTGCTCGACCAGTTCTCCCCCTAAGAAGAACGCGGCATAGTCTGCCACCCGCGCTGCCTGTTGGATGCTGTGGGGCACCATAATGATGGTATAGCGTTTCTTGAGCGCAAACAGCGATTCCTCGACCTTGCCGGTTGAGATCGGATCAAGCCCGGATGTAGGCTCATCCAGCAATAACACTTCGGGCTGCATCGCCAAGCTGCGCGCGATGCACAGGCGCTGCTGTTGGCCTCCTGATAATGCATGGGCGGGTTCATCCAGGCGGGCTTTGACCTCGTCCCACAAGGCGGCTTGTTTCAAACTTTGCACCAAGATCTCGTCCAGCTGCGCGGAGTCGCGAATGCCTGCCAGCTTGGGGCCGTAGAGAACGTTCTCGCGCACCGTGCCGGGAAGCGGCAACGGTAGTGCGAACACGATCCCCACCCGGCGCCTCAGTTCCGCAACATTCACCCCTGGCGCGTAAATATCCTGTCCATCTAGAAAAATGTGTCCCACCATACGGGTGCCTTCCAACAGGTCATTAAGCCGGTTGATCAGCCGCAGCAGGGTGGACTTGCCACCTCCCGTAGGGCCGATCAGGGTGGTGATGGCGTTGGCCGGTATGTCCAACGTCACGTCGCGCAGAGATAACCGCTCGCCATACCAGTAGCTGAGATTCTCGATGCGTACCTTCGTCGGCCGATCGGCCAGTGGATCATCTCCGGATGGATCCATCACCATGGTCGCCTCCGTCGAAAGTGTCCCCGGATCAGTGTCGCCACCAGGTTCATGGAGAGGACCAGCATCAGCAACACCAGGGCGGTGCCATACTGGATTTCCTGGGGCATGCCAGGCACCTGGGTGCTGATCACATAGAGGTGATAGGGCAATGCCATCGTGCGGTCGAACAGGGAATGCGGCAGGCGTGGTAGGAAGAACGCCGAGACGGTGAACAATATCGGAGCGGTCTCCCCGGCTGCCCGCAACAGCCCCAGAATGATGCCGGTGATGATGCCCGGAAGGGCTTGCGGGAGCACCACGTAGCGAATGCTCTGCCAGCGTGTACCCCCCAGGCTGGCGATGACGGTGCGATATTCGGTCGGCACAGCCCGCAAAGCTTCCTCGGCAGTGCTGATGATGACCGGTAGGGTCATGATCGCCAGCGTCAAGGAGCCGGCCAGGATGGAGGTGCCAAATTGGAGGAAGAGGACGAACAACCCCAGGCCGAAGAGGCCGTAGACAACCGAGGGGATGCCTGCCAGATTGACGATGGCCAGGCGGATGGCACGTGTGAACAGGGTATCGCGGGCATATTCCGACAGGTATATAGCCCCGGCCACGCCGACCGGAATGGC
>JASFBB010000029.1:0-3599 GCA_036172345.1 Anaerolineae bacterium
ATTAACCGGCATCGTGGCCGTCGTGGTCAGCCTGGATCAGCTCAGCAAATCCTGGGTGATGGCGTGGCTGCCCGAAGGACACTGGTGGAGCCCATGGTCCGGCGAAGCGGCAGAGCTCTTGCGCATCACCCACGTCACCAACAGCGGCGCCGCCTTTGGACTCTTTCCCAATCAAGGCAGCTTCTTCATCCTCATCGCGATCATCGTGGTCATCGCGATTGTGCTCTATTATCGTCGGCTGCCGGCTGAGGACTGGCTGATTCGGGTCAGTCTGGGATTGCAGCTCGGGGGCGCACTGGGCAACCTGATCGACCGCCTGCGCTTCGGCTATGTGGTGGACTTCATCGACATCAGCTTCTGGCCCGTTTTTAACCTTGCCGATGCATCCATCACGGTGGGGGTATTATTGATCATCTACCAACTCTGGCGCATGGAGCGGGCAAGAGCGGGTCGCCAGCCCACTCGGGTGGATAAGGAGGCCCATTCGTGAAAGACCGAAATCTTTCTGATCCCGCTGCCCTCAACTTTCTGGAAAGGATTGCCGCATTGGCACGCCGCAGCTGGATGCACTATGGGACGCGCACGGCGTTTCTGGGCCGCTGGCTGCGCGGAGGACCGGTGTCGGGCATCTCCCGCCTGCGCCATTTGTTCGTTGCGCGCCATCTGCTACAACGCCAGCAAGCCTATCGCAACGCCGGGGGCGCTCAGTCGAGCGCTGCCCGTCACGCCCTGGCGCGTGTTGCGCAAGCCCATCGTGCGGAGAACAACACCCGTCATCCATCGTAGCCATCCCCCAATTCCTGGTGTGATGGTGCCCTCCTCGATGCAGGATTACCAAGTGCTTCAGCTGAGGATCGCTCAGTCGGGCGAACGCCTCGACCGTTATCTGGCGCGGACATTGCCCGCGCTGTCGCGCTCGCGCATCCAGCAGTTGATCCGCGCCGGCCTGGTCACCGTGGATGACAAACCGACCAAGCCGGGCATGCTTGTGGAAGCGGGTATGCAGGTCACCCTGCGCATCCCGCCGCCCCCATCTGTAATGCCGCTTGTGGCGCAGCCCTTCCCATTGGACATCGTCTACGAAGACGACGCGCTGCTCGTGATCGCCAAGCCGGCCGGCCTGGTGGTGCACCCCGGAGCGGGCCACGTGGATGGCACCCTGGTGAACGCCCTGCTGGCACATTGCCCCACCTTAGCGAGCGACGCATCCCACCGCCCCGGCATCGTCCACCGCCTGGATCGGGACACCTCTGGCCTGCTCATCGTGGCCAAGACAGTGCAAGCGCTGGAGCATCTGCGCGCCCAGTTTAAGCAGCACCGCGTCCAGAAGCGCTACCTGGCCCTGGTACACGGTCGCCCGCCGACACTGCAGGGGATCATCGAGGCACCCGTGGGGCGTGACCCGCATCATCGCCAACGCATGGCCGTCCTGTCGGGAGGGCGTATGGCGCGCACGGCTTATCAGCAGCTGGCGGCGTTGGGCGACTACACCTTGCTGCGCGTCAGCCCGGAGACAGGGCGCACACACCAGATCCGCGTCCATCTCGCTTGGCTGGGCATCCCGGTGGCCGGTGATCGCCTATACGGGCGGCGGCGCGAGCAGGTGCCCATGCCACGTCAATTCCTACACGCCTGGCAGCTCGCCTTTGAACACCCTTCAGGGATGCATCTCTCATTGAAAGCGCCCTTGCCCGCCGATTTGCGCGCCGTGCTGGGCGCTCTGGCACGGCGCTATAACCTAGATGACAAGGAGATTGCGCCGCTGCTGGAAGAATGAGGCTCGAAAATTGTCCCCATGGCAAAAGGTGATGCACACAGCAGAGCACTCCGGACACAGCACGTCTGAAATGACACAGGAGTTCGAGCGATGCAGGCACCCTATCTGATCGGAGTTGATCTGGGCACCACCGGCACCAAAGCGGCCATCTTTGATGCCTCCGGCAATCTGCTCGCCAGTGCCTATGAAGAGTCAACCCTCTATTATCCACGTCCGGGTTGGGTGGAGCAGAACCCGAACGACTTCTACGCCGCCGCGATGCGCACCATCCGCGAATGCCTGGAGAAAAGTGGCGTCCATCCGCGCGACGTGGCCGCCATCGCCTTTGACGGGCAGATGGCCGGCGTGGGCGCCATCGACGCGGACTGGAACACCCCCACCCCCTACGACTCGTGGCTGGACACGCGCTGTAAGCCCTATATCGAGCAGATGAAGCCCCATACCGAGCTCATCATCGCGCGCACCGGAGGGCCGCCCAGCTATTGCCATGGGCCGAAGATCCTGTGGTGGAAGCACGAACGGCCGGAGGTGTTCGCCCGCGTGCATAAATTCGTGGTGCCGGTGTGCTATACCGCCGGGCGCATGGCCGGCCTCAAGGGCGACGACGCGTACATTGACTACACCCATCTGAACTTCGCCTCGTTCTGCGACACGGTCCAATGCACCTGGGATGCTGAGCTGCTCGCCCTCTTCGACGTGCCGGTGGAAAAGCTGCCGCGCATCGTCTCCCCGTGGGAAATCATCGGCCGGGTGACCGCAGAGGCCGCGCGCGACTGCGGCCTGCTCGCCGGCACCCCCATCGCGGCGGGGTGTGGTGATCAGGCGGCCGGATTGTTGGGCGCCGCCATGGTGGAACCGGGCATCGCCCTGGACGTGGCGGGCACCGCTTCCGTCTTTTCGATCTGCACCGACCGATATGTGCCCGATGTGGAGCACAAAACGTTGTTCACGGCGCATCTGGTGCCCCCCGATCTCTGGTATGCGTTGGGGTACATTAACGGCGGGGGGCTGAATCTGCGCTGGTTTCGTGACACACTCGCCCAGGAGGAAAAGGAGCGCGCGCGCAATACGGGGCGCAGCGTCTACGCGCTGTTGGACGAGATGGCCTCTCAAGTGCCCGCGGGTTGTGATTCGCTCATCTTCCTGCCCCATCTGGGCGGGAGTGTGTGCCCCAGCCGTCCCGACTTGCGCGGCCTGTGGCTAGGTTTCACCTGGAGCCACACCAAAGCGCATCTCTACCGCGCCATGCTCGAAGCGGTCGCGTTTGAGTATGCCACGTATCTGGGGATCGAGAAGTCGCTGCTGCCCGACCTGCAGTTCAAGGAGGTGCGCGTGATCGGCGGTGGCGCGGTCAGCTCGCTCTGGAACCAGATCAAAGCGGACGTGTTGGGCATCCCCTATGTGCGGCTGAACCGCCAGGAGTATGCCGTACAGGGCGCCGCGATCCTGGCGGGCTATGCCGTCGGTGTGTTCGATGACTTGAAGGCGACCGCACGCCGCTTGGTGCAAGAGACGGCGCGCATCGAGCCGCGCGCGGAGTATCATGCCTTTTATCAACCCTTTGTGGCGCTGTACGCCTCGCTGTTGAAGGATTGGGATCAGGTGTTCCATCAGCGGGCGGCGCTTCCGGCACCACCGGGCGCGCCATAACCTCGCGACCGTGAGGGAAGGGTATGCTCACCACGCTGGGTGGGCGGCCAGCCCTGTGCCTTGCGACGGGAGGTGTGGCTGTGAACCCCCGTGCTACGGTGGAGGCAGGGGCTGATAGAGCTCCTGTGCATTGCAGTAACTTCCATGCCAAGAATGCAGTTTGTGCCATTGA
>JASFBB010000030.1:0-7422 GCA_036172345.1 Anaerolineae bacterium
GTTGCAGTTGCGCCAGGAACACGTGGTCACTTTAGAATCGCGTCCACCCAATATCGAAGGCAAAGGTGAGGTAACTATACGGGATCTGGTGATCAACTCGCTGCGCATGCGCCCCGACCGTATCGTCGTGGGCGAGTGTCGCGGCGGCGAGGCGCTCGACATGCTACAGGCAATGAACACTGGCCATGACGGCAGCTTGACCACGCTGCATGCCAATAGCCCCCGTGATGCGCTTGCTCGTCTGGAAACCATGTGTTTGATGGCGGGTATGGATCTGCCGGTGCGTGCCATTCGAGAACAGATTGCCTCGGCAGTTGACCTGATCATCCACCAGGAGCGCATGCGTGATGGCTCACGCAAGGTGGTGCAGATCACCGAAGTGCAAGGCATGGAAGGGGATGTGATCGTTCTGTCCGATATCTTCCAGTTTGAGCAACAGGGTATTGAGAACGGGCGGGTCATCGGGCGTCTTAAGCCAACTGGCATCCGTCCTAAGTTCATTGAGAAGATCGAAGCGGCTAACATCCACCTACCGCCACACATTTTCGGTGTGACTGCCGGGGTGAGGATGCGTTGATTTTGATTGGCGAGGGGTGAGCCCAAATGAATATTGTCATAGCGATTACGGTCGCCTCGTTGGTGTTTTTGGTGGTGATAGGGTTCTTCTTCGTTCTGGCACGCGCAATCGGTCGTAGTGAAGAAGACCTCGAGAGCAGATTGGACCAATTTGTCGCGCGCCAGGTCTCCGAACAAGAGCAGCCGGGTGAGCGTCAACCTTCGCGTTTGACTCAGACCATTAACACGGCTGTAGCTGAGAGACACTTTGCCCGCAATATTGCCACCAATTTGGCGCGTGCCAATCTCAAGCTGACAGTGGGTGAGTATATTATCCTTCAGGTGGTTAGTGTGTTGGGCACAGGGTTATTGTTCTATTTGATCATGCATCAGAATATGTTCCTGACCTTGGGAGGACTTGTGGCTGGTTATTTCCTGCCGGGCCTCTATGTCAAGATGCGCCAGCGCAAGCGTCTCAAGGATTTCAATAGCCAGTTGGGTGACGCGATCAACCTGCTGGCGAATAGTCTTCGCTCCGGTTATAGCTTGTTGCAAGCAATGGATGCTGTTGCCAATGAAATGCCGCCGCCGATCTCTGAGGAGTTCCAGCGCGTGGTGCGTGAGATCGGATTGGGGCTTTCTACGGAACGCGCTATGAATAATATGTTGCGCCGTATTCCCTCAGATGACCTCGATCTGATGATCACCGCGATTAATGTACAACATGAAGTGGGCGGTAATTTGGCGGAGATTTTGGAGACAATTAGCCACACCATCCGTGAGCGCGTGCGCATCAAGGGTGAGATTCGTGTGCTGACCTCGCAGCAGATGATCTCGGGCTATGTCATCTCGTTTCTGCCCATTGGCCTGGGCTTAATCCTGTTTGCGATGAACCCGACGTACATGGGACGGATGTTCCAAGATACGTGTGGCATTGCTATGATGGCAGTGGGTGGTGTGATGATGGCTGCTGGATTCTTTGCTATTCAGAAGATCGTGAATATCGAGGTGTGAGCGTGTCGCAAGCAAGATAGGGTGGGTATAGGAGGCTGGACGATGCCTTTGCCGATCCTTTTGGTGGCTGCTGCAATGTTATGTATGACAGTAGTGTTGATCTATGTAGGATTGGCATCCTCGCCGCGCGGAGGTGACCAGGTTGCTCTACGCCTGGAGGAATTCGCCAGCCGGGCGACCCCTCTGACATTAGAGGAAATCGAGCTGTCCCAGCCCTTTGGCGAGCGCATTGTGCGCCCGATATTGCGCGGTCTGGCACAATTCGTGACGCGCTTTACCCCGGCACATACTATCGAAGCTACTGCCCGTAACTTGGAGCTGGCCGGACGTCCGCATAATTGGGGAGTGACCGAATTCCTTGGCCTGCGCACTGGCGCAGCCCTGCTGCTGGCTGTATTCTTCTTCCTGCTGCTCAGTGTGGCGGGTCAGCCGATGCTGTATCGGTTGGGCAGCATACTTCTGGGTGCGTTGCTGGGATTCTTGCTGCCGGGTATGTGGTTAAGTGGTAAGATCCGTCGTCGCCAGCAGGAGATCATCAAAGCAATGCCAGATGCCCTGGATCTGTTAACCATCTGTGTGGAAGCTGGCTTGGGCTTTGACGCGGCGATGGCTAAAGTGGCCGAGAAGTGGGACAATGAGCTGAGCCGCGCATTCGGCCGCGTGATCCAGGAGATTCGTCTGGGCAAGCCGCGGCGTGAGGCGTTGCGCGAGATGGATCGTACCACCGGTGTGCCCGACATCACCAGCTTCGTGGCGGCGATTATCCAAGCGGATCAGCTGGGTGTCAGTATGGCCAAGGTGATGCGCATTCAATCAGAACAGATGCGCATCAAGCGTCGTCAGCGTGCCGAGGAAAAAGCTCACCAGGCACCGGTCAAGATGTTGTTCCCTCTGGTCTTCTTGATCTTTCCGGCTATCTATATCGTGTTGTTGGGGCCAGCGACGTTGGTGGTCAAGGAATCAGGCCTGCTGGGCGGTATGTAATAATCCCATAGGGTGGCCTGGCGAAACCAGAAGCATGCCACAGAAAGAATCATGGCCAGAGAGTGGATCGTGCACGATCCAAGGAGCGCGGGGCGTTACAAGTTTCGCTTGCGATAAGGAGGGAAAGCCATAAATCACCACTTCCCTGTACCTCGGCTCACACGACGACAATTTCTGATAGGACAGGCTATGTTATTGCCGTGGCTTGCCGTTGGGTGGAGACAAAATCCCCCATTTGCCAGGGCAGGGGAGATCTATTCTGCTGATCTGCGGCATATCTATCCCCATTCTGAGGCGGGACATTTATATGCTCGCAGCGCGCCGGTGGCCGCTCTGGAGGAAACTCTCAAGAGGAGAGGCATCTGCTGCAGTCACTCCAACTCCTCAGGATCGCGATCCATGCTATCCCACATTATGTCTGCCGCCACTACCGCCTATGCCTACACCCGATTTGGACTGCGCAGACATCTCTTACCGTAACTTTGTGGTGGTGTGCAATCCAGATCCCTATCGTTTTGATGGAGGATACGACGGTTGAGGATGTGAGCAGTAGCTACCTGCGCTGATATATGCCTTACCTAAAGTGTGGGAAGGATCGACGCAGAAACAATTTGTCGTCTTCGTCGTTTTCTAATCGATTCCAGTATAGTTGAGAGTGTGCGCTGATGAGCTGGCATGCACTTTTTCATCAGGCTGGCCAGAGACTGCTGGATTTGGTATTTCCTCCGCACTGTGTTATCTGTCGAGCTGCTGGTGTATGGTTGTGTGATGCTTGTCTGGAGCAATTTCCTCGTCTGGACAAAGCAGTGTGCCAGCGATGTGGTTCTCCTCTCGGCGGGACAGCCTCTCTTTGTCGTTCCTGTACCCAGAATCCCCCCGAGGTTGAGGGGGTGCGCTCGGTCGTACTGTTCGAAGGGAGTGCACGGCAGGCGGTACACCAGCTCAAGTATGCCGGTTATACTGCATTGGCAGCGCCATTAGCACGCTTGATGGCACAGTATTGGTGCGCCGCACCTCTGCTGGTGGACGTGTGGGCAGCAGTGCCCCTGCATGTTGCTCGCCAGCGTGAAAGGGGGTATAATCAATCATACCTGCTGGGGCGCGAATTCGCTCGCTTGGTGGGGTTACCTGAAATGAGTGGAACGCTACGACGCGTGCGTGCGACGCAGGCACAGGTTGGGCTGAGCGCCTCTGAGCGGCGTGTTAACGTGCATGGGGCGTTTGCTTACTGCCCACCACATGGTGGACAGGGGGTGCAAGGGCAGCGCGTGCTTCTGATTGATGATGTATGCACTACTGCCGCAACCCTTGAAGCGTGTGCTATTGAGTTGAAGAAAGCCGGCGCCGTTAGCGTCTGGGGATTTACCCTGGCACGCGCAGCGCCGGTATCTGGTCTTTGAACGGCTGTGTTAGACTCCAGTGCAGTCCGTGAAACTAGCGGAAAGATAAGGAGGGATAGGGATATGGCGGTACAGATCGTGCTCAAGGGCAAAAATATAGAGATTCCAGATGCCTTACGCACTTACATTGAGAAACGCGCCAGCAAGTTGGATCGTTATCTGCCCGATATTACAGAAGTGCGAATTGATCTGTCGGTGCAGAAAACGCGCAGTAGCCAGGATCGACAAGTAGCCCAGATGACTGTGCGCAGCAACGGGGTCATTCTGCGCGCTGAGGAACGCGCCGATGAGATGTCTGTAGCGGTTGATGCTGTTCTCGAGAAGATGTATCGCCAGATTGCGCGCTACAAGGGCAAGCGCTTGAATCGCTGGCAGGGGCAAGGCCCAGGACGTGTCGAGTCCGAGATGCCCCCGTTGGCTGAGGAGGTATTGGAAGAGCTAGCTGAGGAGCAGGAACGGCGCATTGTCCGCGTGAAGCGCTTCTTCGTATCGCCTATGACCGAGGAAGAGGCTATTGAGCAGATGGAGCTGCTGGGCCACGATTTCTTCATCTTCTATAACCCCAACCATGGCATGCTTAAAGTGCTTTATCGCCGCCGGGATGGCAACTACGGCCTGCTGGAACCCCAGCTGGGTTAGATGCGGGAATTGAGACACTGCTGCGTGAGCACAAGGGCGCGTCAAAACGCGCCCTTGTGTTTTTGTCTGATCCTGTGATAGTCATCCAGCGTGTCGATGTCTATCAGGATACCAGCGTCGGATACTGGCACACGCTCTGCTTCAGCGGCGTGCGCCTGCAACACGACGCGACCGCCTACGTCACCATGCAAGGCCATCAGCTCGGGGAAGAGACGACGGTCGAAGAGCACAGGATTGCCGCGGTGACCGTGCCATTCAGGCCACACCAGTGGCGCCCGTGTGGCGCGATAACGCGCGATGAGCTGCTCGAGCGTGCTGCTCTGCACAGTCGGCTGATCAGCCAGCAGGAACAGCGCTGCATCAATGTATGGGGGCAGCGCCGCCAGTGCTGTCTGCACCGAGGTGCTCTGTCCCCGGGCCCACGCCGGGTTTATCACCACCTGTACTGGCCGTCCACCCAGCGCGGCACGGCAAGCTTCTGCCTGTGCTCCCAGCACCACTACCACCGGCCTGGCCGAAGATGCCAACGCCGTATCCACTGCTCGAGTCAACAATATGCCGCCTTCCCAAGGCAACAGCTGCTTCAGCTTGCCAAAGCGAGTAGCACCACCGGCAGCAAGCACCACAGCGGCCACATGCACCGGTACATCATTCATGTTGAATCGCCTCCACAATACGTACACGCGCTGCTTTCCAGGCAGGATAGAATGCTGCTAGCTGCGAGACGACCAGTGCGATTGTCCAACCGACCAGCAAGGCCTGGGGTGGTAGATGGTAGCCGACCGTGTAGCCACCGATCTCCTGCACGCCCATGAGAAAGATGCGTGCCAGGAAGAGCCCGAAGAACATACCAAACACTCCACCAATAATGCCCATAGCACCGCTTTCCGCCAGAATCATGCGCGCTATCTGACCACGTGTCATACCTAAGCTTCGTAACCCACCGATCTCGCGTTGACGCTCGAAGACGTTCATCAGCAGCGTGTTGACCACACCCAATGAGGCAATAGCCACGCCAGTCAAACCGAGCACATCAAACAAGGCAAATGCCTGTGCAGCTAATCGAGTGACTTTGGCACGGAAGTCGGCTGCCGTTTCGACAGCGATATGTCGGCTTTTACCATAGCGTTCCTCCAAGCGCTTTGCCTCCACGCGCGGATCATACCCTGGTGCGAGGTTCACGATGAACTGATCTACTGTGTTCTCACCATAATAACGCGCTAGATCGGCGCGACTACCGTTAATCACATAGCCTTGGCTGGAGAAATCCACCACCACGCCGATCACTTGGAAATCCACCATCCCGCGACGTGTCTCTAACGCCAGCGTGTCGCCCACCCTCAGCTTGTAGCGATCGGCCACGGTGGCCGAAATGAGCAATCGCCCACTCATAGCGAGCTCGTTTAGTGCCTGCGCGGTGTCTTGGTGCGAGTCCTCGAAGACAAAGGAGGCGACATGACCGTACGTCTGCGGATCAATGCCCACGAACAGGATAGTCTCTGGTTGATTGCCGGAATTTTTCTGGCGCACTGCTCGCACCTGACGATACGTGATCGGGCTGACCTCGGCCACGGCCGGGTCGGATAGCAAGCGTGTGCCGAGCTCTTCGCGCATAGGCATGGGCGAGCGCACGTAAAGGTCACCACCGATAGCCGTCTGTACCCAATGGGTGATATCGATCTCAAAACTGTTGGTCATTGTCTGAATCCCGATGATCATAGCGATACCCACCATCAGGGTACCAACGGTAAGTGCGGTACGTGCCCAGGTGCGCCGAATGTTGGCGGTGCCCAGCTGGCCGGCGTGGCCGTAGAGCGCTCGCATAATCGGACGCAAAGCGCGCTCTGCCGGAGCTATGGTAACTGGCACAACCAACGTGGCACCTAAAAGCAGGACAAACACACTGACCATACCGATAGATACCTGCACTTCGGGACGGAAGGGGATGCGATAGAGGGCCAGATAGGCGAACAACATTAGCAAACATCCCCACGGCCAGCCGGTGCGAGCGAGCTGTGTGCCTGATGATCGTGCGTAGCCGCGGAATGCTTCAAGTGGTGAGATGTTGCGCGCTCGCCAAGCCGGCAGAGATGCCGAGACTAAAGTGATCCCTACACCGACCAGCAGCGACCATGCCAGTCCATCCGGTGGGATGTGCAATGTGCTAATTTCAACGACGGTCACCGCTGCTACGGAATGACTTAGACCGCGTGCAAGTAGGATACCGAAACCTACGCCTGCTATCGAGCCCAGGATGCCCAAGATAGCTGCTTCGATTAACACCAGCATGGTGATCTGTCCACGCGTCGCGCCCAGCAGGCGCAGCATCCCGATGGCACGCGTGCGTTCGACGATTGTCATGGTGAACGTGTTGTAGATAAGAAAAGCGCCCACGAACAAAGCGACAGCGCTGAAGAAGCTCAGGCCAGTCTGATAGGAGGCTAGCATACGTGCAACGATTTGTCCGCGCGCTGCCGGATAGAGCACCTGATAACTATGGCCCAGTGCATTCGTCAGCGCCTCTTTGAGCGCCTCCAGCTTCCGCGGAGTTGCCGCGATGTCCGGGTTCGCCAGCACGTCAATCTGTGTCAATTCACCGTCCATGTCGAGCAAGGTCTGGGCTGTCTTGAGAGGCACAATTGCCACGGCACCGTTGTTTTGCAATCCAGGCCCGGATTTGGCGATCAGCCCGACGATGCGCAGCTTTTCCTGCCCGGAGGCAGATAGAATTACGATGTCTTTGCCAAGTGACAGCTTCTTGTCCTGGGCGTAATCTCTCACCAACAGTGCAGAGTAGGCATCGGCTTCAGCGGGCAAGAAGAGATCGGAA
>JASFBB010000031.1:0-4951 GCA_036172345.1 Anaerolineae bacterium
GCAAAGTGCTCTGATTGTGCCAATCCGATCCGGTGAACGAGGTGAGGCGATGGGCGCTTTGAGTGTCTATCGTGCGGCGCCGGATGCCGAGCGCTTCAGCGAGTCCGGGTGGGATGAAAAGGTGCTCTCATGTCTCGCCCATTACGCTGCCCTGGCCCTGCAAAATGCCGCGCGACAGAGCGCGTTGCAGGCAGCCCAAGAACAACGCGCCATTGCTGAAACGTTTGCTGCAGTGGGGGATATTGCCGCCAATCTGTTACATCAGCTGAATAATCAGCTGGGCACTATCCCGGTGCGTGTGCAAGGAATTCAGGACAAGTGTCACGATGCCCTGGAGGAGGATGCCTATTTGGCAAGCAACCTGGCGGAGATCGAGCGCAGCGCGAGTCAGGCGATGGCCACACTGCGTGCAAATCTGGCACACCTGCATCCCATCTCGTTGACTCCGGTGAGGGTGCTGGAATGCGTGCAAGACGCGCTGGCGGCATTACCACCCGAAGTGTCCGTCCGGCTGGATGGACTGGATACCCTGCCGCCCGCTTGGGCCAGCCGACGCAGCTTGGCTATGATCTTCACCAACCTGTTGGAAAATGCGATCGAGGCGATGGCAGGACACGGTAACATCACGATCAGCGGTATGGTGGACTCCAGCAACCGCATCCTGATCACCGTGCGCGACGATGGTCCAGGCATTCCGCCGGAATGGCACGCGCGCATCTTTGAACTCGAGTTTTCGCGCAAGCCCCCTCAAGAGAAGCAGGCCGGCCGGCTCGGTTTTGGCCTGTGGTGGGTGAAAACATGGATGCAACGCCTGGGCGGCAGCGTACGAGTCGAGAGCGATGGCCACCACGGCGCCACCTTTTACCTCACACTGCCATGTGCGGCATCATGCGAAACGGGAAGCAGATGACAAACATCCTTGCCCTGGTGATCGAGGACGAGCCGGCGTGGCAGGAGCTGCTGAGCGAACTGCTGAATGACCTCGGGCTGAGTGTCGAGGTGGCCGGCGAACTGGAATCCGCCGTGGCACTCATCCGCGCACAGCCGCATCGCCTGGCCGTGGTAGATCTCTCACTGGGCGGAACCGATCACCGTAATCAGGATGGCTTGCGGGTGCTCGAAGCGCTGCGCCGCCACGATCCGGGTTGTGTGAGCATCCTGGTGAGCGGTTTCGCCACGGTGGAGATCGCTGTCGCTGCATTGAAAGAATACGGCGCGTTCAGTTGCTTGCGCAAGGAAGCATTCCATCGGGACGAGTTTCGCAGGTTGGTGCACCGTGCACTGGCAAGTTCCCCGCCCACTTCCACCACCGGGGTTGAGAAAGCACAGACATCACCGGCGCATGTGCTATTGGTGGAAGATGATGCCGGATGGCGCAGCATCTTAACCGAGCTGCTCGGCGATGCGGGACACACGGTGCAGACCGCGAACAGCTTTGGCGAGGCATGGGGATACCTACAGCGCAAAAGGTATCATCTGGCAGTGGTAGACCTGTCGCTGACCCGGGCGAGTGCTCCCCGCCATAACCTGGACGGCATGCGATTGCTGGGAGCTCTCCGGGCGTCCAACGTGCCCGCCATCGTGGTCAGCGGCGTGGCAACCCCAGAGGAGATCGAGTATGCCTATTCTGAGCACCATATCTTTGCTTGTTTGGAAAAGCAAACCTTCGATCGCCATGTTTTTCTGCGCACTGTGGCCGAGGCGCTGCAGACAGGTCACGGCGCCGAAGGGTGTCCATTCCCTCTGACCGCTCGCGAGTGGGAAGTGTTGCGGTTGTTGGCCCAGGGTTTGAGCAACAAGGAAATCGCCCAGGCGCTGGTCATCACTCCCAACACGGTGAAACGCCATCTGAAATCCATCTTCGCCAAACTGGATGTGCACACGCGCGCTGCTGCTGCCGCCTGGGCGACCCAGAGGCAGCCGTGGCACCGCTCGACCTTGCCCGCATCACACCTATCCGCGTAATATTACGTGACGCGGAGTGCCCATCACGGGCACTTTTAAAGCGTCATCAAGCTCCGACTATTCAAGATGGGATGGAAGAGCAAAACGTGAAAGTGTCTGGCACAGCGTCCCGGCATCCCGATATAGGAGCCCTGCCCCCGCTCATCATGACCTCTGATCCGGATTCCTTTGCTTGGCGCACCTTTAAGTATCGCATTCCGGCCATCGTGGAAGAGATCATCGCGCTCAATGCATTTCCAGAGGAGATCAACCGGGATCTGGAAGAGCTCAAGCGGGAGATCACCGATGGAAAGATCCGGGGTCTGCGCGAGAGGGCGCCGGATGTCGGTTTTTGGGAAGAGGCAGCGCGCCCTTATATCGGACGTTCGTGGTTAGACGTGCCATGGTACTGGGCCGAGGCGTTCTTTTACCGGCGTGTGCTGGAGGCAACGCGCTATTTCCAGCCGGGGAAATGGCATCTTTTCGACCCCTACGCTGCCAAGAAGCAAGTAGAATGGCGCCCCGATGCAGCCCCAACCCTGGTGGCGAGGGCGCTGGAGCAGCTGCCCTCCGAAGGCTTTGCGCGCTTTGAGGCGTTGCTCCATTACAGCCTGTGGGGCAATCGCGTTGATCTGAGCTACAACGTGGCAGGTGAGCTGGCGCGGGCATCGCGGCCGGAAGAGGACAGAGCCAATCTGCTGATCGACGATACGCCCCCCATTTGGGAATACTTGACGCAGAAACCGCGCCATATACTGGCGCTCATCACCGACAACGCCGGCACCGAATTGCTGATGGATTTAGCTCTGGTGGATTTTCTGCTGAGTCACCGGCTGGTGCGGCGGGTGATCATGCACCTCAAGCCGCAGCCCTTCTTCGTCTCAGATGCGATGGTGTCCGATGTGACAGCGGCCCTGGAAGCACTCCGCCACGGAGGCGAGCGCACCGAAGCGCTGCGTGTGCGCCTGGGGGATTATCTGCGCACCGGTCATCTTGTGCTGACCACGCATTGGTTTTACGCCAGCAGCCTCTTCTACTTCGAGATGCCCGAAGATATGCGCGCCCAGCTCGCTGCCGCCGATTTTGTGATCTTGAAAGGCGATGTGAACTATCGCCGCGTTCTGGGGGATGCTCACTGGCCTGTGAACACCCCCTTTGAGCGCATCACGGCCTACTTTCCCGCCCCCTTTGCCAACTTGCGCACACTTAAGGGCGAGTTGATTGTTGGCATATCCGAAGAACACGCCGCGCAACTCTCCCGGCTGGAGCCGGATTGGATGGTCAACGGCCGACGGGGACTCATCCAGGCGCGTTTGTGAGAGCACTCGGATGCACCTGGTTCAATGTTGGTTCTTGGCAGCATAGATCATCTGTTGTTTCAGTTCCCACAACTTCTGACTCAGCGAGACGTGGTACGCATGCGGGTTGACCAGTCGTCGCACCCCGGGATCGAGGCGCGCCACGTCTGCTTGACGCACCTCGCGGATGCGACTGATCGGGGGCAGGTCGTAGACCAGCTTGCCCTCACGCAGCACTTCCACCAGCAGCATCTCGACCTCTTGTACTTCACTGCGCGGTAGTATGCGATATTTGGCCGGTTCGGTGGGATGGCGCAGGATGATCTCTTGCATGGTGCCTGGATCCTCATCCTCCAGGCACAACAAATCCGCGGTGGCCTTGCCACGCGCATCGTAAATGCGCCACACCTGCTTATGGCCGGGGTTGAGTGTCTTCTCAGGTGTCTCGGAGACTTTGAGTGTCGGGACGAAACGATCGCGATCCCACAATGCCACCAGCTTATAGACGCCATCGAGCGCCGCGTGGCCGGCCGAAGTGATCAAGCGCGTGCCGACACCAAACACCAGCCGTCGGATGACATGGTCGGGCTCCAGACCGTAGCGCGGTGCTTCCTCTTGAATCTGGGTGATGATCTGCCAGACCACCAGCTCGTCGAGGTTGTTCGACAGCACGATCACGGTATCGGGGAAGCCGGCCGCATCCAGCATCTTGGCAGCCTGAATGCTCAAGTAGGCCAGGTCACCTGAATCGAGACGGATGCCAAGCGGGCGGTGGCCTTTGCGACGCAGTTCCTCAAAGACCTTAATGGCATTGGGCAGGCCGCTCTGCAAGGTGTCGATTGTATCCACCAACAGCAGACAGTCATCGGGGTACAGTTCGGCATAAGCACGAAACGCACCCAGCTCGCCTTCACCCAACGCCATAAAAGCCTGCACCATACTGTGCGCATGGGTGCCCTTAGGGGGGAAACCCAGCACATGAGAGATGCCGGCGTTGGAGGTGAAATCCGCGCCACCGATGAGCGCCGCGCGCGCCCCGGCAATGGCACCGCGTTCCTGGGCGCGGCGCACCCCGAACTCGAGCAACAGCCGCCCGCGCCCGCTCTCCCGAATGCGGTTCGCTTTGGTGGCGATGAGGATCTGGTAATTCAGCTGGTTGAGCAAAGGGGTCTCCAGAATCTGCGCCATAGCAAGCGGGCCGCGCACCACGACCAGAGGCACGTTGGGATGCACCACACGACCTTCCGGAATGGCGCGCATCGAGATGCCATCAAAGTTGCCGTGCGCGCGCAGCCACTCCAGAAAGTCGTCCTGGAAAAGGCGCCGTCCCGTCTGACCGCGATGATGGCGCATATATTCCAGGTCTTGGTCGCGGAAACGTGCCTCCTTCATCCAGTCCAACAGCCAAGCCAGGCCGGCGTTGATGCAGTATCCCGCCTGGTGCGACCCATAGTCCGGATAGCTGCGGAAGAAGTGCTCGAATTCGGCCTGTCGCTCGTGCAACCCATAGCGAAAGTACAGCTGCGCCATCGTCAGCTGATACTGATCGGTGTATAAGATACCCTCTGCCGTCAAACGATCCGAGAGCTTCATAAAACAGCCCCTTAAACCCAGGATTTCTGTTCAACATGAGTATAACGCTGAACGACCTTATGCGACAACGCGGGGCAGGGTTGTGCTGTGCATGCGGCGCGGATGGCGAAGGCCTG
>JASFBB010000032.1:0-4343 GCA_036172345.1 Anaerolineae bacterium
AGATCACCAACAATAGAGGCACCAGCAACGGCACACGGAACAACCTCTGGGCCCAGGTGGGAAAAACGGTGGCAGTCTTCACCTCCGACGTAGGTTGCGAGGGACGTGTCCGTCCGAATCCTTGCTCAGCCATCTTGATGAGCCACGCCAATGCCATTACAATGGCAATTGAGCGCATTAAGGTGATCTTATCGGGTTCAAAAGTGCGTGCCGAGTAGATATTGAACCAGAGCGGGACAAGCACGACGGCAGCCAACCATCCCGCCTCGATCACCTTATTGCAGATGGTGCTGAGACGTGTGGGCATAAAAGGCTACCTTGAGTGTGAGCTCAATCGAGCTGGCTTTTGAACCATCCGATGGTATGCCGAAGCCCCTCTTCTAGGGGCACTTGTGCCTCAAAACCGAGAAGTTCACGCGCCCTGCGCACATCTGGCACACGACGCCGTGTTTCCTCAAATTGCGGCCCATATGCTTCACGATATGGGATATGCACAATGTCCACACGCGCACCAGTAATCTCACGGATCATATGCGCGAGATCACCGATGGCGGTCTCGTGGTCCGTGCCGATGTTGAGTGCCTTGCCTTCTGCTTTGGATGACGAGAGCGCCATCAATGTGCCACGTACAGTATCACTGACAAAAGTGAAACAACGCGTCTGGCGACCATCATCGTAGACGGTGATAGGTTGTCCGGAGAGCGCTTGGCCGATAAAGCGAGCCACCACACTGCCGTAGCCGCGCGGATCCAACCGCGGCCCATAGGAGTTAAAAAAGCGCACGACGCTTACAGGCAACCCCTGACGATGATAGGCAAAGGCAAGGTGTTCGTCCAGCGCTTTGCTCAGTGCGTAAGACCAACGCCCGACAGCTGTGGGACCCAACAGGCTGTCATCTTCCTCACTCAGGGGCACCTTCTCCGATTTGCCGTACACCTCGGAGCTGGAAGCAATTACGACGCGCCGCCAATATCGGTAACACGATTCGAGCACGACCTCTGTGCCACGCACGTTGGTGACAATACAAAGCAAAGGATTCTCCACCACATATTTGACACCTACCGTCGCTGCGAGGTGGAAAACCACATCGCATTCGGCGATTAAACGGTCGACCAGGGGGGCATTGAGGAGCGAGTCACACACGAAACGGAAACGAGAATTCTCAAAGTGATGTTGGATGTTGGCAATTTTGCCGGTGCTGAGATTGTCGAGGACAGTCACCCGGTACTCGTTCGTGAGCAGCTCATCGACCAAGTGAGAACCGATGTAACCGGCCCCGCCCGTCACCAAAGCGTGCATAAGTGGCATCCCTCCGTGGAGAGCGAGATGACAATTTAGACATAATAATAGCACGTCACAATATATTGGTCAATCGAGCTTCATGGCTCAGGCTTCAAAGAGCTCAAATTCGTCTAAAGTGCTTCCAACTGACAACTTCACCAAAATATAGAATTGGAAGTGTGAGCTTCGATCATGGTCAGATTGTGGTCAGAGGGTGTCCACAGATAATTATAGATTATAAAAGGGCCACTACACAAGGGATATGTTATGCGGACTTACCGTCAAATATGGCACGCACTGTGGATAAAAACTCCGGGGCGAGGACTCGAACCTCGACATACGGCTCCAAAGGCCGCTGTCCTACCGTTAGACGACCCCGGAACGCTCTCTAACTCTCTAACCTCTGTATTTTAGCATGGCTTACGGAGCGGAGCAAGTTATGCTAGCCCCCTTGTATGTCAAAAGCGCCTGAAGGCTCTGCACCCGATGGAGGGGCTGAGAGCTGCTCTAAGATGCGCTGGAGCGTCTCCTCCAACTCCTTGAATTGCACCGGCTTGGCGATATACCCATCCATCCCTGCTTCCAGACAACGCTCACGGTCGCCTTTCATAGCGTGGGCAGTCATAGCAATAATAGGCACGTGGCGGCCCGTACCACGCTCTTGCTTGCGGATCAACGCGGTCGCCTCGAAACCGTCCATCTCAGGCATCTGCACGTCCATCAAGATCAGGTGATAAGGGATAGTTTGCCATGCTCGCACCGCTTCTAGACCATTGGCCACCACATCCACCCGATAACCCAGCTTTTCCAGCATCCGCAGTGCGACTTTTTGATTAATCACATTGTCCTCGGCAAGCAAGATGCGCACCTTAGGCGGACTCTCAACCGTTTTGCCTTCCGGGAGGGCGGGCAAGGGTGTGGTCGGCAATGGACGAGTGGCACGCCGACGGCCAGCTACAATCAAAGCATCCAACAATTGACGGCTGCGCACCGGCTTGGTAAGCACGGCATCCACGCCAATCGAGCGCAACTGATCAGCTTCAGCACGCCGATCCATCGAGGAAAGCATGACCAGTACAACTGAATCCAGGTCGTGGTTGGTGCGGATAGAATGGGCCAGCATCTCGCCGTCCATATCCGGCATTTGCATGTCGAGCAACACCGCCCGATATAATCCTTCACCCTCCTCGACCGTTTGGAGCAGCTTCTGTAACGCCTCACCAGCACTCGCGGCCTCCTCTGGATGGCATCCCCAAAGGCGCAATTGCTCGCGCAGGATCAGACGATTGATCGCACTATCATCCACAATCAGCACACGGCCTCCGCGCAGCCAATTGGGTAACCCCGGAGCGGAGTCCTGTCCTGCCTCGGCCTCCCCAGACAGCTTCTCAAAAACGGCTGTGAACCAGAACGTAGAACCTTTACCCACTTCGCTCTCGGCGCCGATCCGCCCTCCCATAAGTTCAGCAAGCCGTTTTGAGATCGCTAACCCTAACCCGGTGCCGCCGTATTTGCGCGTCGTAGAGGCGTCTAGCTGCGAGAAGGACTGAAAGAGGTGGTCGAAACGATCTTTGGGGATCCCGATTCCAGTATCCTGCACCACGAAGCGCACCGTGACATGGGTGGCGGTCTCTTGCTCACGCGTAACGCGCAGGACTATCTCGCCCTTCTCAGTAAACTTGATCGCGTTGCCAATCAAGTTAGTGAGAATCTGGCGCAGACGACTTGGGTCGCCATGCACACGCGCCGGCACATCCGCAGCAATGTGACAGGCAAATTCCAGATCCTTGCGCTGAGCTTCAATGGCCAACATATCAGCGGTATCTTCGACAGCGACGCGCAGATCGAAGTCGAGCATCTCCAACTCCAATCGTCCCGCTTCGATCTTGGAATAATCCAGGATATCATTGATAATCTGTAACAACAATCCAGCGCTGTTATGCACCGTTTCGGCATACTCCCGCTGCTCTTTGCTGAGCGGCGTATCGAGCAATAAACCGCTCATACCCAGAATGGCGTTCATGGGAGTACGGATCTCATGACTCATATTAGCCAGGAATTGGCTCTTGGCACGGCTGGCAGCTTCGGCAGCTTCCTTGGCATAGCGCAACTCTTCCTCCGCTCGCTTTCTTTCGGCCAGCTCCTTTTGTGCCGCTTCGTATAAGCGGCTATTCTCCAATGCATGACCCGCCACCGCCGTCACTGCTTGCACCAGGTTGATCTCTTCCTCAGTGAACTGACGTGGTTCGACAGCATCCAGACCCAATGTGCCAACGACCTGATCCCGCACTAACAACGGCACAATCATTAAGGTGACTGTGCCACGGGCACGATGGAGATCATGCACGGCGGCTGTGCGTGCATCTGTCTGTGCATCGGGAATGATGACCGGGGCACGGGTGGTGAGCGCCTCCTGCGTAGCTGGATTATTGGCAACAGGGATGACCGCCCCCAATCCCGATGGGCGATCTGGACGACGATATTCGGCTACTACCCGCAACGCCTGGCGATCTTCGGTGAGCAACGCAAATGCTGCTTGTGGCAAGTCGAGTGCTTGTGCCAGCTCCGTGCATATTGCTTCCAGGACTTGATAGGGGTTCAACGTCGCGGCCGCTGCTATCAACACGCGGTTCATCAACTGCAAGCGCCCTAGACTGCGACGTGTTTCTTCCTCAGCACGCTTGCGTTGTGTGATATCACGCCCGATACCAACAATGCCGCTCACCTTGCCTTCGGCATCGCGCAGGGGTACCTTCGTAGTCGCAAGCCACACCAAATGACCCTGTGCATCTCGCGCCAGCTCCTCGATGTTGAGCAAGGCTTGGCCGGTCTCTAAGATATGGCGCTCATCCCGATAGAACTTTTCGGCCAGTTCCGGAGGATAGAAGTCGAAATCGGTCTTGCCGAGCAGCTCACCCGGAGTGGCAACGCCCATTAACTGCGCCAGTGCAACATTTCCCACGAGAAAGCGGCTTTCGGTATCTTTCACATAAATGAAGTCTGGCAAGTTGTCGATCAGAACCCGCAGCAGGTTGCGTTCTGCGCGTAGCTGCGCCTCCATC
>JASFBB010000033.1:0-5726 GCA_036172345.1 Anaerolineae bacterium
ATCAGCCAACCCACCTTGCTGATCGCCGATAGCAACACCTGGCCGGCGGGCAGTCAAATCACCATCCAGGTGCGCAGCCACGAGCCACACCAACGTTACGATATCTACTTCAACGGTGCACATATTGGCACCACTGATGTCACGAACGAGTATGGAGATGTTGATTTTGTGTGGCAAATCCCCAGCGACACGCCGCCGCGCGAGCTGCCCAGCTTCTACGACATCGAGTCTTTGCTGCAGGGCACCGTCTCACCGCGCGTCGCATACACCTTCCTCTCGGTCACGACGCCACAAATCCTGGTGCAGGGTGGCAACACCTGGCCGGCCGGTGTCGTCCTGCGCGCTAACCTGCGCCGTCATGCGCCCAACCGCAGCTATGAGGTGCGTTGCAACGGTGAATCGGCTGGCTCTTTCATGACGGATGAGGAAGGACGCAGCATCGCGACCATCTTTTGTAACGTGCCGGCCACCTTCCCCGACACTGTACCACCTAACGGCTATTACACAATCGTCTCGTATGATAATGGCATCCCTATTGGGCATGCTAACATCACCATCTCGACCCCGGCAGAACCTTATCTGAACGTGGTGGGAGGCTATGACTGGCCGGCTGGCAGCCCCATCGAGATCCAGATGTTCAAGCATCTGCCCAACCGCAACTATCGGCTGTATTTTGTAGATTGGATTGTGACGCCGTCCATCGCCACAGACGACAACGGTTATGCACAAACTTCTTACATCATCCCAATTACGGCCACAGAAGCTTCCACGTACACGTTGCGTTCCTATGATATTTCGGCGGACCAGGTGGTGGCGACGCGCACTCTCACTGTGCGCGCCGTGCCTCAGATCACTGTGCGCGAGGGCAGTGTGGTGCAGCCTGGTACGGTTATCCACATCAATCTGATGGGGCACGCTGCCTACACAGTCTATAACCTGTTTCTGGATGGGCTCTTGATCGGTTCCATCCAGACGGACGGCAATGGCCAGGCGACGTTCGTGTATGACCTGAACCGATTCAGCCGTATGGGAGGGCCATTTGATCTGGAGTCCAGATTGGGGGGCACGCGGGCAGGAGGCACCCAGCTTTCGATCGTTGCAGCTGATCTGGAAGTGGTTGGTATCGAGCTGCCGCCCAATCCAGTTTTCAACGCCGCCATTCCCATTACCATCACGGTGCGCAATAGCTCGACGGTGACACTGGCCGGCACCTATTTTGACACTGACATCTATGTAGATCCAGCGCATGTGCCGGATGTTATGGTACCCTATCCGCCGGGCGATTTTAAGCTATGGCTCGACTCGCTGGGGCCGTATAGCACCACAACCTTGGTACAGGAGATCGTGCTCTACGGTGGTGGGCAACATCATATCTATGCACGTACGAACACCTCGCAGTACATTCTCGAGAGCGATCGTGGCAGCTTTGCCAACAATATGGCGCATGTCATCGTACAGCCGACTACGTGTGCCTCACGCATCGACGAAGCGCTGACGACCGATGCCGAGCTGGACAGCACGTGGTCGCCTGGCTGGAATGCGATTGCCTATGGCACGGCGAACGACACGCCGCCCACGGCCAGCTATGCCCTGGCCAATGATGTGATCAGCTTGACCAGCCAGGGCAGCAGCCCCATTCGCAACGATGACAATGCTTCCAACGCGGGACACTACCTGGTTTATCAGGAAATAGCGGGCGATTTCGATGTATCAGTGCGCCTGACGTATCAGGGCAACCTGCCCAATGGCACGCTGGACGGCTGGGCGCGTTTTGGCCTAGAAGTGCGCGAATCGACCAGTTCGACCGCGCGCAAACTATACGTGATGCGTTCCAAATCGAACGGCATCCAAGTCGGTCGCCGCACCAGCAATGGCGGCAGCGTCAGCGCCAGTGTGATCCCCAACACCAGTGGACTGAGCTTGCCTGTGTGGGTGCGCATTGTACGCTACGGCAATGAGTTTGCCGTCTACCATGCCAGCACGAGCAATGTGCCCCCGGCTGAGAGCGACTGGGTGTATTTCAACACTTTCATTATCACGATGAGCGATCCTGTGTTGGTTGGGTTAGCCAATCTGTCTGCCAACGCCACCGCGGCGAACACAGTGCGCTTTGACAATTTCCATCTGTGTCTCGATCCGGCCAACCTTTCTGGATGCGGTGAGGTGTTGGAACGTGACGGGCTGGTGGTGGTGGATGCCGCCAACCACGTGCAGAACGTGCCGCGCAGCTCGAAGCAGTGGCAGGAGGTGACCAAGAGTGGCTATCGTGTGATGCAGGTGCTGCCGGATAGTGGCGCTACTATTGACAGCAATATCACTACCACCAGCCCAGAGTTGCAATACCAGATCAACTTTGCCACTGCGGGTGACTACTATGTCTGGGTCTACGGCGCCGGTCCGAACACTTCCGGCGATTCGCTTCACGTCGGCCTGAACGGCGCGATACAGAGTACTTCGAGCCGCATCGATCTGGACGATACCGACACGGCGCGATGGTCGAACACACGCACAGATGGCTCACGGGCCATTCTCAGCGGTGTCTCGGCTGGCGTTAACATCATCAACGTCTATATGCGAGAGGATGGTGTTTGGTTCTCCAGGATCCTGCTTACTACCGATCCCAACTTTGTGCCCACCAAGGCGATGGATCAATCCGCCTGTGCCGTCACGGCGCCGCCGGAGCCCTATCCACCTGGCCTGATGATCTGCACACCGCCTTATGCACCGCTGTTGAAGAATGGAGATTTTGAGGAGAATCCCGGCTACCAGACCGCCTGGGTGTATCCGCCCTCAGGAGTGAACATCTCGGCCAACAATCCTTATCAAGGGAGCTTGGGGTTGCGCATGGCCAGTTACCAGACCGGCAGCGGTTTCACGCGTCCATGGTGCTACCAGGAGTTCACGATGCCAGATTGGATTAACGAGACCACCACAATGAAGTTACGCTTGTGGAAGAGCGTCAACTATATGAACACGCGTGAGATCACAGATACATTGCGCGTTGTGCTGCGCACCACCGGCATCACACCTACATTAGTTTCGACGCCGACCGTTATTGCTCGGGGTGATGAGGGGTGTAGTAGCGTCTGTGATGAGCATTATCGCGTCGAGCTGGATCTGGCACAGGCGATGCGTGAATCCGGGCAGAATCCAATCAACTACGCCAATCAGCCCTTACAGATCTACTTCTATGATGATTCGAACGCGCTCGACTGTATGGAATTCGGCCCGACGTGTTTTGCCACCGAGTTCTACCTGGACAATATCTCGCTGGAGGTGTGCACCACGCAGCCGCTACCACCTCTAGAGGAGACCAAGGCGGTGATCCGCGGCAACCTGCGCATCATCCAGAACGGTCAACGCATCCAGAAACAGGGGGTGCGCGTGTGGGCCTATCGGCAGAACGGCGCCATGCTGACCACCTACAGCATTCATGACTCGACCTATGGCTTCTACAACATCGAGCCGGGCGAGTACGTGATCTACGCCGAGTGGTGGGACGGCGCCGACCTGTACAACGCGCTGACGACCAAGCGCGTCAGCCCTGGCATACAATACTGGGTGAATCTGGATTTGTACTGATGGATACAGCACTGGGTTCTCATATCGTAGAAGATGAACATCCGATGCGGAATCGACATTGTCACCATCTGGTCTGGCCGCTGGCGCTTGCCCTGCTTCTTATGCTGCTGCTGGCGTTGCCTCTGCTCGCTACCCCGGAGGGCGATTTGGGCAACAAGCCGATCAATCTCTCCAAGCGCGCCGAACTGGGCCTCAAGTCGGCGGACGCGGATTTAGATGCCAGTGCAGATGGCAAATGGGTTGCCGCGGTGTGGAGCTTGGGCTATGACAGCAAACCGGACACTGCGCAGGTAGGGCACATTATACTCAAGTCGGCGAACGTTATCACCGGTTGGGAACGTCAGGTGTACGTCTTCACGGCGACGGCCACCCAGTGGGCGCAACAGCCGCGTCTGGTCTTCCACCCGTCGAGCTCATCGCAGGTGGCCGTGGTGTGGGTCTTGTGCCGTAGTCAAGACGAACAGTGCGATACTATCCAGATGAGCACCTGCGAGCTGGCCGCTTTCCCGGATCTCTGCCAACCGCCTCAAATAGTACGTCAAGAGAGCGGCGCCACGCTCAGCAACCCAGACGTGGCCTATGATGGGGGTGGAGTGCTGCACTTCGTCTGGCGTAAGGCAGAGGCAGGCAGTGGTTCTGGGCTCTATTACAAGCATCGGGATTTTTCCCCATTCCAAATTCCAACGACAGGTCCGGGTTCATATAGCCCTTCACTGGTCTGGAGCAGCGGTGGGGGCGGCAATGGTCGGCTGCATTTGGTGTGGTACGAATATATGGACGACGAATCCTCGCGAAGCATTAAATACAGTAGCGATAGTGATCTGGGCAATAACACATGGCCAAATACGCAATGCAGCTGGAAGGCCCCTCTCGACTATAAATTCACCGGTGGCACGGGCCAACCCTACATCAAGCCATCCATTGCAGCAAGTGGCAGCCATGTGTACCTGGTCTGGGATATGTGGCAGGTTAGTTCTGAGCCGTCCGACGCAAAGTTTCAGATGGCCTACGAACACAGTGGTGACAACGGTTCGACGTGGCTGACCGGATGTAGCGGAGGGGAGGGCAAGGCGTTGCCGGGCGTTTCCTTTGATGAATACTTGTATCCGTCTCCTCTGAATAGTATTGCCGAAGAACAAACATTGCGTCCTAGCATTGCATTGCACGGCAGTCTGCCTGCCGTCGCTTGGCACACGGAGCAGATGGTGGGTGAGAATACTATTTATGTGATCGGTTATGTGAGCGGCATCAGTGTCAGCGGTGTCATCAGCTGGCAGACACCGGTGCTGATCACCCACGATCTGAACTACGATCCTGACGATGGGGTGACTGAGGATGCTTCAGCCAATCCGCGGCTCGCTTTCTGGCCGGATGGGCGGCTGCATCTGGTGCATATGGGGCTGTGGGGCGGAAACCCCTTTGATGAAAAAAGCGATTGGGACATCTATTATCGCGGCTATGTCATCACGGATACCTCGTCGTTCCCGACCCCAACGCCGACGCCCGAGCCGGGCACACCCCCAGCCCCGATCCCAACGCCGACTCGGTGGTCAGGTGTAGATCCGTATGACGACGTGCGCAAAGTGCGCTTACCGGTGATCATGAAGCGATGATGGGGCTCACGCGTCGCGATGTGATGATCTTGTTTGCCGTGTGGGGAGCGGTGGCTGTGCTCTTGGCGGCGGCTCTCCTGACCCTGCGGGCGGCTGCGCATCTGACGCCGTCGGCCGTTGCATGGGAAGCAGCTGCGCCGACCCCTTTGCCGACCTACACACCTGTGGCGGCGGAACAAACGGCACGCCGCATGTACATTATAGCTGAGGTGGTAGCACGTGGTTGGCGCGCGGATGCACAACTGGTCTCCTGTCGCGGTAGCTGGGAACAGACCGCAGTCAATCTCGTAGGGCGGCCCATCGAATGGATCTATCGCTTTTACTCGCCGCAGTCGCGACGGTTGTACTTTGTGCGGGTCGAACCAGGTGGTGAGGTCCATACCATCCAGCACATACCACCGGTGACACACATCCCGCTGCCGTTGTCGGTGGAGGATTGGCAAGTGGACAGCCCCACTGCCTTGGCAAGCTGGCTCAACGCCGGCGGGGGACGCTTCCTGGGTATGTACACCGGCAGCACGGTGACGGCGC
>JASFBB010000034.1:0-59541 GCA_036172345.1 Anaerolineae bacterium
GCACGAAGGCCCAGCTCAAGCGAGTACTCAGGGAGATGACCAGGCAGCTGCAGAAAACCGTAATATATGTTACGCACGATCAGACCGATGCGATGAGCTTGGCAGACCAGATCGCACTGATGAAAGACGGCGAGATCGTGCAAGTCGAAACTCCTAGAATTCTCTATAATCAGCCCAGCACTATGTTTGGTGGGTGGTTTCTCGGCAACCCAGGGATGAATTTCTTGGATCATGAGCTCAGGTCTACCGAGGATGGTCAAGATCTCATTTCGCCTCTGTTCGCTGCACCAGTGCGGGTGCAGGCTGCTAGCCAACACAAACGGGTTACAGTTGGCATCCGTCCTGAGCATATCCGATTGCAGCGCGGGCAAACGTCCACTTCCGTGCTGGGAAGGATTGTCCGCAAGGCGATCACAGTTGGCGGCCAGTATCTAATGGTGATCCAGCTTGGGGAGTACCAGTTAAAGGCAAAAGTTGATCCTTACCTTGGTCACCAGTTGGAGAATGAGGTGTGGGTCGAATGCCCTTTGGAGCGGATCGTCCTATTCGGAGCGGATGGGAAGCGAGTCGAGGCGACCCTATCGCTCCGGTAGAGGTGTAGCCAGTTCTGTGGAGGCTTTCTTATTATGAAGAAATTCATCAATGACCCATTTGACGTTGTAGACGAGATGTTGGAAGGTTTTCTGGCCGTGCATTCTCGCTATGTGCGCAAGATGGAGTCTGTCAGGGCTGTTGTCAGAACTGACGCGCCAGTACAGGGCAAAGTGGGGATTGTCACAGGTGGCGGCTCAGGTCATAAGCCGGCCTTTATAGGTTTCATCGGTAAAGGTATGCTCGACGCAGTGGCCGTAGGCGAGATCTTTACCTCTCCCCCCCCGAACGCAATCTTGGAAGCAGCGAAAGCGGTCAATAGCGGGAGGGGGGTACTCTTTCTACTAGGGAACTATGCTGGCGACGTGATGAATTTCCAGCTGGCCGCCGAGATGGCCAGAGCTGAGGGTATACCAGTCGAGCAAGCGATTGCAACAGACGATATCGCCTCAGCTCCCAAAGAGAGGATAAATAACAGGCGTGGGGTCGTAGGTGAATTTCTGATCTGGAAGACTGTGGGTGCAAAGGCCGAGTCAGGAGGAACGTTGGAGGAATGCAAGGCTGTTGCGGAGAAGGTTAATCAAAACACTCGCACCCTTGGGGTGGCCTCGGCACCTTGCACGGTACCGGCCAAAGGAAGCCCCACCTTCGTGCTAGCCGACGATGAGATTGAATATGGAGTAGGGCATCATGGAGAGCCTGGCACTGCAAGGATCAAGATGGTACCAGCTGACCAAATCGCGGAGCGGATGACCCTGGAGATAATCGAAGATCTCCCCTTCAAACCGGGAGATGAGGTGGCCGTTCTGATCAATGGTTTGGGAGCTACACCGGCATTAGAGCTGTACATTGTCTACCGAAGGGTTAAGCAGGTGCTCAATGCAGAGAACATTCATATCGCACGCTCGTATGTGGGTGAATTTTTCACAGCTTTGGAAATGGCAGGGTTCTCTATCACTCTCACACGGCTTGATTCCGAGATAATATCCCTACTTGACGCACCGGCCGATACGCCCTACTACCGACTCTGAGGCAAGGCAGTTATGGCTGATAAGATAACGTCTGACGATATATTACGCATCATAAAAGATATGTGCGATACTCTCGAACAGGAGAAAGAGTACCTGTCGGAGCTGGATGGTGCCATAGGGGATGGTGACCACGGCGTCAATATGGCCAAGTGCTTTCGCGATATCCGGAAACAACTGCCTAATTATGAGAACAAGGACATCGGAACCATCCTTAAAAGTGTGGGGATGATAGTGCTAAACTCTGTCGGCGGAGCGATGGGAGCCTTGTATGGGACTATGTTTCTCCGATTGGCACAGGAAGCCACCGGCAAGGAGGAGCTCAAACTGTCTGATTTGGTAAAAATGTTTGAAGCGGCGGAAAAAGGGGTTAGGGAGATCGGTAAAGCTGAAGTGGGCGACAAGACGATGCTCGACACCCTTGCCCCAGCTGTTGCGTCGTTGGAAGAAGCAGAACAAAATGGTAAGCCCCTTGCAGACGCTTTGGCTGATTTCGAAGTCGCTGCCAGGAAAGGCATGGAGTCCACTCGCGATCTAGTTGCTAAGGTTGGACGGTCAAGTCGGTTGGGAACCAGGACACTTGGCCATCAAGATGCTGGTGCTACCTCCTGCTATTTTATCCTGCGTGCTTTTTCTCGCGTAGTGAGATCAGAGCAAACAAAATAAGACCCTGAGCGCACAGATCTTCACCACAACCCTTGTGGAAGCTGCTATCTTGGTTATGTTGAAACGAACCTCTGGAAGTTACCAACCGCATTCAGCCGTGTGGTTCAGCATGAAAGGTTTCATCCAGCCGCTCTAGATACTATCTGGAGATTCACTTCAGTTGGCCGCCTGACGGATCAAAGGAGACTTTGATCACTGGTTCTTGCATATCTTTCTGAAGCTTTAGCTCGACAGCTTTCACAAAGTCTTTGAGCTCAAAGACATGGGTGACCATACGCTTAGTGTTGACTACACTGCTGGCGATTAAGCGGATGGCAACCGGGAAATAGTGCGGGCTTAAGTGCCCACCTTGAATCACCAACTCCTTGAATTCCCCTATCTGGTTGAAGTCCACTGTCGCGGGCTGAGAATAGACCCCGTATATAAAGAGTTTGCCACCCTTACGCAAGGATTCGACCCCCGTATTTATCGAGGCTGGCTGCCCCGACATTTCCATGTATAGATCACAACCCCGACCGTCAGTCAACTTGCGGATTTCAGCTGGCACATCCACCTTGCTCACGTTGATAACTGCATGGGCACCCATCTCCGAGGCAATCTGAAGAAGAACATCCTGCGTGTCCAAGGCGATCAGCATACGCGGATGCTTAAGGCGCGCTATTTGCAATGCAGACAATCCAATGGGACCCAAACCTGCGATGACAACCGCATCATCAAGACCAACCCCTGCTTTTTCGACAGCATACGCACTGCAAGACACCGGCTCAGCCATAGCTGCTTCGATAAGAGGGATATGCTGTGGCACTTTATAGATGCGAGCGTTGCTTGGCAGGCGCATATACTCCGCCCAGCCACCATTGATAGTGACGCCAATAAATTGCTGATTGGTACAAAGCTGATATGCGCCGCGCTGGCAGTACCAGCATCGCGTACAAGGGATGACTGGTTCGACGGCCACTCTGTCGCCGAGAGTAAGGCCAAATTTCTCAGCAGCACCATCACCTAACTCAACCACTATGCCGGCTACCTCATGGCCGGTGATAAAGGGGAAAGGTAGCTTCCAGGGGCCGTGCGTGTAAAACTTGCGGTCGGCAGCGCAAATGCCTGCACCGCCGACGCGAATAACCACCTCGCCAGGACCAGCGTGAGGTCTGGGCACTTCTTCGAGACGAAAGTCCCCGTACGCATAGACCATCACAGCTTTCATTGTATCTTCCATAATTCTCCACCTCTCATTGAATTGCTAAGATCCTTTTAATCTGCCAATCTGCCCCAGCGATGATCTCAAACTTACTTTCCACCGCCGGGCCGCCATCAACGACGTAACTGTGCCTGCTCCCTCACAATCTAAATACCGACCTCGTTCGCTAGAGTTACGTTAAGCTACACTATGCCCCACGCTAATCTGAGCGCCAGCACCCAGCTCCTGTCACGTAGATTGTGCAATTTCCGCCATTTCATCCCAAACATCCCACGTCGCCTGGTAAAGGCGCCGGAAGATGTAGTAGATGCGCGCGTACTGGGCAGCACATCCAGGCTCAGGCAAACACTCACTCACTGGACGAACCATCGCGGCGACTGCCTGGTGATAGTCAGAAAACAGGCCAACCGCCACAGCTGCATTTATTGCAGCTCCCTTGGCACCTAGCTCGACCCCTTCGAATAGTCTCATCGTCTTCCCCGTAACATTTGCCAGCATTTGCACCCAGAACGTACTGCGAGCACCTCCTCCAGCCAACCTTACTGCGTTGACCTCAGCGGCCATATGTGCGTACAGTCGCGCAAAGCCAGAGCCACCCCTTAATAAACGGCACGTAACAGGTGATAACGTGTGTGAACAATGCTTAACCCGAAGAACTGGGCACGTGCCGTCGGCTTCACAAATGGAGCACGCTCACCACTGGGGTTGATAAAAGGATGGTAAATAACCCCACCCGCACCGGCAGGGATGAGACCCATTTTCTCCTCCAACCAGCTGTATATGTCCTGCCTATGCTGCTGGGCGGCAAGGAGATCCTCCTGACAGAAATGTTCAATGTACCAATCCACACTTAGCGTACCACTCATAGCGGGCAATACACGGAGCCACCGATCGCGAGGCGCATAGCACATGGTATAGCCAATGCCAGGTGGGTCAGTCAACGGTCGGTCAAGCACCATTTCGTGGATACCCGCCGTCCCGATGATGGAGCAAGCGTCACCTGCCTCCAATGCCCCGACACCCAGAGCAGCGGCGGCCACATCGAACGGCCCAGCAACAACCGGGGTATCAGGTGCTAACCCCAACTCGTCGGCGACGCGACGTTGCAGAGGTGCCTTATTTTCATACGCCGCATAGACCGGTGGCAGGAGTGACTGCCAGGCCTCAAGACCAAGCAGGGCCAAAACCTGCTCAGAGTAAGTGCGGTGTCGAACGTCGAAGAAAGTGTGTGATACGTCCGATTCATCGCTGGAGACGTGGCCCGTCATCCGGAAAAAAACCCAATCTTTGGCGTGGACGGCGGCGCGAGACCTAGCAAGTGCCTCAGGTTCGTGAGCAGCCAGCCAACACAACTGCGACGATTGACTAGCAGGGTTGGGCACCGTGCCAGTGATGGCAAAAACGCGTTGACTTAACCCTTCAGATAACCAACGCGCTACCAGATCCCCGCTGCGACCATCCAGCCAGATAATGGCACGTCGGACGGGTTGTCCATCGTGCCCAATCAACCAGGTTCCATCCCCTTGTCCAGTGATACCGATCGCTACGATATCTCTCCCTTGGAGCCCGCTTTGTGCCATCACTTGAGCTATGGTGTGCTTCACGGTTTGCCAAACAACTTCCATATCTTGCTCAGCCCAACCTGGCATTGGCATCAACGTTTCGCTTTTCGCCGAAGCGGTCCAATGCTCCTGGCCACTCATATCGAAGACGGCGCTCTTGATGGCTGAGGTCCCGACATCAACGCCCAAGATGAAATCCGCAGCCATAGCTCCCCTCTTTTATTTCAGGCACTCGAAGCCTTCGATCCACCAGAAAGCGAGAAACCTGTAGGCGGATGCCTTCTTCGTCACTGTCCTTAGGGGTGGCGACATCCGACGCGGGCTCATCCTCAAGGACAGGACATCCGCACGGTTGCAACATCCCTAAACTGCCATATGCGACTTTCAAGAGAAAACTTTATATGCTTATGCCAGGTGCTCATTAGCGTTGCGGCTCGATGATCACTTTGATTGAATCACGTGCTTGAGCCACCAGTTGATAACCCAATTGGATTTCGGCCAAACTCAGGCGGTGGGTGATCATCTCGGCTACACGCACACTCCGAGTACGAATTAGCTCCAAGGCTACGACAGCATCCCTTGGGCCACCGGAATATGAGCCAACGAATGTGATCTCCTTGAGCAACAGATCGTTGACGGAAAAAGGCAGCGTATCCCCAGGGCCGGTGAGAGCGAAGAATAGAATAGTACCGCCTGGTTCGACTGAGCGTAGAGCATGCTGCAATGCAAGCAATGCTCCCGTAGTCGTCACTACAAGATCAGCTAGACGACCATTGTTGACCTCGCGCAATCGCTCAGGTGTATACTCCTGAGCATGCCAGACAACATCGGCGCCAAATCGGCGCGCTGCATCCAGGCGATAATCGTTTATATCGGTCGCCATAACCCGGCGGGCCGCTAGCGCACGAGCCAGCTGGATGTGCAGCAGCCCAACAATCCCGCTACCTATTACTAGCACACTGTGACCAGCTTCCATTCGTGCTAGCCGCATGCCGCGCACGACACAGGCTAGAGGTTCGACAAAGGTGCCCTCCTCATATGAGACATTATCAGGTAGCAGGTAGACACCACGCTCAACATTGATAGCCGGTACCCGCACGAACTCTGCAAAGCCACCGGGATAAAAGTTAGTGATGTGGAAAGTCTCACATGTCGTATGGTGTCCGTTTAGACAACGGTGGCAGATATTGCAGGGTACATGATGATACACAAAGACGCGGTCCCCTACCCGGTACTGCGATACCCCCAAACCCAAAGCCACTACTTGACCAGCGATTTCGTGGCCCGGCACTTGGCCGATCTTGTGCTTTCGATACCACTCCACGACATCGCTACCACAGATTCCGCTGGCCTCCACACGCACTAGTAGCTCTCCGGGCCCAATATCCGGTACAGGCATTTCTTCCACCCGGACGTCGTTGACACCATAGTACACTGCAGCGCGCATGTGAAAGGCTCCCTACTACCAAAAAGAGGAGATTGGAATTAATGATATTCTATAGCTTGACCACTGGCAAGTCGAAAAGATCTCTATGAACTTTAGTAAACGCTCAACTTGACACGATATTGGGCAGTTCCCCATACCGACCTAACCAGGGAAATATTCTCCGTTGCACCCTCATACAGCTCGGTACGCAAATGTATTTTGGCCACTTCTAGCGCTAGCAGCCTAAGGGCTGGCGAGGATCACGATGTGCTTGTTCACTCCGGTTTTTGCTTCAACGTTGGCCATACTGGTTGGCATACAGGGCAGCTATCTCGGCCAGCTGCTCCGCTGTTAGGAGGATAGGCTGGCCACGTGTCATCGCCAAATGTGTGATCTTGGCAATTTCCTCCACCTCGACTGCTATCTTAGTCGCTACCCAGGGTGACGAGCCGATGGTGAAGATACCATGGTTCTGCATAATGATAGCCTGTGATTTGCCAATCTTCCGGACGATTTCAGCACCAATGGCTTCGCCGCCGATGGGCACGTACGCACCCAGTGGCACCTCACCACCCAGCATAGCACTGGCAGTCAAACAGGCTGGGATGGGTTGTCCTAGCACAGCAAAAGTGGAAGCATACGGCGAGTGAGTGTGAGCTATGCCAAATACGTCAGGCCGATGGCGGTAGACGTACAAGTGGGTGCTGGTATCTATAGAAGGCACCAAGGTGCCCTCGACTACCTTGCCCTCTAAATCTACTACCACCATATGGGCTGGGGTCAGATCTTCATAGCGGTAGCCACTTGGTTTGATTACCACCAGGTCAGTGTCAGGATCACGCCCACTTACATTACCACTGGTCATTTTGACCAGTCCGTTTTTTGGCAGCTCTAAGTTGCACTTCCAAACTTCTTCACGGAGCGTCTCTAACATCATATCGGCATCACCCCCAATCTAGAATATAAACCACCTTGACAGTGTTTAAGGATCACCACTATGAACTAATGCCCCTCCTTGCAATGTCAGTCTCTCCAAAAGCTGGCACAACTTGCGCCGATACCGTCGCGGATCAGTATACTTGTTCCATAACCGACGCGCTGTGCGTTTCAGCTGATTAATCGGCTTGCGTCTCTGGCTCTCAGCCAACGCCCACCGCATAAACTCCCAGTCGTGTCCCTTGATCTTCAGCTCGGTGGGATTGCGCCTGTATGAGTCGTAATCCTCAATCAGCGAGAGTCCGTGCTCCATTGTGTAGTCATATAGATCGGTGCCGGGATGCGGCGTATAGAACGCCGGGCTATAATAGTCCGGATCGATCTCTTTAAGCATCGACACTGTCTCCAGCACTTCTTCTTGTGTCTCAGTGGGCATGCCGAGCATATAGTTTGCCCAGATAGTCAGGCCATACTTGCGGCAGATCTTCGCCGCTTCCAGATTAATGCGCCGAGTGGTGCCCTTGCGCAGGAACTTCAGCACGCGATCTGAGCCCGATTCAAAACCGATGAACAATCCCTTCAGCCCATTTGCCGCCATCAGGGCCACCGTCTCTTCGTGACGCACCATTAGATCGGCGCGTGCCTGACAGAAATAGGGCTGCCAAAACCCTCCCGTCCGGTATGCTTCCACGAACTCCTCGCACCACCGATGGTCTTCCAGAAGACAATCATCGTGAAACATAAAGCTATTGAAATGATAGCGCTCCCGCAGCTCTTTGAGCTCGCCAATAATATTGGACACCGAACGCCGACGCGTTCCTTTGCCGAACAAGAAATCCTCAGCCGGCTTGCAGAAGCTACAATTGTACATACAACCACGACCAGCAATGATGGTGACAAAGGGCGGCGGCAGCTCCTCCACAAAGGGCACCTCAGGCGATCCCAGGTCATAGCCGAACTTGCGCCACTCATTGAGAAAGAGATCACGGTCGGCATAGGGTAACCGATCGAGATTGGGGTGGATGCCGATCAATAAGCGATCTTCCGGTGGTTGCCTTTCCGCGATGGCGCGTAACAAATTAGTGAACGTGATCTCCCCCTCCGCGACCACTACATAATCCACGCGCGGGTTGTCGAGCACACTCTGCGGCTCAAATGAAGGATGCGGTCCGCCCACCACAGTGACTGTATCCGGCTTCGCTTCTTTGATGATCTCGACCGCCTTCATCACCGGATTGAAATCCACGCTCATCATCGTCAGGCCAACGATATCGGGGCTCCGTTGCAGAAACTCCCGACGGAAATGGTCCCAGCCATCCAGAGCTCGCAGGTCGATCAAATCAATGGCAAAACCGTGGGCACGGGCGTAAGCGGAGATGCTCGCCAAACCGTGGCTGATCCAACCCGAGTCCATGCCCTGTTTCAAACTGTTAAACCCTTTGCCCGCGATGCCAGCGTAAATAAGCGTCGTCCTCATAAACTTCACCTCACTGCACTGCCGGGGGTGTGATGACCACCGGACGGTCAAAAGCAGACAGAGTCAAAAACCAAGAAATCGCTTCCTTGTTCTCGGTAGCCTGTTCCTCGATCTGCGCCTGATATAAGAGGAATGTTTGCTTTCCTACCCATACGTCAATGACAGCTCCCCCTCCTTCACCAGAGGTGGTCACATTGACACCCGGCGCACCACGTGCTTGCAAATGATAAGCGGGCACGCCTTGTACTTCGTCAGAACCGACCATATGCCACTCCAAAGCCGCCAGCAAGGCGGGCAGCCCCTGCTCGGGATTGAACCATACAGAGGGCGAGATAGACCAACTTATCTCCGGGGAGAGCTTTTCCCACTTGCCGGTAAGAGGGTTGTTGAGATATACCCGGCCTTGGTAGCGTACCAGCTCCAGATGTGTCGAAGCACCCAAAATGGTCACCGTAACACGGGCACGCAGCTGATCAGGTCGCACAACGTCGCCCTCGATTCCGGTCAAAAGGACAGGCAGCGGCAAGTTCAACGGTGACCCTATATTGGGTTTGCTGCCGCTGGGACGAACTGAAAAATGAAAGGTTTCCACCTTGGCCATACGCACTGCAGCTCGTTTGGCTATATCGTGTGCACTCAACTGTGTGGCTGAGGGTGACACTGAGCTGCTCAGCTCGGTAGGTGTGGGCGTGAGCGTCGGTATGGAGAAGGGTGTCGGCGTGACAGCTAGCATAGTGGGCAAACTGACGTTACACGCCACCACGAACGCCATCAGAGTAGAAGCTATGGCGAAATGCCATAAGTTCCATCTGCCCCGCCGAATTCTCTCCACTAACATGTCCTTGTGGCACTTGCTCATTTCGGCTACGCAGACTCCATCGCTTTTCTCAAGTCTTCCCTCTCCCGACGCGGGAAAAGTGTGCGATAGGCCAGTCGGAACGTGCGGCGCCAGTTGATCCAAAAATCCTTGCGCAATAGGGTGCGTATGATGCGGTGGGGACGCAGATAGAAACGTCGATAGGCTTCACGCCACTTACGCTCGACCAGCTCGGCGGTCAGAGCCCCCATCTCGTAGCGCGCCCTGCCTTCGAAGAAGACATACTCATCCCAGTCCGTCACCAACATACGACCATGCTCCTTAACGATCTCATACACTCTCGTGCCTGGGTAAGGGGTCATCATAGAGAAATTGGCGATCATGGGATCGAGCTCGCAAGCAAAGCGGATAGTGCGCTCCATTGTTTCCTCCGTTTCCCCGGGCAAGCCGATGATGAAAAAACCGATCGTCTCCAGGCCAACTTCTTTGGCATTCTTGAATGCCCGCCGGATTGTATCCATGTCGATGCGTTTGTTGATCGAACGCAAGATTTCCGGATCGCCCGACTCGACCCCGAAGGCGGTGCGCTTCAACCCGGCCTGTTTCATGCGTGCCAGCAGCTCCTTGGAAGCAAGATCGGCGCGGATGCCGTTGACGAAGATCCAGGGCACATGATTCAGATGATGTTCGATGAGCAAGTCGGAAAGGCGCATCAGTCGGTCCGCGCGGATGTTGGCGCTGTCGTCCAACACACCGATCTCCTGTGCACCCAGGTCCTCAACCAGATGACGCCACTCCAACAGGATGTTCTCGGGAGTGCGTGCACGCCATTTTTGCGGCATGATGCTTTGCGAACAATATGTGCAACGGTAGGGACAGCCACGCGAAGTGAGAATGCTGAAACTTCGGGCGCCATCCACCGCATCAACGGCCGGTTGCAGGTTGGTGTAGCGTTCCATCTTAAAGTAATGGTAGGCCGGCCAGGGGAGGCCGTCCAGATCGGCAATGGGCGGTCTCGCGGGATTGTGATGCACATTGCCATCTGCAGTCTGATAGGTAATGCCTTGCACTTGGTCCAGAATACGGGCTTGCGGGTCAAGCAGCTGGCTGACGGTGAGACGGGGCGCTGCCTGGAGTGCGCGCTCCAGGACGGCGCTCAGTTCCAGCCACGTCTCCTCGCCTTCGCCGCGAACTACGATATCCACCTCCGTGCGACTGGCACTCTCCTCCGGCAAAACGGATGGATGCGGACCACCCAGCACGATCGGCACATCCCGCACGTTCTTGATCGCTTGCGCGGTGCGCCAGGCTTGCTTGACCTGGGGGGTATTGGCTGTGATGCCTACCAAATGGGGTTCGAAACGGCGCACCACATCGACGACACTCTCATCCTCTACGTCAGCGTCGAAGACTATCACCTCGTCACCACGTCGTTCTGAAACGGCGGCTAAGTAGGCCAACCCCAGATGAGGTGTCGTGCGCGTGTCGATCGGCAGACGAAATCTAGGATTGACCAGCAGAACTCGCATATCAGCGTTTCTCCTAAGAAGGTTTACAGGTGATAAACTTCAGCACCTTGTTGGATCGTCCTTTCTGTTGACCAACATACTCTATTTTACCCGATCACCCGAAGGGGCGTCAAAAGCAAATAGCAACTGGGTGTATTTCAAATTGGGGGCGAATGGAAACAGTGGCCCAGAGTTGCGGTGGCTATTTGAGCCGCGACTGTCAGGGAACGGTATTTCTGCCGCTTGCTCACGCGCGCGGCTCGGTTTGAACCCCGTCTCTCCCCGAAAATGAAATGCACATTAGCAACTACAGCGAGCAGGGAGATTGGAGATCAGTCGCCCAGAAAGCTATCCAGATTGAGAAGGGCGTATAACACCGACGCAGCAGGGATAAGCGCGGCACAGATCACACCTGGATAGTCCGGCTGCGGCACCAGAAGTCCCACTAGGGGTATGATCAGAGTGAGCAACAGGCCGAACATCAAGCTTCCGTATAGGCCACCGATGTGCCGTCCGAACACCAACAGGGCCAACGCCAAGCTGATCACGCTACAGGCAAACAGGAACACAGCCGCTCCCAACCAAGCGAGATGATGGGTCGCAAGGGTTGACCAGCTCTCATCTGTGCCCAGGAGAATCCCCATAAAACGGATCGCGCTCAACACACTGCTCATGGCGAAAAAGAATGCGGTCCCGACCCAGAATGCCACCAATGGCCACAGACGCGGATGGCTTATGAACGAGTGGGGGCGTACAAATGGGCGCGGAGCTGGGATGAGCCGGGTATCGTGATCGGATGGGGTTGGCACGGCGTGTGTCATACCTCTCCCCAGCCACTATGCATCTGAGGAATTGGGAGCAAGAGATGGCTCATCGTCACACGACCAGAGACGGTTAGAGTAACCGGCTGCCGATGAATTCGCGTGCGCCGCGTGCGAATTCTGTTGCCGTCATGGGACGCCGTCCTGCCAGTTGTACTTCCAGCAACCGCACCATTCCTGCACCAGTGAGTACGCATATCCCTTCGGGTGTTGTCATCACAGTGCCCGGCGGATGAGCGGATGGATCGGCTACCTCCGGCGAAGCCGGCATAGCTCGTGCCTTGAGGATTTTGAGCGGGACACCACGCCATTCCGTGAAGGTGCCTGGCCATGGGTGAAATGCGCGCACCTGGCGTGCAATGAACTCCGCAGGCTGTTCCCAATGGATGTGCCCCTGCTCTTTTTTGAGCGGCGGCGCCCAGGTGACCTGTGTCTCATCCTGCGGACAGGGGGTTATACGCCCGGCCAACCAGTCGGGCAGCGTCTGGCCCAACAAGGAGGCACCCAGCTGGCTCAACTTGTGGGTCAGCGTCTCCTGTGTGTCATCTGGCGCGATGGGTAGCTCGGCCTGGCGGATGATCGGCCCGCTGTCCAGGCCGGCATCCATTTGCATCAGGGTGACCCCCGTGCGTTCGTCACCCGCCAGAATCGCTGCGGCAACCGGGGCAGCACCGCGCCAGCGCGGCAGCAGTGAGGCGTGTACATTGATGCACCCATGCGGCGGCAGCTCCAATACGGCTGGTGGAAGCAGCATGCCAAACGCAGCCACCACGATCACATCTGCTTGCCAGGAACGCAGCTGTTCCACAACCTCATCCTGCCGCAACGAAGAAGGGGTAATCACCGGTAGATGATGTTGCGATGCCAACTTATGCACTGGTGAGGGTCGCATTTGAAGACCGCGCCCGCTGGGACGTTCCATTTGGGTTACCACGCCGACCACTTGGCCCATGTCCAACAATACCTGCAAGCTGGGCAAGGCAAATTTAGGTGTCCCCATAAAGACGACACGTGGACGGGACATTACCCTTGCTCCTCAGCCGAGCATATACTCCGCTCACAGTGGTCGCAAATGAGGCTAAGACGACCGGCGCGCCAGGTAAGACGCTCCACTGGCCACTCTCGACCGGTAGAGCGCATCAGCAACAATTGGAGCACGTCCGGTGCAGCGGTGACGAAGAAACGATGCTCCGACGGGCTACCCTCGGGGTAGCTGTTCCCTGCGCCAAGTGCGTGCACACAACGCTCAACCTGACGTGCCACAGCTTCTGCCGGGTCGATCACCGTCACGTCAGGGGGTAAAATGCGCTGCATAACCGGTAACAGGAAGGGGTAGTGCGTGCAACCCAACACCAGCTGATCCACCCCGGCGTCTATCATAGGTTGTAGGCAGTTGCGCAATAGCTGCTCAGTCTCCGGCGCATCGATCTGACCCTGCTCCACGCACTGGACCAAGCGATCATCCGTTTGGATGTGCAGAGCTACATCGCGCGCATAGCGCACCGCCGTGGCGCGAAATAAAGCACCTTTCAAGGTGCCATGGGTCGCCAATACGCCAATATGACCGCTACGCGTCTGCTGCGCAGCCGGCTTCACCGCTGGTTCCAGACCCACAAAGGGCACGGAGAAACGTGCACGCAGCCACTGCAACGCTGCTGCTGAGGCGGTGTTACATGCCACCACAATCAACTTTGCGCCCTGCGCTAACAGAAACCGCGTGATCGCTGCAGAGAAACGGCGCAGTTCACGGGGTGGCCGCGGGCCATATGGGCAGTGCGCATTATCCGCCACATAGAGCGTCGCGCAGGTTGGCAAGCGACGTTGCACTGCTTGCCAGATGGATAATCCTCCCACACCTGAGTCAAAAAATCCGATGGTGATAGAATGCATCAGTGACGACGCTCATACGCTCGATTCGGCCTGACGTTTCTCCGCGCCGCCATAGACACCGCGCAGGTCCTCGCGCACCAGGGCGGCGATGCGCTGCATCACCAGATCACTGAGCGCCTGGAGCTGCTCACTCTTCCGTGGTCCTTGTATCTGCGGCAGTATGAAAGGTTCCCCTACGCGCACTACGATATGGGGTCGCCGGAAACGTTTCCATTCAGTTGTCAGCTTCTCCTGGCCGGAGATGCCCACCGGTATGATGGGCACGCTCGCCTTGGTGGCTAGATAGGCAATACCGGGCTTGGCACGTTGCATCACGCCGGTGCGGCTGCGCGTGCCCTCAGGAGCGATCCCCAACACCCCACCATTCTGCAATACAGCCAGGCAACGTTGCAGAGCTTCACGATCCACCTCGCCACGGCGCACATAAATGCCACCGTCCATCTTCACCAGCCAGCTGATCGGCCACGAGCCAGCCCACTTCTCTCCGATGAGTACTGTTATATGGCGCAACGGGAGCGCCAGCATCACCAGCGGTGGGTCGACATAGTGCAGATGATTGACTGCGACGATCAACGGCCCCTTGGTTGGCAGGTTGGGCGGGCGGTGGAATTCACAGCGCGTTAGCAGCTTCGCCAACACCCAAAATATCGCCCGTAACAGTTGATACAAGATCACATTATACCAACGTGGCATAGAGATCCTCCATCCTTTCCCTTCCACAACTTAAATGTTCCAAAATGGAACCATTATGGCGGCAACTGGCCCTGAGCAAGAATCGAATACGTCACCACTGGACTGCCTATCATGATCAGCTCCACTTGGAAAGGTGTGATCGCTGTAGCGCGCAAGAGCGTGACATCCAGTGGTGCCTGGCGCACCGCCGCCACTCGTCCTTGTTCATCGTAGCCGGTAACCAACACGCGTACATGCGTTGCGTCACTGTCGCCCACATTACGCAGCTGGCCGCTCACACGATAGGTTGTCGCGCTGAGCACCTCACCGCGCACACCGCTGACGAGCAAGTCAAAATAATAACCCATCGCAGACATATAGGGAATCCCGCTCAGCACTGACGCTTGATATTGGGCAAATCGGGAGGGCGGGTCAGTAAAATGAATGGCAAAAGCAACCGCTTGGCGCGGTGGCACCACATCCAGCTGAAGATATCCTCTCTCAGCTGCTAGTTGCTGACCTTCTCCATCCAAAAGTGCCACCTGCATCAAAACGTTAGTCACTGGCATAGTACCCGGGTTGTACACCTCGCCCAGCACCCACAAACCTTCGGCTGGCGTGCGCTGAAAGTTCACCTTTTGCACCTCCAAAGGAAGAGGCGTGGGGGTGGGCCAAGAGGATTCTGGAGTCTCGTCTTGCGGTGCCGGAATGATCAATACTCGCCCCAACTGGAGACGACGCGGGTCAATGATGCCATTCGCCTCTTGAATCGACTGCACCGAGACGCCGAACTGAGCAGCGATAGCCAACAGAGTATCGCCCGGTTGCACCGTATACAGGACAGGCGTAGGAGTCACTGTGGGTGTGAAGGTCGGTATAGGTGTCATAGGCACCAAGGTAAAAGTGGGGCGTGATATAGGCGCCAAGGTTACCGTGGCGCTCGGCAGAGCAACCACAGGGGTACCGGTTGGCACCGGCGTGATGATCTGGCCACAACTGACCGCTAACAGAGCGAAAACCATCACAGGCAGAGTTGATAATTTCCTCATATGCCGTGCACATTATATACCGACTGTTCCGATATGAAAATCCTTGACATAGAACACATGTTCGTGTACAATATACATTAGGAAGCCTATTATTGAGGTGAAAGTAAGGAATGTCAGGGAGGAGATAAAAGGTGGCACTCTCAGAACGCCAGAGACGCATTATCGAGTACATTCAAGAGTTTACCCTGCGCAACGGATATCCACCTACTATCCGCCAGATCGGGGATGCAGTGGGTATTTCCTCAACTTCGGTGGTGAACTACAACTTGAATGCACTAGAACGGGCTGGTTATCTCACACGGGATCGCACTATATCGCGTGGTATCAGGCTGGTTTCCCCGGAGCAAAGGTTGACCCCATGGGATAAGTTGGTTGCGGTGCCCCTGTTGGGGCGCATTGTCGCTGGTGAGCCTATCCCAGTGCCTGAAGGGAACATCCCCGAAGAAATGATCGAAGTCCCACGCAGCTTGTTGCCCAGCTCTTCCTATTCCACGGTGTATGCATTGCGTGTGCGCGGTGATTCTATGATCGACGCCCTGATCAACGATGATGACATTGTGCTGATGCAACGTCAGGAGACAGCCGAAAACGGGGACATGGTAGCTGCTTGGTTGATAAACGAACAAGCCACCACACTCAAACGCTTCTATCATGAGGGTGACCGCATCCGGCTACAGCCTGAGAATCGCCAAATGCAGCCAATCTATGTGCACCCGTCCAACCTGCTGGTCCAGGGAAAGGTTGTAGGTGTAATACGCTGGGTGGAATGACTTCCAGAATCTCCATTCCGTATTTTTTAATTTTATAAGAGGTGCGGGAGAACATCAGAAAATGCCCGAGTCGCTCATCCTGGTGAGTTCATCCCGCTACGCAGAACGAAGCACCCCTTAGATGCGCATATCGACTTCTGCTTGTGCGACATACCAGCCTTAAGTATAATCTTAAAAGCTAAACTCAAACAGGACACAATTGCGCAATACTAATACAGGTAGTACTATGGCCCAGAGCAGCAGGACGCAGTGGGGTCCCGCCACCAAGCGGATTGTGGCGGTCGTGTGCGTGTTGATCGCGCTGCTCATCCTTTACCTCGGACGTTCCTTGATCCCGTTCATTGTGTTAGCGGCGATCCTCGCCTTCTTGCTGGATCCCATCGTAACTTTTCTGTGCAAACTTGCCCGATTTCCGCGCTGGGCAGCGGTGGCGATTGCTTACATCACGCTGCTCGTCATCCTTGCTCTGATCATCTTGTGGGGAATCCCGGCGCTCGTGAATGCCATCCGTCAGGCAAACATCGACCTACCCAGATTGGTAATGCACATTGTCATTGAGCTGCGCCGGTGGCTGGAAAGCGTTCGTTTCGTCCAGTTTATGGATTTCAGTGCCGATCTCTCTCCCATCGTCGATCCTGCCTTGGAAGCGCTGAACGGAGTAGTGCCGCCGCGTGTTATACCGTCCCCTGAGCGCATTCTGGAATCGCTCCCCTCCGCTTTGGAAGTGGCAACCGGTTTCGCTTCCACTGTCGTGAGCACCGTGCTCTCCGCGATTCTGGCGTTCATCTTCACACTAATTTATTCGATCTATCTCAGCTTGGACATGCCACGGATCACCCGTTGGGTACTCGAGGCAATTCCCCCCGCTTATCGTGAAGAGATGTCCCAATTGGGCAGCATGATCCGCCAAGTCTGGATCGCTTATCTGCGCGGCCAGCTGCTCTTATGTGGGATCATCGGGACAGCAGTAGGGTTGGGCACCGCCGTGTTAGGACTGCGCGGTGCCGTGTTGTTGGGCATTCTAGCCGGTATCTTAGAAGTGTTGCCCACCATCGGGCCTGTCACAGCAGCCATTCCAGCGGTTATCATAGCTTTAGTGCAGGGATCTACCGTATTGCCCGTCTCTAACTTCTTCTTCGCCGTCTTGGTGGCGCTCTTCTACTGGGTCATTCAGCAGCTGGAGAACAACCTTATCGTGCCGCGCGTCATTGGAAATGCCATCAAGGTGCATCCCATCCTGGTGATGGCCGCGGTGGTGATCGGCGCCAGTGTGGCCGGCATCTTCGGAGCGCTCATCGCCTCGCCTATTCTGGCCACCGGACGCGTGTTGGCACACTACGTCTACTGCAAGCTGCTGGATATTCCCCCTTTCCCGCCCGAACAGCCGGTTATCGCGTCCAAGCCAGAACGTCCACCACTCGTTCATATGAGCAGGGCTTGGTTTACGAACACATATACCAGGATGGCGAATATCTCAAGCAAAGTGTTCTGTACACTTTCGCCCGTTATACTTCGGATCGCACACCTGACCATACGTCTGGTGAGCTGGCTGTGGCCAAGATTGGTGCGCATGACGATATGGAGCTGGTCCACGCTTAAACGCATCCTGCCGCGTGTTTATGCGGTGGCTGCGCGCGCTGCTATAAATCTCTATCTTTCGGTGCGTAGTGGAATGAGCACCTGAATCAGCGTCCCCCGTTCCCAAGGCAGCAAGCTGTCAACATTGTCGTCCTTCATATAACTAACCCAAGGAGGTAATCCACATTATGGAAATTCGCTTCGACGGTCAGGTGGTACTAGTCACCGGTGCCAGCACCGGTATCGGCGCTGCCATAGCAAAAGCGTTCGGTGCCTCAGGCGCTCAGGTCATTGTCCACTACAATAGTGGTGCTGCAGCGGCACGCTCAGTCGCCGACGCCATCACGTCAGCAAACGGGTCGGCAACGTTGATGCAGGCGGATATGACCAGGCTGGACGAAATCAAACGCTTGGTGGATGCGGTGCTGGAAAAGTTCGCGCGCATCGACGTGCTGATCAACAATGCCGGCGGATTGGTGGAACGCAATCCGGCGGATACCACCCCTGATGAGATTTACGAGCGTATTATGGATCTCAACGTGCGCTCGATCTTTCAAATGTGCAAGCTCGTGATACCTGTTATGAAGCGCCAGGGGCATGGCAATATCATCAATGTGACATCTGTCGCGGCACGCACTGGCGGCGGTGGCGGGTCAGTTGTCTACGCAGCAGCAAAAGGGGCGGTGGTCTCTTTCACGCGCGGGTTGGCGCGGGAGCTAGCGCCATATAACATCCGCGTCAATGCCCTATCTCCGGGCCTGATTCTCACCCCCTTCCACGAGCGCTGGACTCCCCCAGCCATGATGGAAACCCTGATCAAATCGGTACCGATGGGCCGCGCCGGCGCAGCCGAGGAATGTGTCGGGGCCGTGTTGTTCCTGGCCAGTGACCAGATGAGCAGCTACGTCACCGGCCAGGTGATCGAAGTGAATGGTGGGATGTTGATGCGGTGAGCACCCCGTTGCATCAAGTCGCTCTGCGCCTACACCCAGACGACGAAATAGTGATCGCGCGGACGACCTTGAAAGAGGGCACTGTCCTGCTGCTGGACGACGAAGACGAAGCCGCGATGATCCTTGTAGTGCGCCAGACGGTGCCAGCAGGACATAAGCTGGCGGTGCGACATATTGCTCCCGGTGCCGAGGTGCATCGCTATGGCCAGATCATAGGGTTCGCCACCCGAGAAATCCGGCCCGGTGACCATGTGCACACTCATAACCTGGACTCGTGTGCCTTCCCTCGCCCAGTCGCTGAAATTTTCCCCCAGCCTGTACGGCCGATCCTTGTAGAACAAAGGGATACTTTCTTGGGATATCCGCGTCGTTGGGGCGGGGTGGGCACGCGCAACTATCTGGCAGTCATCCCCTCTGTGAACTGCGCGGCGGATGTAGCTGTCGCCATCGCGCGCCATTTCACGCCGGAACGTATGGCGGCGTGGCCGCACGTGGACGGTGTGATCCCTTTTGTCCATCAATCCGGTTGCACGTTGCGTATTGGCAGCCCTAACTATCGATTGTTGCAGCGTACGCTAGCCGGCATCATCTGCCATCCCAACGTCGGCGGGGTGTTCCTGGTGGGATTGGGCTGCGAGTGCAATCAGATCGCCGCTCTGTTGGAGAACCATCATTTGATGCAAGACCCCGATGCATCAGAGCGCATCTGCAGCGTAATCATCCAGGAAAGCGGCGGTAGTAGCAACGCCATTCAGCGGGGTATTGCTTTAGTAGAAAAGATGTTATCCTATGTGGAGGTTGCACGGCGCATTCCACAACCCTTGTCTGAGCTCAAGATCGCACTGCAATGTGGCGGCAGTGACAGTTGGTCGGGTGTGACCGCCAACCCGCTATTGGGCTTGGTGGCGGATGAGGTAGTGCGGCAAGGCGGCACAGTGGTGTTGTCGGAGACGCCGGAGATTTATGGTGCCGAGCACCTGCTGGCAGGACGGGCAGTCAGCACGGCCGTGCGCGATCGATTGTTGGCAAAAGTGCGCTGGTGGGAGGACCATGCTCGTCAGTTCGAAATGGAGCTGGACAATAACCCCACGCCGGGGAACAAGGCTGGCGGTATTACCACCATTTATGAAAAGTCACTGGGCGCGGTTGCCAAAGGGGGCAATACACCTCTAATGGCTGTCTACGAGTATGCCGAGCCGATCACAGCGCGCGGGCTGGTTTTCATGGATACTCCTGGCTACGATCCGGTGGCCATCACCGGCCAGATCGCTGGAGGCTGTAACATAGTGCTCTTTAGCACAGGGCGTGGTTCGGGACTGGGCAGCCGCTTGGCACCGGTGATTAAGGTGTGTTCTAACTCGGCTACCTATCGCGCGATGTCAGCCGATATCGACTTCAATGCAGGTGCTATTTTGGAAAGCACCGAGATGACGAAAGCGGCACGAGATCTTTTAGCGTTGCTCATCCGTATCGCCTCTGGAGAGCCGTCAAAAAGCGAGCAGCAGGGCCTTGGGGAAACTTCTTTCATCCCATGGAGCTTGGGCGGGACATTATAGCATCTAGATGGCAACCCTATACAGTTGGCAACGGTGTCGTGGAACAGCGCAACGATGCCATGCTGTTCCGCATCCACGATACCGACACCCGACGTTATAGCAATGCTCAAATTGACGACTACCGAAGGTTGCCACGCCAGCACCTGCGCTGGCGGCCACCACTGCAGCTGAGAGTGCAGGCACGTTTCTCCCATCCAGCTGGGATGCTGCGTGGCACTGCTGGCTTCGGCTTCTGGAACGATCCCTTTATGATGAGCGGAGCACGTCGGCCGGCGCTGCCACGCGCCATATGGTTCTTTTACGCCTCACCTCCCTCAGACATGCAGCTGGCACTCGACGTACCTGGTTGTGGATGGAAGGCGGCCACACTGGATGCGACACGAATGGGAGCATTGGCCCTCACACCACTTGCACCCTTGGCAGTGTTAGCAATGCGCCTCCACCCTCTCTATCGGCGCCTATGGCCAGCGATTCAACATGCGTTAGGGATACAAGAAGCTCCGTTGCCAGTGGATATGACCGATTGGCATGTCTACACGCTGGAATGGCTGTCCGGGTGGGCGAACTTTTACGTGGATGGCGAGCTCATTCTGGGCAGAGCGCCATCCCCACGCGGCCCTTTGGGCTTTGTAATGTGGATTGATAATCAGTACATGATCGTCACGCCGCAGGGTCGTCTGGGTTGGGGGCTGCTGGAGACCAACGGCGAACAATGGATGGAAATCAGCCATGGGGAAATTAAAGCGGAATTGCACTAGGATGCGGTGTAGGACATCCCTGTCTCTTTCACGGATTAAGCGCTCTAGGGTGTCTCAATGCGAACCCTGGTAATATCATCAGGGACGTCTGCTTTGCCTGATTCACAGAGGAGGTTGCTGCCTGCACAGGTTCGGTCGAGTTCCTCCACCTCTTCCCTATGCCACCCTGTCCAGATTATGATATACTACGTTGTAAGTGCTGTGTTTCCGCTTCGTTATGGATCCTATACTTAGAGTCCCATGTTTGTGCGGAGCCGTGTGATCAACGCCCTTGAGGCAAAGAAAGCGCATTTCTCCCATTATCAGGGGGCTGTGCACGAGCGTGCCATCAGGTTCGATGAGGCGCTTGTATCCATCGCTTCCCTCACCCAGGCCGAGATCGAAGCACGCCTGGAAGCAACTGGGGTGACACGCCCAGGGGCCTTGCCCACGCATGAGCAAGATCAGACGCACACTGTCGTGATCCGATTTGACGCTCAATGGAACACCCACGAAGAGGCACGCGCCTGGGCGAAGCACGTCTTGCAAGGCCAGCCCACTTTTGCCGCGGATGGATCTCAAATCCCTCATTCGCGCGACTTTTCGATCCCTGTGGCGGCCATCCAGATCGGTTGGTTTGAAAATCCCCATTCTCGCTCTCAGCCATATCTCAAAGATCTTTCCTTCGAAGTGCTGACACCGGATGAGTTGGCGACATATGAGGAGAACGCTGAAACCTCTGATCCCACATTCAGCGGCAGCACATTTCCTGGCATCTTGGTCAACCTGCGCCGCTTCCAGGGTGAATGTCAGCGTATGATCACCTATATGTTGGAACGTGCCACTCATGATCCCAAGCCATTGTGTTTCTTTGATGGCTCACTAACCCTATCCTTTGCCCGTCACTTGAGTCCTCAACTACGACAAGAGTACCTCAAATCTATCGTGGATATGTTGCGTACTTCGCAAACAACCGGTGTGCCCCTTGTAGGCTATGTGGACGGCAGCTACGCGCGTGATCTGATCACGATGCTCTCACTTGTCTCGGGAATGCCTATGCCCGCCCACCTCAACGATGGGATGTTGCTACAACCCCATATGCGCTGGGGAGATCGCAGTCAAGTATATTGGTGTGCGCGTGATGATGAAGTATTGCCACTTTATGAGACGCAGGTAGGTCGAATTGCCTTCGCGTATCTCAAAGCAAGCGCCACAGCTCCGCCAGCACGCGTGGAGCTTCCGGGCTGGTTGTTAGAGGATCACACGAAACTGGAACGCATTTTTGATCTGATTCGAGCAGAGTGTGTGGTGGGCAACGGTTATCCCTACGTTCTAGAGACCGCCGATGCAGTGGCGGTAATCTCAGCAGAGGACCGTCAACGTTTCTATACAGTTTTCCAACAATTTGCAGAGAAGGAAGGTCTAATGCTACGTTACTCGCGCAAGGCGCGCAGTAAGGCGATCCGCCGTTGACCACCATGTTACAAAGAACCGCCCAGGAGCACCGCCTATGCAAATTGGAAAAATCGTGAAATCTAACAGCCATGTGGATTACGTGTGCCAGATCAACAACCCTGGAGAGTTCAGCACACTTCCACAACCCCAAGACTACGCCTTTGGCACCTTTGTACGCGTTGACCTAGGCGATGGATCGGGCTATTTGGTCGGTCTCATCTACAGCACTATCCTCATGAACCCTGAGTTTGGCAACTTGGGGCCTCGGCTATCACCTCCAAGCGACTTGGAGATTTTCTCACCGGACTACTTGCGCGAACAAGCTACGTTGGTCAGCATTCTGGCCGTCGGACAGGTGATGCGAGATGGGGAGGTTTATCAGGGAGTACCCTTGCTAGCGGCCACAGTTAACGCGGCGGTGGAAACCATGTCGCCGGATGAGATTCGCCATTTCCACACATCCAGTGGCCGCCTATCTCTGGCATACGTGCCCAGACTGTTGGCGGAGGGGGACGCCATCACGCCCCACCTGCTGCTTAAAGTGGTAGAGCAGCTGATCGTGCTGTTCCCTGAGCAGAAACGCCAGCTGGCCGTCCTGCGCGGCAATCTTGCTTGGAAGGCGGCCGTGACCCCGGCAGGATAGGGGGCGGCTATTCTTCCTCTCCTGTGTTCTTCAGGTGTAGAAACGCCAAGCTGGAGGCTGAGCCGGTTAAATAAGAGGGTATCAGATGGACAGACAATGTATTGGCACGACAAAGGGCCCTGGTGAATCAGCTCACGAATACACTTTCATAACACCCGACCCAGAACGACATATCAAGGCAGGAGAGTTTGTCTATTACGAAATGGAGATAGAGGGTAAACTGCGTCAAATCTTGGGACGCGTCACGCACCGCATCCCTCTACGTCTCTACCCGGACACCTTTATGGCCGACCCCGGCGTGCCTCCCGCCGAAGTTGCCGCAATGTTAGGCTTCCGTGAACAACACCATGAGCTCTTTGAAGTGACCGTAGTGGTGATGGGCTACTACCAGCCAGAGTTGGGCGATTTCGTCAACCCGCGTGTGCCGCCAGAATCCGGCGCTCCTATATATATTGCAGAGGATGCATTATTGGCACAAGTGCTTTCCAAGAAGCAAACCGGCGAAATAGGTTCTGCGCATATTGGCTGGTTGTTAAGCAGGGATCCTGGCGCTGTGCCTGTCAATTTGGATGTGCGCAGCATCACCAGCACCCATCTGGCCATCATTGCCGGTACCGGCGCGGGCAAGAGCTATCTGGCTTCAGTGCTCATTGAGGAGCTGATGAAACCTTATAATCGGGCTTGCGCCCTGATTGTCGACCCGCACGGCGAGTATAGCACGCTGATGGAGATGATGGGGCACCGTGAATTTTGCACTGAGGATTACCAGCCCGAGGTCTACGTTGTCCGTCCTGACCAAATCCGCGTGCGCATTTCTTCACTTGAACTGAGTGACTTTCGCTACTTATTGCCCAATCTCTCGGAGAAGATGCACTTCCGCTTAGGACAGACCTACTACGCTGTGCGCCGCAAGCACGGTGACAAATGGACACTAGGCGATTTTATGACCACACTGCGCAGCGGAGACGAGGAGCGTAGTGTTACAGATCCCCAAGCGGATGCTGAACTAGAAGAAGATCCTACGACTGGAGCATTGATATGGCGGGTCAACAGCGTGTTCCAAGGATCAAGGATCTTCCACGACTTTGAGAATATGTCCTTGGTAGATCTATTCCGGCCAGGGCAGTGCACTGTATTACAACTGAACGAGATTGACCAGCGCGAGCAGCAGCTGGTGGTAGCAACGTTGCTGCGCCGATTGTGGCGAGCGCGCATGGAAACCGAAAAGGGCCGCTCGAAGGAAGGTCAGGACACTTATCTGCCCTATCCAGCATTTGTCCTAATCGAAGAGGCGCACAACTACGCTCCGGCAAATGCAGAAGTGGTCACCACAGGTATTCTCAAGACCATTCTTTCTGAGGGGCGCAAGTTCGGTGTGGCAGTAGGATTGATCAGCCAGCGCCCTGGCAAGCTCGATAGCGATGTGTTATCTCAGTGTATGACGCAATGCATTATGCGCATCGTCAATCCGGTTGACCAGGCGCGCATCGCCGAGAGTGTCGAATCGGTGGGACGTGACTTGTTGCAAGAGCTGCCAGCTTTGTCCAAGGGACAAGTGATCATCGCCGGAAGTGCGGTGAACACGCCACTGTTATGTCGTGTGCGCCCGCGTATCACCCGCCACGGCGCCGAAGATCCCGACGCACCGGTACGCTGGCAGCGATACTTCTCACAAACTCAAAGAGACAACCGCGAACGCGAATCCGCATTGCCGTTGGAACCAAGGCGTAGCAGCCGGATGTACAAGTAATTATCGACGCCTCTCTCAGCTCATCGCTCGCTTGCGAAAGCGCTTTACCTCCCAACGTACTGAGAGGTTTAAGAAGCCCTAGTTTACTCATCCATGATGTACCGAGAAACCAGGAATTTATCCATAGTGTTGCGAATGATTTTGCCTTTGCACACAATCTCGCACATAATGTACGAACAAACGTTCTAATCAAAAGGAGCGATACGATGCGTCAAATCACCGTGGCAGTCGTCCAAATGCGGAGTGAACTATGCCAGGTCACCGACAACCTCAGGCGGATGAGCGAGCTTGTGGACACCATCTGTCGCGAACGGCCAACCGATTTAATTGTATTCCCGGAGCTTGTCACCACCGGTTTTGAGTGTGGCGTTCGCTTCACTGATCTGGCAGAAAAGATACCTGGGCATACGATCAGCTTGCTTGCTCAGCAAGCGGCTGGGTATGGTACCCATATTGTGTTCGGATTGCCTGTCAAGGAAAGGGTGGAGAGCATTCTTTACAACGCCGCTGTGATGATCGGACCGAACGGTGAAGTGATCGGCGACTACCGCAAAGTGCATCTGCGAGGCGAGGAACACATGGCATTCCGCCCCGGATTCCGCTACCCGGTGCTGGAGACAGCCTTCGGAACGGTGGGCATTATGCTTGGCTGGGATCTTGCCTTCCCTGAGGTAGCGCGTTCATTAGCTCTGGACGGCGCGGAACTCATCTGCCTGTGTGCTTGCTGGGAACAACCTTTTAGCGAAGAATGGCGCGCTATGGTTCTGACGCGCGCTTTTGAGAATTCCATTTTTGTAGCGGCGGCTAACCGCATCGGTCAGGAACCCAGCTACACCTTTGTCGGGCAAAGCATGATCGTAGGGGCACGAGCTGAAACGCTCACCGCGATGGACGATACAGCCGAAGGCTATGCAATCACCACGCTCGATCTGGACGAAGTGCGCCGTGTACGCGAAGAATACCAGCTCTTTCAGCTGCGCCATCCCACTACCTATCGTACGCTGGTACGGCGTTACTAGGACGCACCGCGATCGTTCCCTCAATTGCGTCTGTGAGTGCGCATCCGAAGGAGCAGCGCGGTCAACAGAACGAGTGCCGCTAGCAAAGCAGCGCTCCCGGCCCATAGTAACGGCGGAGCATCCCAAACGATCATCCCTTGTGGCTGTCTGACGGTCATCGCCCCGGCAGAACTTTTTCCTTCAGGAGCAGAAACAGCAGAGGACAACGGGGAAACAGCCTCCCCAGAAGGCAGCGAGCTCGTCACGGGTGATAACCTCTCCGTAGGAGACCAAGGCGACAGAGTAACACGCGAGGTACTCGCTGGGTTGAAAGATGGTATACCTGTGGATGCGCCCCATGGTGTAATGAAAGGTGGTATTGTAGCAGTGGATGTTCCAACCATCGCTTGTAGCGGCGCGGACCATGCATCACGCGGTGGAGATGGGACATAATGGGTGGTCATCAGGGTGGGTGCGAGCACGATAACCGTTGTGGCAGTTCCAATCGTGGCGGTCTCGACCCATTTGGGCGTGCGCGTAGCTGCGCTTATGACCACGTAACGGGGGGCTGTTGGAGTGGCTGTGCTGGTTTGAGGAGTCGCCTGTGGCGTGTCAGTGGGTAGATCGACTACAGGCAACCTACCAGCATCCCCCAGCAGTTTAACGAACGCAGCATTTACCCATCCCAGAGTATCACTGCGGGGCACCTCAATCTGCCACCAGCTGGCCTCGCTGTTTCGCGCGAGCACCTTTGCCCGTTCCCCTTGCGCCAGACGTCCAATCCGCGGATAGGTAATGTCCGGCCCACTGCGGATGCGCACTGCCTCCTGGGCAAGCACATAAGGACCATTTTCCACGAGCGTAGCGATAGGTGTAGGGGGCGGCACCGATGTTTCTCGAGTGACCATCCCCGGCACCAGAGAAGATGCCTCTGAGACGGATGATCCCTTAAACTGAGCACCCAGCTCGCGCGTCAGGTTGAGATACAGGTCGCCATAGCGGACACTCGGCTCGATCATCGTGCCTTCCACCCACTCGTTAAAGCTGGTGATCACTACCCAATCTGGCCGGCTGGCAATGGCCGCAGACCAAGCAGCACGGTAGTAGTCGCCATTGCGTCGATGCACGGCAAAAGCTGTGGCACGGCCACTGCGCGTGTCATCATAACCTGGCATAACAGTTGCCACCCAAAATCGACGTACACCATAGTCATCGGCATAACGCCGCACGCGTTGCCCCCAATCTTGCAACGTACGCGCCACATCGGATGACCATGCGATGGAATAGAGATAATGCCCATCGAATACGCGTTGATAACTCAGATCGGTACCCTCAGCGATCCATATGCTGCTATGATCCGGATCGACCTCCTTACGAATGGCGTTCCATGCATCGACGCTAAAACGTTGCTGACGCCAGAAGAAAATCACCGGACGCCCCTGATAGCGCAGATAGGCAGGATGTTGGGCATGCACGCTCAGAAGATAATGTAATGCTCCGACTACGGACACTTGATCAGGGAAAAATGGGCCATTGGTCTCAAATGCGAGCGCAGCGCGAAACCCTTTATTTGCTGCCACGTCCAGCAAAGTGCGAAAGTTGGTCTCTGTCTGATTGTCAGTTTCTTGGGGACCATACCACGATTGCACTAAGGCATCAATGCCAGCTGCCTGCGCCTGATCCACATGGCGCTCGATGGTCGCCACGTCGCTCGAACGATAAAGCTGCAAGGGCATATCGGGGGTGATACCTGCTGTCCAGGTACCCTCGTCATACCAGGCATAATAGAAGGCCAACACCAGAGGAATCTCCTGCGCAAGGACAGGAGTGACATCTGAGGTGAGCACCAGGGAACAGGTGAAGACGAGCAGTAACAGAACGCTAGTAGCGCCGACGGAAGATAACTTCCTTGACCTGTACAGAGTTAGATTTGTCACAGTCCTCGATGGTATCCGATTTCCACTTAAAGGTTTCAGACGCCTGTACGCCATCCTGATACAATCGCACGAACCAGGTATGTGGACGCTTGGCGTTCTGCTTGTCCTTCCCTCCCAGAATCAGGGGTACGGCAAATTCTCCATCCACATCGGTGGTGGTGCGGAACGTGCTGATGTTCTCCTCGCCATATTCAACCACAATACCCTCCAACGGGATGCCATCCGCATCAAAGACGTACCCTTTCATGCCGATATCATAACAATTCTGGTAATTCTTGAATTCAGCAACATAGAAAGGCACCTGCGTTGGTGTTGCTGTGATGGTGGGTGTTTCAGTGGGCGTACTCGTCTGGGTGGGTGTGGGCGTGTAAGTGGCCAACGGTGTGCGTGTATGCGTAGGCGTACGCGTGGGTGTGGGTGTACCGGTAGCGGTAGGCGTGCTGGTCGGCAGCGGCGTGGGAGTGGGCACAGGTGTCCAAGTCGGTGGATAAGTGGGGATACCCTCTGGGGTGAAAGTAGGCGTTGGAGGAGGGGGAAGCGGCTGCTCAGCACTCAGCCCCAGGACAAGCGGTTGCTCCGGTGTGTAGGTCACGAACAGGATGCCGTAGATCAGCAGCGTGGTTACGATCATCACAGCCATCAAAAAGAGGAATAGGGTGGTGAAACGCTCTCTCTCTTGTCCCGGCATCGTTCCCTCCTCTCGCACTCTACGGTGGAAAAGCTCTTGTAGATACTCCTTCCCTGCCGCCTTTGCTAGTCGTGTGTGATGGCCAGAAAGCTGGTATCATCCACCAACACAAAAGAATCGACACCCGCATAGGGTAACACAACCACCCGCATCTTGCTGCGCGGATATGACTGGACCAGCTGTGCAGTAGCTCGCTGCAATTGAGCAATGCGCTGCTGAGCGGGATAATTAGGATAGCGACCTAATGTCCCGGCAAGGATCTCGCGACGCAACACCTCTTCAGTCGCCCTCTCGATTTGGTCAGCATCCGGCATCGCCACGATCAGGTCGGCATAAAGCGCAAACAGCAACTCATAGGACTTGGTCAAATCAGCACGGATCGTCTCCGCTTGAGCTTCCCACTCGGGTAACAGGCTGAGACCGTACCCACGTCGTGCAATGCGATACTTCATTGCCAGCCAATTGATGCGCGCCTGCACGACGCTGATTTGCGCTGAGAGCTGCACAACTGAAGCAATCTGTGCATCGTAGTAGGGCAACCTGACGCGATCCTCAGCAACCAACGCACTAGCTAGAGCACTTACCAGCTGTTGTGGAGCACGACCGCCTCGCGCGATCAATTGCTCGACCAAGTTTTGTGCAGCAGACCAACGCTGCGCTTCTGCCTGCTGCACTTCCAACGGCAAAGGAGGCGGAGCGGCAACCGGCAGCACTGGCGGCAGCTCGGGCACGGTGACCGGCGCGAACGATTGAGCACTGGACTCCAAGCTTATGCGTGCGCGCTCGCGATCACCAATCATCTGGTATCCCTTATGCAGCCGCTGGAACAGGTTGCGCCGTGTGGCGGGCTGCAGATAAGCGCTTGCCGTTGCCACATTATAAGCTTGGTCCAAGTAGAGCTGGGCTAGACCATACTCGCCTAGTGTCGCCAATCCCTCACCCGCTAAGATAAAGGTGTCTGCACGTACTGTGTCTGGCAGATCGGGACTCAACGTGGCGATGGTCCCGGCCAGGCGATAACTTTGAGTCGCCTGTTCGTCCCTGCCATCCTTGCGATAGCGATCGGCCAGCAAAAGAAAATCGCCGGCACTTTCCCGATCATCAATAGAGGGACTGAACACCAGGATCGCAAAAGCGGTGTCTGGTCTTCCTTGCGCCAGAGCTTGGGCCACCAGATCTTTATCCGCCACTCCTCCCAGCCCTCCCACCACGAGTGCCGGGTCAATCTTGGTGTAGTCCACCAAGCTCAGCGGGTCACGCCACGGAGGCACCTGAAAGGGCTGCCGACGTGTCAAGAAGTATGTGCTCAGTGCGACGATCCCTATTGCGACCAATATGACAATCGTGGCAAACAACAATGCCAAGAGCCATTTGCGCATAGGCCAGCTACTGGGATTGATAGCGTTCAATGACAGCGTTGGCACGCTGCCCGGCCAGCCACGCTTGGAAAGCATTCTGTTGTGCATACAGCAGCATCTCCGGAGCTAACGGGTGATTATCCTCCCGCGCTTCTACCTTGATGATATGGTAGCCTACCTCACTTTGTACTAATTGAGATACCTCACCAACTGAGAGCGCAAACGCTGTCTGCACCACCGCTGGAGGCATCAAAGCGACATCGCGTGGAAACCATCCCAGATCGCCTCCATTGGCAGCCGTGCTGGCATCCTCAGATTCCTGCTGCGCCAACGCGGCAAAGTTCTCCCCCTTCCTCAAACGTTCCAACAGAGCCTGCCCTTTGGCCCGATCCACTGTGAAGATATGGCGCGCATGGACCTGCTCAGCAACTGCAGGCACCGTTGCCGAGACCACGGCAATCACCTTGCTCGCCAGCAGCTGTGCACGCTGCATAGCGCGCAGTTCCTCCTCGGTCATATTATTCATCTGCAGCCATTGTTCAAGCGATGCTACATCTTCGCCAACTACACTTTGCAAGGATTGCTCAAGCTCTTCATCGGTCACGGTGATGCCCATCTCAGCCGCGGCTTGCTCGATGAGCACTTGATCAATCAACCCCTGCAGCACATTGGCACGCAGCTGCGCCCTCTGCGCCTCGCCAACTTCCCCCTGAGCCATAATGCCCTGCTCTATAAGAGCCCTTTCGGTCTGTTCCACCTGTTTCTGATAGACATCCAGGTAGATCGGCTGACCGTTCACACGTGCAACCAAGGGCCTTCCACCCTGAGAGGATCTTGGCTCTGATGGAGATAACAAGGGTGCAGGGGTCACTGGAGGGATCATCGTGATCGCAGGTGAAGGTGTCGACTGGGAAGTCGCTGTGATGTTTGGTGAGGCTGCTGAGGATGGAAGTGTAATTGTAGTCTCAAGCGAGAGCGCTGGCGTGTTAGATTGTATAGTGATCTGAGTCAAGGCAGGGGACCCACTTTGCCCTCCTGCACCGCCGCAAGCGACCAGCAAGGGCAACACGGCAGCAATCACCAGTAGAACACTCGCCGTGTTGTGGCATTTAGTTGTTTGAAGGATATTCCGATCCCTCGGGGACAATCTCTGCAGCGCTCCCAAAGATGGCAGGGATTTGAGCAACCGTCGTAGAGTCACCATTCTCGTAGCGTCCCACACTTTACTATAATTTATATGACAGGGTCATTATAGACTGCTATACAGACAGATACAAATTGGGTGTTATCGTAAAGAACCGTCTGGAAAGAACGATGAACTTTTGGCACTTTCTATAGGATGCTCCTCAGCGGCCCAGCGCGGCCGGCTTATCTGTCCGGTGGAGGTGAGCTGTTGCGGTGTTCCCCCATGCACATCTCCCAGGTAAAGATTGCCATTATACACGAAGAGGAATGCATCTCCTGATGGCGACCAAGCGATTTCAGGAGGCGGCAGCACCCCAGTTCCCTCACTTTGCGGAAATAACCGACGCGGGTTACTGCCATCGTGATCGCGTAGGATCAAAGCATACCGGCTATCTACAGAGTGCAGCGCGTCAGTCGCTTGACCATGCAGCAGACCGTAGTGTCCCCAATTAGGTGCACTCCACATGCCCACCCGCTCTGCCACACGCGCTTGCAACGATCCATCAACCGCAAACAGCCATAAGTCGAATAGAGGGCTGTCGTAGACTTCCTCATTTGCCAGCGGTCCATTGTGGATAACAGCAGCAAGAAAGCGCCCGTCTGGCGACCAGCTTAAGTCGGGAGTCCATACCCACTCGCTATAAGTGTTATAAGGGGCAAACTCGCGTAACACCGTGAGTGTCCCACTGAGCACATTGTAGACGCCCACTTGATCTGCCCGAGCATAGGCGAATGCTTGGCCTTCCGGTGACCACGCAAACTTACCCCCCCACCAACCATAGACACCACCAGTATTGGTGGTGATCACTTGAGTGGCACGGGTGATGGCACGTGCATCTGCCTTTCCGATCCATAGATCATTGTTCGCACGCCAGCCAGGAGGACTTGTGGTACGCTCTGCCGTACTGTAGGCAATTTGCTTCCCGTCCGGAGACCATTGAGCATAGAGCACCCCACGCACCGGCAGTGAGATGGGCGATTCTCCCACGATAGTGGTCTTGACCATCCATAACTGATTCAGCGGGGTCTCGATATCACCTTCCAAGCGACGCGTGTAGAGCAGCCAACGACCATCCGGCGAAAGCTCAAACACACGTCCGTCCAAGTCTCCCTCCGTGGTGAGAGGCCGGCGTGCCGCGCTGTTTCCGCGCATCACCCAGGCATTGCCGGCAGCTAAATAAGCGACCGTGCCCTCCAGGGGCAACGTGCGCAGACTATGGGTCGCCCCCACTGCCACGATCTCATCTTGAGGGGGTTTGATTCGCACCTGGCTGATGCGGATACGCTCAACCGGCCTTCCGTCTTCCAATACGACACGATAGGTAACCTCATCCTCACCGTTTACCCCTAACTGGATCAGCCGTGTCTCGCCGGTAAGCAACGCCTCGTTGACGACCATCTTGCGCGCATAAGGCACCGTAATTCGCTCGGTTTCATAGCGCTCCTCCACACGCGTGACAGTGATCACCATACCAGGTGCTACCTCGACGTATAAATCGGGTTGTACTCGGTCCAACTGTTCCAGCGTGACGCCGGCCGTCGCCAACGCATCACGCACGGTGCCACCCGATAGAACAACCTGGTGCCGATCGCCATCTACCTGAACAATCACTGTCATGGACGATCCCTGGCAACCGATCAGAATTGTCAGGAGTGCAAGAGGAATGAAAATCAACGAGAGGGCAGGTCGTTTCATCAATTTCATCAATGGTTATGCTAGCATCAGCATCCTAGATGTCAAGTCGTACCATACGATACACACGCAATACAATTGCTCACCTTGCCAGAGTGTGTTAACATTCAGCTCAAGTCTCCTCCCTCGCACCGGGAAAGCAGGAGTAACCTCGTGAGATCGTTCATCGTTGCCATCGATCAAGGAACAACAAGCACACGCTGTGCACTTTTTGATCAAAACGGCCAACTGCATGCTATAGCTCAGCAAGAGCACCGTCAGCTCTACCCATATCCTGGTTGGGTTGAGCACGACCCGATGGAGATCTGGCAAGCCACTCAGGAGGTCATCCACAAGGTGCTCGCTGTAGCACATATACCTCCCAATGCATTGGCTGCAGTGGGCATCACTAATCAACGCGAGACCACCGTCGTGTGGAATCGCTGCACTGGAGAACCTTACTATCCCGCAATCGTATGGCAAGACACGCGCACACGCGAAATCTGTCAAAGACTGACGAAAGAGGGAGTGCAAGATCACCTGCGCGCTACAACTGGTCTGCCACTCACAACTTATTTCTCGGCACCCAAACTGTATTGGTTGCTGGAACATGTGCCCGGTTTGCGTTCAGAAGCGCAACGCGGGGATGCCCTTTTTGGCACGATCGACAGCTGGCTGGTATGGTGGCTCAGCGGCGGTCCCCGTAGTGGTGTGCACATTACCGACGTGACCAACGCCAGCCGTACTATGCTGATGAATCTGCACACGCTCGATTGGGATAAAGAGTTGCTCAGCTTATTCGGCATCCCACGACAGATGTTGCCACGCATCATGCCCTCTGCCAGCCCTGAGACAGATGCCTACACTGCGCACGAAGGCCCTTTCAATGCTGCATTGCCCGTGTGCGGTATTTTAGGCGATCAGCAAGCTGCTCTGGTTGGTCAGACGTGCTTCACAGCTGGTGAGGCCAAAAACACATATGGCACCGGCTGTTTTATGCTGCTTAATACAGGGCACATCGCAGTAACCTCGTCCAGTGGATTGCTCACCACCGTCGCATATCGCTTTGGCAATCAGCCAGCCGTATATGCTTTAGAGGGTTCCATTGCTATCGCCGGAGCACTGGTGCAATGGCTGCGTGACAACCTGGGCATCATCTCCAACTCTGCTGAGGTGGAGACTCTGGCGCGCACGGTGGAGGACAACGGCGACGTCTATTTCGTGCCAGCGTTCTCAGGGCTGTTCGCACCTCATTGGCGTGCGGACGCACGCGGAATCATCATCGGTCTGACGCGCCATACCAACAAGGGTCATTTGGCGCGCGCTGCACTTGAGGCAACCGCCTTTCAGACACGTGAGGTCTTAGAGGCAATGCAGCGTGACGCGGGCATAACCATCCAGGTACTCAAAGTTGACGGTGGTATGGTCTCCAACGCGTTGCTGATGCAGTTCCAGGCAGACATCTTGGGTGTGCCGGTAGTGCGTCCGCGGATCAGCGAGACCACCGCTTTAGGCGCCGCCTATGCCGCTGGTCTGGCAACAGGACTATGGAGCTCGACGGATGCGCTGCGCGCACAATGGGTCTCTGATCAGTGTTGGCAACCTCGCATGGGCGCTGCGCAACGCGAGCATCTCTATCGGCGCTGGCGACAGGCGGTCGAACGCGCTATGGGATGGCTTGAATAAACCCCTACGAAGGAACAAGATTTATTATGATTGAGACTCATCAAGTGCATACCGCCAGTGCCCAATACACGCGTTTGGGAAGACAGGAATGCGAACGCATCCACGCAGCGAGCTTGGAGATCCTCGATCGAGTGGGAGTAGATGTGCACGACGCAGATGCTCGCGAACTACTGCGACGTGGCGGTGCTCGTGTGGATGGCATCCGGGTACGTCTATCGGAGACTATGGTGCGGCGCGCATTGAACACAGTGCCTCATCAGATGCGTCTATGTGATCGCAACGGCCGTGTGGTGATACGTGCCGGTGGATATCGTTCGTATTTCGGTGGGGGCTCTGATTGTCTCTACGTGCTCGACCATCGCACCGGCATGCGCCGTAAAGCTGTGCTTCAAGATGTCGTCAACGCAACCATCGTGCAAGATGCGCTGTCCGAGATAGACTTCGTCATGTCTATGTTCCTGCCCTCGGATGTGGACGGGCGCACCTACGACCGTTACCAGATGGAGGCTATGCTTCATCATACCACCAAGCCCATTGTGTTCGTGACCCCCAATCTTGCCGGTTGCATAGCAGCCGTGGAGATGTGCGAAATTGTGGCAGGCGGTCGCGAAGCGTTTCAGGAGCACCCATTCGCAGCGTGCTACATTAATCTGACCTCCGGTTTGATCGCGAATGCTGAAGCTCTGCAGAAATCCATGTATCTGGCGGAGCGTGGCCTGCCCCAGATGTACATTCCACTCAATGCAGGTGGTGTCAATTCACCAGTCACCACCGCTGGCTGCATAGCCACTATGAACGCCGGCACCCTGTTGGGCATTGTGTTGACCCAGTTGGTGCGCGAAGGTGCACCAGTGGCCGTAGCTGGTTGGAACGGTGGCCCTTACAACTTGCAAACAATGGTGGGCAATTACGTCTTGGCCGAGGAGCAGGGTGTGGCGACCTCTATGGGAAAGTTCTATGACATTCCGGTCTTCGGATTGGGGGGCGCCACCGATTCCAAAGTGCTTGATCAGCAATGTGGTTTCGAGGTCACGCTCAGTTTGATGACAGCACTACTAAACGGTGCCAATATCGTCCATGATGTGGGCTTTATGGACGCCGGGATGCAAGGTTCTCTGGCGCTTATGGTGATCGCCGATGATATTCTAGGGTTCTTGCGCGCCGCCATCAAGGGGGTCCATGTGGATGACGAAACGTTGGCGCTGGAAGTGATCGAAGAGCTGGGTCCAACCGGCAGTTACCTCGAACATCCCCATACCCTGCGTCATTTCCGCGAAGCACACTATTCGCGGCTAGCCGATAAAAACGTCTATGCCGTTTGGGCTTCCCATGGAGCGACTTCCATGGAAGCACGGGCTGCACAACGGGTGGAAACAATTCTGACTAAGCACCACCCATCTCCTTTACCTGAGGACATAAAACACGCGCTGCGCGAAGTAGTCTTGCGCGAAGAACGACGATTCGGAGGCAATTGAGACCCCCTTGTGTTTTCGCCTCTTCTAGACTTCACATGGCTCGAGCATCGGGGTTTCTCTTATCCTCTTATTCATCATTTCATTTAAGGAGCAAGCTGAATGAACGAACATCATGAGGCAACCCTACGACGTCATGCTGAGAATCGCCAGGCAGATGAACGCTACCTGCATCGCTATATGGAGACACAATGCGTTCACGCCGGTGAACGATGGGAGAAATATGACTTTTGGAGCTCCAGCACACCCATCTATAATGCCACCACCTTCCTCTACGACGGTTATGCCCAGCTGGAAGATCGCCTCTTTTACCGAAAACCGGGCTACGTCTACTCACGTGAGGGGTCGCCGACGAGCACCGCTTTAGAACGTGCTATTTCCACTCTCGAAGGTGCTGAGACAACCCATGTGTGTGCTTCGGGGATGGCTGCCAGCCATCTGGCGCTGCTCGCCGCTGGTGCCGGCGCGCAAGGCGGCATCCTCTGCTCCAGCGACGTGTACGGCAGCGTGTATACTATGGTGGAAAATGTATTTCCTCATCTTGGTGCACCCACTGCCTTTGCTGACTTCACCGATCTCAATCGGCTAGAGGATGCCATACGTGCGTTCAGACCACGGGTGGTTTATTTCGAAGTAATGACCAATCCACTGACCAAAATCATCGATGCGCTGGCCGTGATAGAGATGGCGCACCGTTACGGAGCACGTGTGGTGGTGGATAACACCTTCACTACCCCTTACCTCATGAAACCCTTCCAGATAGGTGCCGACTTTGTGGTTCACAGTGTCAGCAAATTCCTCTCCGGGCACGGAGATGTTCTGGCCGGGTCTGTGAGTTGTGCCAAAGAGGACTTTGATGCGCTCCATTCATTGCTGGCGCAAGTAGGTTGTCCTTTGGGCCCTAATGAAGCTTGGCTTGCATTACGAGGTCTGAAAACATTTGCGCTCCGCATGGAGCGCCACTGTGCGAATGCCCAAGAGATTGCACGCTTTCTGGCTGCACACCCACTAGTGGAACAAGTACGCTATGCAGGCTTGCCCGATCACCCCCAGCACCCCATCGCCCAGCGCATTTTCGCGCCAGGACGCTATGGTGCTATGCTGAGTTTCAACGTTGCCAACTGCGACCAAGAGCGCGCGGTACGCTTTCTCGATGCGTTGCGCATTATCCTGCCTGCCACCACGTTGGGAGATTGTTACTCGCTCATCGTCAACCCAGCCACCAGCACCCACCGCTGGTTGGGCGCGGAACGGCTGGCTGCGCTGGGCATTCTGCCAGGCACATTTCGTATGTCGGTGGGACTGGAGCACGTCGCTGACCTACAAGACGACCTTGATCAAGCACTGCACGCCATTCAATGAAATTTAAAAACCGAACATAAGACACAAGCCCACCTGCAGACGACAGCGTTGGGATCATCATCTCGACACGCGCAGGCGTGCTATCACTTGCAGCACGGGTTCCAGGTCGTGTAGTGCACGCTGTGCTAATGCCCTATAACGCTCACGTTTGCGTCTCGGGGGACGTTCCAATAGGGGCAAGAGGCCGAAGTTGGCCTTCATAGGCTGAAAACGTTCAGGGTCTGCCCGGGTCAGGTAGAGCAGTAAGGCGCCTGTCATAGTGGTGTTTGGGAACTCCAACGGGGGCAGTCCTCGCAAATAACAAACGGCGTTCAGTCCGGCCACCAGACCGGTCAGTGCACTGCCTACGTATCCCTCGCTGCCGGTGATCTGTCCCGCCAGCCACACAGGTGCACTACGCTCCGCCAGGAGTGTGCGTATGCGCAGTGAACTGTCCAGCACACGCGGCGCATTGACAAAGGTGTTGCGATGCATCTGTCCGAAGCGCACGAATTCTGCTCGTTCCAGCCCTGGGATCAGCCGAAAGACGCGTTCTTGTTCCGACCAACGCAGGTTGGTTTGAAAACCTACCATGTCATATAAGCTCGCTGCCAGATTGTCCTGGCGCAATTGTACTACGGCGAAGGGCTGTTGCCCTGTGCGTGGGTCAATCAATCCCACCGGCCGCAATGGACCATATCGCAGAGCATCGCGTCCCCGTGCAGCCAGTACCTCCACTGGCAAGCATGCTTCAAAGAAACGCGCGTCGGACTGCTCAAAATCGCGCAGTGGAATGCGCTCCGCAGAGAGTAAAGCGTCCAGGAAGCGGTTGTACTCCGCCTCTGTCATAGGACAGTTGATGTAATCACCCTCTTCGTGCTCACCGCGTCTATAACGACTGGCACGAAAAGCGATTTCCATATTGACTGAGTCTGCAGCGACAATGGGTGCCATAGCATCGAAAAAGTACAAGTTTTCCTCGCCAGTAAGCCGCACGAGTGAGTGTGCCAGCGCGTCCGTAGTAAGTGGCCCGCTGGCGACAATGACAGGCACATCTGGGATCAAAGTTGCTTCGGCACGCTGCACACAAATGCGCGGATGCGTTGTAATGCACGCGGTAACCGCTGCTGCGAAGCGCTCACGGTCGACCGCTAATGCTCCCCCCGCCGGCAGCGCGGTACGTTCCGCTTGTGTGATGATCAGCGACCCCATGCGGCGCATCTCTTCTTTGAGTAACCCTAATGCACGATCAATCGCCCGGGCACCGAGTGAATTGGAACACACCAGCTCAGCCAATTGATCAGTCACATGTGCAGGTGTGTGGCGCAGCGGGCGCATTTCGACCAGCGTGACGCGGATGCCGCAGCAAGCTGCCTGCCAAGCTGCTTCACAACCTGCCAGACCTCCACCAATGACCATCAAATCGTATCCCATAATAATATGCTCTCATTCATAACGACCCGGATTTTCTGCTTCTCAGTCATTGTAGCACAAGACACGTGATAGAAGCCCGTTTCTTGCTCGTCGATATCGTAGCAATATGGAATCAGGCAATCCACGAGGGTGTCGAAAAAGTCTCTTGGCCGCTCAGATTTTATTAGGAAAATAGGCCAATAAAGAAGGTAACTAAAATGTTTTTCAACACCCTCAATCCACTTGCCTTGACTTTTGCTTCCGGTCGTTTTATGCTAAAACCTTGTTCGCATGACTGAAAATAGGGGTGATGGGTGAAAGAGCTGGGTGATTTGTTGCGCCGTTCACGTGAGGAGCTGGGCTTGAGTTTAGAGGATGTCCAGACCATCACGTGCATTCAGCGCCGCTACTTGGAAGCTCTGGAGCGGGAGCAATTCGAGGAGTTACCCGATCCTGTGGTAGGGCGTGGCTTTCTGCGCAGCTATGCTTCTGTGCTCAAGCTGGATCCGGAAGTTCTGGTGGGTATGTTTGACGGCCTCACACGCCCTATGGAAGCACCAGACGACGGCGCAATGTTGTCTGAGAAGGGGATCTTATATAAGGACATTCCCATAGGCCCCTCTGTTCGTACCCCAAGTGACTTTCTGGTGGGCATCTTGGTGGTTTTGGTCGTGGTTGGTGGCTTGGTAGGCGCCTTCTACGTTTTTCAGGGACAGCTGTCACTCTTTTTAGAGGAAGCCAGGGAGGCGGTGCTTCCCACCGAGGACGCCGTATTTATTTTACCAACCCCTACCCCTCTGCCCACCTACACACCGACCCCCACCAACACGCCCACCCCCATCTATTACACTGGTGTCACGGTAGAGCTGCGCATCACTGAGGAGTCCTGGGTACAGGTGTTTGTGGATGGAATTAAAGAGTTCGAGGGCATCCTGCGACCGGGTGAGGAAAAACATTGGAACGGCCAGAAGCAGGTAGCCGTGCGTGTTGGCAATGCTGGTGGTGTAGAAGCGATTGTTAACGGAGAGTCGAAGGGGCGCATGGGACAACGCGGGCAGGTGGTGGATCAGATATGGGAAAAAGTCGACGAAGGTTCTCCCTTGCTTCTCACTCCTAAGCCAACCTTCCCCAATACGCCATAAGATCTACCGTTCCCACTTATTATATCTCCTACTATAAGAGCACGTCCCCGATCAGATTTGCTGAGATCTATCTCAATTTTATGATATTTCAGAAATTTATGAAATATTTGAACGATTGTGCATATAATTGACATATGTGCAAGTCGGTGCTATACTTAGTCATGATAAACCGTGCCTCAAGGCACCTTCGGCTGACACAGGAAAGTTGCATCGAGGCATTGTCACACTGCATTTTCCGAAAGGAATGGAAAGGGGGTGATGTGCAACACAACACGTACACGATATGGAGCACCCCATCCAAATCAGTAACCTTCGTATTTTGTTTTGCAAATCGCAAAGGAAATCTGCAACAGCTAACTCTCTAATCACAATTCAATGAGGAACGGAAAGGGGGACATATTTTATGTCAAAAGTAACACGTCGTGAGTTTCTGGTAGCCAGCGCCCTGGGCGCTGCAGGGTTGGCATTCTCCAACTCAGTGACATCAGTATTTGCGAGAAATCCCTTCGCCCACGTGCGACCTGACGTGCCGCGCCAGAAGAAAGAACTCAAAATCGCCTATCTATGCCAGCAGCTCTCAGCGCAGAGCAATCAGCGTGTCAAAGCAGGTTTTGAGAATTGGTTGAAGGCATCTGGCCTTCCCTGGGATGTCACTGTGACCGATGCAAAGGGGGATCCGGGGCAGCTCTCGGCCACGATCGAAGATGCCGTCTCGCGCGGTGTCGATGCCATCATTGTCACCTTCGGCACGCTGACCGCTGCCCAGGGAGCTCTGCAGGCGGTCGCCAAGGCAGGCATTCCAATGTTATCGGTGGACTCCGGCTATTACCCACCCGCCATCTGCGACATTGCCTCCAACAACTACGTGATGGGTTCTCATATGACCTCCTACCTGGTGCAACGCTTGCTAGGCGAGGGTAAGACCGAAGCGAACATCTGCACCATCACGGCCAACTTCCACCATGGAACGCGCAAGCGTGGCAAAGTGCGGGATGCGGTTCTCTCGGAGAACGAGAACATCAAGGTGCTGGCCGATCAGGTTATCCAATACGAAGGTTTCTTCGAGACGACACTCAACACGGTGAACGACTGGATCAACCGTTATGGTGAGGACATTGATGCCATCTGGTGTCCGTGGGATGAGCCAGCTCAAGCCGCGGCGCAGGCGCTGGTCAGCCAAGGTATGACCGTCAAGGATGCGTTCGTAGTCGGTGCAGATGGCCACCCCCCTGCCGTAGAAGAGATGCGCAACCCGGATTACCCACTGGTGGCCACGCCGGCACAGGCTTTCGAGCTGTGGGGTGCTCTAGCCGGCTCCTTCGTGGACGAGATCGTGGGCAAAGGGCGGCCTGCCAAGGAAGTGGTGCCGGTGCCTCAGGTGGACTTCCCGGCGCCCTTCATCGTAAAAGGTGTTAACATGCCGCCTGAGGGCAAGATGCCGTGGGAGACGGTCGACTTCTATCAGCTCTTCTTCGAACAAGCGATGATCAAGGAATAAGTTGGCATCAGCCATCCACATCGCAAGTGAGAGATGTTCAGTTACTGATCAGCACAAACGGTCGCTTGCCAACTACCCCTTGGCGGCGACCGTTTCACACGCTTGGGAGACTACCTCAGAGATGGCACTTCTAGAAGCATGTGACATCGTCAAAACCTATCCAGGGGTGCGGGCGCTTGACTATGTGGATTTTGTTTTGGAGCGTGCCCAAATCCACGCCTTGGTGGGGATGAACGGGGCTGGCAAATCCACCTTGGTCAAAGTCATCGCTGGCGCAGAGAAACCCGATCACGGTTCCATCTTTCTCGATGACCAGCTCCTGCATCTGAGTCACGCGCGCGATGCCGCCCAACATGGCATCGTGGTCGTTCATCAGGAGCGCACCCTGATCCGCCACTTGTCGGTTGCTGAAAATATTCTGCTGGGTATTGAGCCCTCGCAGCTGGGATTTATCAATAACCAATTGTTACACCAACGCGCCCGTGAACTTCTAGAAAACTTGGGCATCGGAGATTTGGACATCGACGCCGATGTCGAAAAGCTCGGCGCGGGTAAGCAACAACTAGTGGATATCGCGCGCGCTCTGCGTACTTCTCCTAAAGTGATCGTGTTAGACGAACCTACAGCCTCCCTTTCCGCAGGTGAGACAGAGCACTTGTTCGACACGTTGCGCCGTTTTAAGGAACGTGGCGTGGGGATCATTTTCGTCTCACATCACCTGGATGAAGTGTTCGAGATAGCGGACTATATCACCATTCTGCGAGATGGCAAAGTGGTCAGCACAGGACCCATCACCGCCTATAAGCCGGAAGACGTGCCGCGGTTGATTGTGGGGCGTGAGATTGCCGAGACAACCTCTGATTACGTGGATGCCACAAGCGGACCAGTCTTACTGGAAGTACGCAATCTATGGGGCGAAGGGTTTTCTGACGTGTCCCTGAAAGTCCACGCTGGAGAAGTTGTGGGTCTGGCGGGTGTTGTCGGAGCCGGCCGCACGGAACTGTTGGAGAGCTTAGTGGGCTATCGGGATGTGCGGAGTGGTACAGTTCTGATCAAAGGAAAAACCGAACGCATCCGCACCCCGCAACAAGCCATACACAATGGGCTTGTCTTAGTGCCCGAAAAGCGTATGGAAAAGGGGCTGATGATGCGCCTGGATGTGCTGGAAAATCTCACGGTGGTCTGTCTGCCTGTTCACTCCCCTGGCGGGATCGTCTCGGAACAAGGCCTCCGACAAGTGGCCAGCAATATTGTCAAGCGGCTAGGTATCGTCACCCCCAGCTTGCGCACCAATGTGGGTAACTTGAGCGGTGGCAATAAGCAGAAAGTCGTGTTCGGCAAATGGTTGGCCGCCGGTGAAGACGTGCAAGGTAAGGTTTTCCTACTCGACGAGCCGACAGAAGGGATCGACGTGGGCGCGCGTGCCGAGATGTGGAATATCATTCGAGGTCTCGCTGCACAAGGTGCCGGTGTCGTGGTCGCTACGTCCGACTTAGAGGAGCTGATGGTATTGGCAGATCGCATTTATATTATGCGCGCCGGCAGGGTGGTCCGTTCGGGCAGACGCCCTGACTTTACCCAGGAGACTGTCCTGCAACATATGTTAGGGGCAGTAGAAGCTACTGCCGCCCAGAACTACCCTTAATCTTGGATTCCCGAATGTACCAGGAGGAAGCTGTTATGAAAGCGGAGCAAGCCCCAACGGCAGGGAAGCTAAGAGCACCTGCAATCGATTGGGAGGATTTCATCGCTCGATACGGCACCGTATTAGCCTTAGTAGCAGTTTTTGTGGCTTTCTGGATACTGGAAGGTCGCTTCGTAAGCGGACGCAATCTGCTCAACATTCTGCGCCAGGTTTCCACATTGGCCGTAGTAGCAGGCGGCCTGACCATCTGTGTGGCAGCAGGTGAATTCGACCTCTCTGTTGGAACAGTTGCCAGCTTGGCAGGTATCCTAGTGGCCGGATTGATGGTGCGCCAGGAGCAAACTTTCGAGGTGGCACTCGCAATTGCCCTGTTGTCTGGAGCTGCCTTCGGGACATTATTTGGTTTTATCGTCACCGTATTTCGCGTGCCCTCACTGATTGCTACGATTGGGGGCTCCTCCATCGCGTTAGGGGTGAACTTCGCATACGCCGGTGGTGACTCCATCTATGGACAGATGCCAGCCACCTTCAAATTCATCGGCCAGGGATTCGTTGGGGTCGTGCCATTTGCCGTCATCCTCGCTTTAGCAATATTGTTAGTCCAGTACCTTTTCCTAAACAAAACACGCGCCGGGCGTTATGTAATTGCCACGGGCGCCAATCCCAAAGCGGCCAAGCTCAGCGGCATTAACACAGAACGATACCGCTTTTTGGGCTTGGTGTGCAGTGGATTCTTCGCAGCTCTGGCAGGTGTTATGTTAACATCTTACCTGGGCTCTGCCCAACCCCAAGGGGCAGATCCATACACGATGGACGCACTGGCAGCCGTGTTCCTAGGCATGACCACTATTAAGCGTGGTCAAGCTAACATTCTCGGCACCCTTGTTGGAGTGTTGACGTTGGGCATCATCAACAATGGCCTCAATATGGTAGGAGCTCCCTTCTACCTGCAAAACATGGTGCGTGGAGGCATTTTGATCTTCGCGGTCTTGCTCGCCGTGCGGCGCGAGGAAATCCGCTTCTTCTAAAGCGAGTGAGATCCCAAAAGGCCTTCATATCCTACTAGCCAAGGAGGATCGCGTGGCAGATCAACACTTTATCGGGATCGACTGTGGCACAGAGAGCGCACGTGCCGCCATCTTTGACCTACAGGGGAAGATGATCGCCTCTGAGGCGGTCCCTTACCCGGTATATCACCCTCACCCAGGATGGGCAGAACAAAACCCAGAGGAATGGTGGTCGGCCATAGTTACTGCTGTGAGAAGGACGATTGAGAAGTCAAGGTTGCATCCGCATTCTATCGTGGGCATCAGCGGCGATTTCACCAGCTGCACGGTGGTTTTTATGGATGAACAATTTCAACCGCTGCGCTCGGCCATCATCTGGATGGACGTGCGCGCCGCCGATCAGGCGAGGCGCATTGCCGCAAGCGGGTATGACGCCCTCAAATACAACGGATACGGTAATGTGTCGGCTGAGTGGATGCCGTGCAAGGCACTCTGGGTTAAAGAAAACGAACCAGATATCTGGGCGAAGGCACGCTACGTGGGTGAGTATGTAGACTGGTTTATGCACCGCCTGACCGGTGAATGGGTAGGCAGCATTAATAATACCAGCATTCGCTGGTATTACGATCGCAACACCGGGGGCTTCCCAACGGACTTCTATGAGGGCATCGGACTGGGTGATCTGCTAGCCAAGTTCCCCAAACGCATCCTCAACCTCGGCGAAGTGGTTGGCACACTGCGACCCGAAGCGGCCCAAGAGCTGGGACTTAGAGCCGGTATCCCAGTCGCGCAAGGCGGTGCCGATGCCTATATCGCGATGCTCGGATTGGATGTGGTCGAACCAGGTAAAATGGCTTTCATTGTGGGTTCTTCCCATCTGCTCTTAGGGCAATCAGCTCATCAGTTCCACGGCAAGGGCGTTTTTGGTGCTTATACGGATTGCCTCATTCCTGGTCAATATACGGTGGAGGGAGGCCAAATTTCGACCGGATCGGTGGTGCGCTGGTTCCGGGATAACTTTGCCGGCAATCATGTACAAAAGGCTCAAGCTTTGGGAGTCAGCGCCTACGACCTCCTCACCGAGGAGGCCGCTAAACTCCCTCCCGGCTCGGATGGATTGATTGTGCTGGACTACTGGCAGGGCAATCGAACTCCCTACGTCGATCCGGAAGCGCGAGGGATGATCTGGGGATTCACCCTGTCTCACACGCCCGCTCATGTGTTCCGAGCGATCATTGAAGGCATCGCCTACGGTACAGAGCACATCTTGCGCACGACGCGCCAATATGGCTACACCGCTCACGAGCTGGTGGCATCGGGCGGACCCACTAAGAGCAAATTGTGGATGCAAATCCATGCAGATGTGAGCAACGTACCGATATCGTTAACCGAAGCAGGGGCATCTGCAGCTGTGTTGGGAGCCGCCATTTGCGCGGCCGTGGGCTGTGGCGCTTACCCCAGCCTGGCGGCTGCTTCCAAGGCGATGGTGCGTGTGACGGAACGCATTGTACCTGACCTCGCTGCCCACGAAGCGTATCAGTTTTTCGTAGACAAGTACATCAACACCTATCCTCAGATGCGTGACCTGATGCACGAGATGACCCGGCATATCGCGCGGCAAGCTCATCGATAACGCACGAAAGAAGAGGACACCAATACTATGGAAGATCGGGATACGTTGACCAACTTGTATTATACAATGTTGTTGATCCGTCGCACTGAAGAAAAGATTCTTGAGTTATTGCTCCAAGGAAAGTTAGCCAGCAGTATGTGTCATGTCAGCATCGGCCAGGAAGCAGTTGCCGCCGGTGTGTGCTCCGCAATGCAACCTCAGGACTACCTCACCAGCACCCATCGCGGGCATGGTCACATTATTGCACGTGGTGGGGATTTGCGGCGCATTATCGCGGAACTGCTGGGGCGGGAAACGGGTTACTGCAAAGGGCGCGGTGGCTCGATGCACTTGGTGGATGTGAACCTCGGCCATCTCGGCTCGAACGGGATCGTCGGCGGTCATATCGGTATCGCAACCGGTGCGGCTTTGTGGTCCAGCCTACAAAATGATGGTCGAGTCACCGTCGCTTTCTTCGGCGAAGGCGCGATGACGGAAGGGATATTCCACGAAGCGGCCAACATGGCCGCATTATGGCGGTTGCCGATCGTCTTTGTATGCGAGAATAATCAGTATGCCATGTCGTTGCCATGGACGCATGCAACGGCTGAACATTCGTTCGCGCGGAAGGGTGCAGCATATGGAATGCCCGGCATAGAAGTGGATGGACAGGATGTATTGGCTGTGCGCCAGGTAGCACTGCAAGCGATCGAGCGCGCTCGACGCGGAGAAGGGCCCACTCTCGTGGGTGCACAAACCTACCGCTTCCTGGGGCACTCGCGTGGTGATCCCAGCCCCTACCGAGACAAGGAAGAAGAGGCGAGACAACGCGCCCGGGATCCGCTCCGTATCTATCAGGAGTATCTGTTCCGAGAAGGGATCCTGACACAAGCAGATGTGGATGCGATCGAAGAGAAAGTGACGGAGGTCATCGCCGACGCAGTGCGTTTCGCCGAGGAGAGCCCGCCGGCCACTCTAGATAGCCTCTTGGAAGATGTGTTCGCATAAAGAGATTTAGGAAACAAGGTGATAGGACGATGCGTAAGATTCGATATCGTGAGGCACTTCGAGAAGCGTTGCATGAGGAAATGCGACGCGACCCGCGCGTATTCGTGATCGGTGAGGATGTGGGACGCTACGGTGGTGCTTATGCAGTCACACAAGGGCTGCTGCAAGAGTTTGGCCCTAAGCGCATCATCGATGCGCCTATGTCCGAAGCGATCATTGTCGGTGCGGCACTGGGCGCTGCCATCGTGGGCGCTCGTCCAGTAGCCGAGATCATGTACATCGACTTCGCCACGCTGGCTATGGATCAGGTCGTGAACCAAGCAGCCAAACTGCACTGCATGTTTGGCGCTCAGCTGAAAGCACCTCTGGTCATCCGCACACAACAGGGCACCGGCCGAGGCGCCGGACCTCAGCACTCTCAGAGCCTCGAAGCTTGGTTTGCCCACGTGCCCGGCTTAAAGGTGGTGATGCCAGCAACGCCCTACGATGCCAAAGGGTTGCTCAAAAGCGCCATTCGTGACGACAATCCGGTGATATTCATCGAACACAAGGGTCTGTACGCCTTGGAAGGCGAAGTGCCCGAAGAGGAATACACCATCCCCTTAGGCGTAGCCGACATCAAACGGCCGGGCAACAATGTCACGTTAGTCGCTTATTCCAATATGGTACATACCGCGCTGGCCGCAGCGCAAGAGCTCAGCCAAATCGGCATCAGCGCTGAGGTCGTTGACCTGCGTACTCTCGCACCACTTGACATGGATACTATGATCACCTCTGTAACCAAGACACGTCGGGCAGTGGTGATTCACGAGGCAAACTTGTTCGGCGGGTTTGGAGCGGAAATTGCCGCTACTCTGCAAGAAAGGTTATTCGAGATATTGGCAGCACCGGTGCGCCGCCTTGGAGGACTGCACGTGCCCTTGCCAGCTCATTCACAGCTGGAAAAACAGGTTGTCCCAGGTGTAGCCCAGATCGTCCAAGCGGTGAAAGAGACAGTGGGCACTGAGGTGGCTGTTCGACTCGTCTCAGCGTAGGAGTTCATAGCTTTTTACGCGCGTAATTCGACAGCGAGATAATGAGGAAAGGTAACAATGATCACTTCAGTGGTTATGCCCCCTCTCACCGAAACAGCTGATTCCTATAAGATACTCCAATGGTTGAAACAGGAAGGTGACCACGTTGAACGCGGAGAAATGCTGTTCGAAGTGGAAACCGACAAAGCTGTGTTACAGGTCGAAGCACTCGGCGCTGGTATATTACGCCGCATCAAAGTGCCGGCGGGCGAGAGCGCCAAAGTGGGGGATGTTCTAGCCTATATAGCCGATCCCGACGAACCGTTGCCTGAGTGAGTCCAACATCTCAGATGACAGAAGCATTGCTATTTAACCCGGAAGGCGCGCGATGAACACGACGGAAGAACACATTGCCCAGCCTGTAGTCGCACGGCGGGTGCCACTAACCTCTATGCGCCGTGCCATCATCGAGCGTGTCGTGCGCAGCAAACGCGACATCCCCCATTTCTACATAACCCAAGAAATTGCCATGCAGGCCGCTCAAGAGTTGTTGGATAAACTCAGGACAATTCACACCCAACAGCGTCTGACACTCACCCACCTTCTCTTAAAAGTTATAGCAGCCCTGTTGGTGCAACATCCACGGCTCAACGCTCGCTTGACAGAAGAAGGGATTGAAGAGTATGCATCGGTGCACCTCGGCTTCGTGGTCGGCTTGGAGGATGGGATGATCATCCCCGTGTTGCATCACGCCGAACGCATGTCCCTGGTAGAGATCGCCCACCGCGCCTCGGAGTTAGAAGCAGGAGCCCGGGCACGCCGACTTCAGAGCGGCGATCTCACCGGTCGCACTTTTACTCTCTCCAACATGGGGATGTTGGACATCGATGCCTTCCAAGCGGTGATAAGCCCGCCGGATGCGGCGATTCTGGCGGTGGGACGGGTGGCGAAGCGCCCGGTGGTGCGAGATGACCAGGTCATCGCGATCCCCACTATGATTGCCACACTCTCGTGCGATCACCGCATTGCAGATGGGGCCCACGCTGCGCGTTTCATAACGGACTTGCGCCACACGCTTGAAGATATACGATTATTGAAATCCACACTCCAAATTTAGCCGGAACCAGGTTAAGTGCTTTCCCGCGGCGGATACACCAAATCGACAAGAGAACACGGCATATATGTACCAAACTCGTCACGAGCTTCTAGAGCAAGTTGCCGCATGGTATTACGAAGAGAACAGAACGCAAGAGGAAATCGCACGCCGCCTTGGTCTGTCGCGTTCCACTGTATCACGGTTGCTTCAGGAAGCACGTGAAGAAGGGATTGTTGTCATCCGCGTCAATAAATTGATCAACGTGGATGCCGAGCTGGGAGCGACATTGATCAAGACCTTTGGGTTGGTAGATGCATGGGTCTTGGCCGAAGCCCCTGCCCAATACACTGCTCTGATCCAACACTTGGGCGAGCTGTGTGCGCGCTTTCTGCAACGCCAGCTGCATGACGGGATCAACATCGGCATCGGTTGGGGGACCGCTGTGTACGAGACAGCACGCAATGTGGCCAACGTTCCCCTACGTGATGCCGTGGTCATCCAACTCCTTGGCGCCGTGGCACGTGGCCATTCAACCGTAGATGGACCAGAGTGCGCCCGCCTATTGGCTCAAAAACTGGGCGCCACCATTCGTTTTCTGCATGCTCCCGCATTGGTAGAGAGCGAGGCAACTGCACTCGCGCTATTGCAGGAACCCACGATTATCAGCACGATGGAGCTCATTCGCTATGTCGAGATCGCTATAACTGGTATCGGCACGATCGATCCCGAATTGTCCAGTCTGCACCGCGCCGGGTTCCTCACCAGCGCGGACCTCAAAGAACTCGCCAGGGCGGGTGCCGTGGGTGATGTCCTGGGTTATCAATTCGATCTTCAGGGACGCGTGCTCGACATCTCCTTAAACCGGCGGCTGATCGCGGCCAATCAGCAGATGCTGGCTCAGATACCCAAAGTGGTCGGCGTGGCAGGCGGTCTGGCCAAAGCGTCCGCCATCTTGGGTGCGCTTCGTGGTAAATTCATCAACGTCCTGATCACTGACGCACGTACAGCTGCCGAGATTCTACGCCTGAACGGCTAGAACCCGTCGCTGATGACCTGGCTCCGGCTCACCATTAACTCAGTGAGCATAGCAATTGCCGCACGAATCACCGGCAGCAGACCGCATAGATAGTATTCGACCTGTGGCAGATCAGGATAAGAGAACGAGACACTCGCGCTGCAGCGCCTCACAGATAGAGCAGGCATGCCCGGTCCATTGATCCTCTGTGGAAAGCAATTTAGGCGAGCGCTTGTTGGCGTTGAGCCAGTAGAGCCTCTATATCTTCCAAATCGGCATCCGAGAGCTTCCATCCACTGGCACCCACCAGTTCGGACACTTGATCAGGATGTCGTGCGCCAGCAATTGCACCGGTCACTTCAGGTCGGCGCAGCACCCACGCCAACGCCAACTGCGCCAACGTCTTGCCGTTGCGCTCGGCGATCGGCCGCAACTGTTCCACCAGACGCAAGTTGACGCTCAGCTGCGGCTCTTGGAACGGCGCATAGCGCTTGCGATGGTCATCCTCCGGCATTGCTTGGATGCGCTCACGCGTCATTTTTCCAGTGAGCAGGCCGCGCTCCATCGGACTATAGACGATCACACCGATTTTGTGGGCAGCACAGTAGGGCAATATCTCAGATTCGATGTCACGATTGAGCATGCTATAGGGCGGCTGCAAGGAAGCAATCGGGTGGATAGCTTGCAACCGCTCCATCTGGCTGACATTGAAGTTGGAGACGCCGCCGCAGCGAATCTTACCTGCGCGAATGGCATCCGCGATGACACTCCACGCTTCCTCGATGTCCTCATCCGGGCGCGGCCAATGGATCTGATACAGATCGATCACGTCGGTGCGCAGACGGCGCAAACTGTCCTCGATCTCCCGACGCACCGAATCGCGCTTAAGCCGAAAGGTGAGCTCGCCGTTGGGCAATACGTGGATGCCGCATTTAGTGGCGATGTACACCTGGTGGCGGCGGCCAACTAGTGCTTTGCCCACCACTTCTTCGGAATGGCCACGGCCATATCCAGGTGCGGTATCGATCCAATTGACACCCTCGTCCAGCGCACGGTGGATGGTGGCAATCGATTCGGAGTCATCTTGCGCACCCCAGCCGAAGATGTAGCCTCCGCCGCCCATAGCCCAGGCGCCCAGACCGATAGTGCTGATATGCAGATCGGTGAAACCCAGCTGACGCGTCTCCATCGGTAAGCCTCCTTGACCCCTTCCCAGGGGATGATCTAAGTGTAGTGTATCACGAGACCCGCCTCGATGGCAATCTACAACTGGGCGAAAGATATTTCCATTTGGGAGCGAATTGGAGCGACGGCTCCAGAATGGCGATAGTGGGTTCGAGCCGCAACCATCAGGCAGGGAGCGGCCACCACAGTCGCTTGCTTGCGCGCATGACTCGGCTTGAATGCCGCCTCGTCCCCAAAACGAGATGCACCTCCGGCGAAGCGCCCCTTTAGGAAGATGATCACCAAAATAAAAATGCCTCGCCCTTCTCTGAGAAAAGAAGCACGAGGCACTGATAGATCGTCCTATTAGAGACAAGCTTTAGTACAGGAACATCGGCTTGCCGTTCACGTGGCGCACCTTGGGGCGGTACTGATCCACGTCGTACAACTCATCTACATCAACACGCTTGACACCTTGTGCAACCGTCTCAATGGGCACATTAGTATAGACACCTCTTTGGATGGCCACCATGCGGCCAAACCGGCGCTCAACGATCAAATCCATCACCATATTGGCGAAGTTGAAACCCACCATCAAGTCAACCGAATCGGGTGCGCCGGAACGCATCAGGTAAGCGACCTGTTGATAGAGAATGTGCTCACCGGTGAGCTTCTTCAGCACGTCGCCAGTCACGACGCCAATGCCGCCCAGCTTGCGATGTCCGTAAGCATCCGGTTCACCATACTCAACAATTTTATCGCCGATCATCTGGGCACCTTCGGAGATGGTGATCATCGCGTAATTGCTCGGATTATTGCGCTTGTCTTCCATAACCAACTTGGCCAGCTTCTCAGGGTCGAATGGCACCTCTGAGATGATGGCACGGTCGACGCCGCTTAAGTAGGCGGCAATCAGTGAGGTCTCTCCGGAGTTGCGCCCAAACAGCTCGATGATCCCGATACGCTCGTGAGAGCCAGCCGAAGTGCGCAGGTTATGAATAAAATTGACGCTGCGCGTCACAGCGGTCGAAAAGCCGATACAGTAATCGGTGCCGAAAACATCGTTATCCATCGTCTTGGGGATGGCAACGATGGGCACTCCTTCCTCGTGCAGGCGCAGACCATAACTCAGTGTGTCATCGCCTCCGATAGGTACCAACACATCGATACCCAGGTGTTCAAGCACCTTGAGCACATGGGGCGTGCAGTCATGGAGCTTGCCATCCTTCGGATCCCAGTCCGCCTGACGCAAAAACTCCGGCAAGTCCTTGCTGGCGACATGCGAAGGACGGGTACGCGATGTATGCAAAAAGGTGCCACCCGTGCGGTCTACCGTGCGCACAGCGTTCTTGTCAAGGCGGACAGCGCACTTCCAATTGTAGGTGTTGTCTTCGAGGTTGTAATGCAAGGGTCCCCACCATCCGCGCCGAAAACCGATGACCTCATACCCCTCTTCCTGGGCACGGTATACAAGCGCCTTGATGGTTGGGTTGAGTCCGGGAACATCACCACCCCCGGTAAGTACTCCGATTCTCATCTCTCTGACTCCTGCTTATGTATATGATTAAATGATTTCCGAGTTAGAAGACGTCAGCCATAATGGAGCTGTGGGCGCAGAGGCACCGCGCAGAGGCGACGCATCGATGCGGCGCATATAAAATCACCTAATATTCTAGCGTCAAGGTTCGAGTTTGTCAAAAGCTTTTTCCCACAGAATACGGGGAAGGGCATGCGAGGCATCGCAGTCCTCAGCGAATTTCAGAAGCTCTTCATCAAGCTCCTCATCGCCATCATTTGGAAGGGGCGGAACCCACGCAATACCGTTACGGATCGTTGCATGCTCACACCCAGCATATTATACTTGTCCTCTGAAATCGCTCCCCGGCAACCGTCAGCATGAATGTCCACACCTTCGTGGTGTTGGAACTAATATCGGTCGCTTCGCGACCGCGGCTGTTGATAGATTTACGAAGCGAGGATGGTATGCAAGTCAAAGCGAATGTGTGGATCGAACGCGATGGTCAGGTGGCGCTCAGCCGTTGGCGCGTCGCTTTGCTGCGAGCTGTGCAGGAGACCGGATCCATCTCCGCCGCTGCCCAGCACCTGAATATCCCTTATCATCGCGCCTGGGACAAGATCCGTGAATGCGAGCGATGCCTGGGTGTCCCCTTGCTGACCACCCAAACAGGTGGTGTGGGTGGCGGAGGGGCACGCCTGACACCCGCTGCACTCGATTATGTACAACGCTTCCAACAATTTGAGCGCGGTCTGGATGAGATGATCCAGGACCGTTTCCAAGCAGCTTTTGGTGATCTGCTACCCAAACCGGACGAGGTGCCTGTTCCTAGGAGGGAGACGTGCGCGAATCACCCTACCCAATGATCTCCGTGGAAACTGCTATCGAGACCATTTTGCAGCAGGTACGCCCCCTTGAGCCGGTGACGATAAGCTTTGCAGATGCGTTAGGCTTGGTGTTGAGCGAAGACATCTACACCTCGGAAGCGGTGCCTCCCTTTGCCGCCTCTGCAGTGGATGGCTACGCCGTGATCGCTGCGGATCCATCACCTATACGTCGGATTATCGGAACACAACCGGCCGGCTCGATGAGCACACACACTGTCACCCCGGGCAGCGCGGTGCAGGTGATGACCGGTGCGCCGATCCCTGCCGGCGCCGATGCCGTGGTGATGATAGAATACACCAGCCTAGAAGGAGATGGCTATGTACGTCTCCATATCCAGCCCGCCATAGGCGACAACGTCCGACCAATAGGGCAGGATCTAGCCGCCGGTCAGCTGGTACTCCCGCGCGGTACGGTGTTGGGCGCTGCTGAAATTGGCTTATTGGCAACCATCGGCCGAACACATATCGCGGTTTATCCACGTCCGCGCGTGGCCGTCCTGTCCACGGGCGACGAGCTGGTAGATCCCCATGAGCAACCTAAGCCTGGACAGATCCGCGATGCCAACCGCTATAGCTTATTGAGCGCCGTGCGCGAGGCAGGCAGTCAACCGCTCGATTGGGGACGCATCCCCGACCGAGCAGAAGCTGTGCAAGAAGCCTTAGAGAGCGCGCTGCGCGAGGCAGATGCGGTGCTCACTTCGGGTGGGGTCAGTATGGGCGAGCTGGATCTGATCAAGCCCTACCTGGCCAGACGGGGTACACTCCATTTTGGCCGTGTGCGTGCTCGGCCGGGCAAGCCGGTCACTTTTGCCACCGTGGACGGCATCCCCGTGTTCGCCATGCCAGGTTTCCCCGTCAGTGCACTGGTGAGCTTTGAGGTCTATGTGCGCCCGGCATTGCTCAAAATGGCCGGACACATCCACCTGCATCGCCCGCGTCAACGTGTCATCACTGAGCACATCATCCGGCACGAACCCGATCGCACCGAATTCCAACGCGCTGTGGTGACACGCCATTCTGATGGCCGTTACACTGCGCATACCACTGGTTACCAGGGCTCCGGCCGCCTGCTCTCGATGGTGGGTGCCAATGCACTGCTGGTGCTGCCAGCCGAGCAAGAGACGTTCCCCGCCGGCAGTGAGCTGGAAGCATGGCTCATCGCCCCTGTGTGCGAAGAGGGAGCTATCTAGCGGCTAAGGAACACATTATAAAACAGGATGGTTGATGCACTATCTGCTCGGGATTGACGTTGGCACATCCAATACCAAGGCCGTGCTGGTTGATGAGACAGGTCACATCCTCGCCAGCGCGACCCATAGCCACCCTACCTTCACCCCTGCGCCGGGATACCAAGAGCAAAACGCCGAGGACTGGTGGCGAGGCGTATGCCATACGGTGCGCCGAAGTTTGGAGGAAAGCCGGATCAACCCCGCTCAGATCGCAGGCATCAGCTTCAGTGCCCAAGGTTGCGCCTGTCAACCTGTGGACGCACAAGGGCAACCGCTCGGCAATGCGCTCATCTGGACGGATACACGTGCCACGGCGCAACAAGCGCGCATCCGCCAGCTGTTTGGAGAGGAGCTCGGGCACGTAACCGGTAACAACATCTACGACCAGCCAGAGCCACGTATGATGTGGATCCGCGAGCATGAGCCGGAGCGTTACGCACGCACGTACAAGTTCCTCACCACTCTGAGCTATCTAGTCTATCGTTTCACTGGCAATTTCGTGGCAACGACATCCGATTGGGGCTTTCACCTGTCCTTTGACCGAGAGAAACGCTCGTGGAACAGTCACTTTGTGCGCACCATCGGCCTCGATGAGGAGAAATTTCCCAGCCTATGCGAGTCACACGCAGTGGTTGGGCAGGTGGCCAAAGCAGCTGCACAAGACACCGGTCTGCGTGAGGGCACTCCGGTGGTAGCGGGGGCACAGGATTCGGTGGTGGTAGTGCTGGCGGTAGGTGCTCTTGATGTAGGACAGTCGGTGGTTATGCGTGGCACGACCGAGCTGTTATGCTTCTCCACTGCCGAAGGTGGATATCACCCCGATCTCTACACCACATGTTCGGTCATTCCAGAGCTGTTTGTGCGTTACGATATGCGTGAGGTGGTGGCATCCGGCGGCAGCTATCGTTGGCTAGCGACGATGCTCTTCGACGCGGCACGCGAATCCGAGTTCACCCAGATGAATGAACTAGCCGCTGCTTCCCCGGCGGGATCCCACGGTCTGCTTTATCTTCCCTATCTGCTGATCTCCACCAATCCTGACCCCGAGCAACAACGTGCCGGCTGCTATTTCGGCCTCTCCACCACCACAACGCGCGGCGATCTGTGCCGCGCTGTGATGGAGGGCACTGCCTATGCAATGCGTGAGACGATCACACGTCTGGGGAAGATAGGGATTGCCATCCACGAGCTGCGCCTGACAGGCGGTCCAGCGGAGAGCGCGTTGTGGAACCAGATCACGGCCGACGTGACCGGCCTGCCGGTCTTAGTGCCGGCAGTGGGCAGCGCGGCAGCTGCCTACGGTGCTGCACTGTTGGCTGGAATGGGTTGTGGACTGATTCCGATGGATGATAACTATGCAACTTTGCGCCGCATGATCCAGCTGCGCCAGCGCTATGAGCCGCAACCGACACAAAAGGTGTTATACGACCACTTCTATGCGGAATTCTGTCGCTTGACCGCTCAGACACTTGGCATCGTCGCGCGGTTGAGACGGCCAAAGATTGGCTGATGGACTACCGGCAATTCGCCCGGCAAGATGGTATAACCGTCAAACAAAAATGCTCAGCGGCAAGTACGCTGATACCATCCAGTTGGGCGTGTCCACGATCTGGCTGATCTTGAGATCCAGCACCACGCCGCACAGACAATAAGCCTCCTCGCGCGTCAGGCCGTATTCCTTTGTCATATAATCAATCATATAACGGGTCGCTTGTTGCGCGTTCTTGAAGAGATCAGGCCCTGCCGCCGTGGTGACGTAGTAACCTCCCTCATCGACTGTGGTGAGCTTTCTGCCCGGCGGGGTCCGGAAGCGCAACTCGGGAAGGTTGGCTCCCTTGTGCAGATGGAAACGCAACGTCACCGTGGCGGGCATCTCGATGGCAGTGCCGTTGACCTCACCGTCACCCTGAGCAGCGTGGCAGTCACCGCAAGAGAACAGGGCACCGGGCACCAGAACCGGCAAGAAGACGTGCGCCCCTGGCGTGAGATGGCGAATATCCAGGTTGCCACCGTTGCGGCGCGGCGGCAGTGTACCGAAGCGGCCCGGCTCCGCCGGTGCCACCCCCATTGTGCCGCAGAAGGGCTCATAAGGGATGCGGATGTGCGAGTTGAACCAGCACCAATCTCCTTCCAAACGGAATAGATGCAGGTACGGTTCCTTAAAGTCCTCTGCCAAGAGGCCGAAATCGGGGATTACTGCCCCCCAACCCCAACCTTTGTGCGCTAAACTGATGACCTCCACCTCCAATGCATCGCCCGGCTCAGCACCCTCTATATACACTGGCCCGGTCAACGGCGCGATGGGATCGAAGCTGAGCGTCTTGAGCGCCTCAACGGTGGACTTGGGGCCAATCTGATTGGCCGAAGCTTCCAGCACTTCGAACACCACCGTATCGCCCGGTTCGATCCTCAGCCGCGGTGGGTGCGCGTTGTCCCAAAAAGCATGGGGTTGGCTATCATCAAGATGGTAGGTGGCCATAGAGTGCTCGTCCTCCATTAATGTGCAGTTTCGGAACCGGTGAAATGACGAATGCGCGGATCGACGATGCTCTGCACGATGTCGATCAGGATCCCGCTGATCACCACCATAACCGCGGTGAAGATAACCGTGCCCAAGATGAGCGGCACATCTACCGTTTCAATGGCTTCCACGGCCATACGTCCCACGCCGGGCCAGTTAAACACACGTTCCACCAGCACCACACCCCCGATGAACCACGGGATATCCATCCCGGCCATGGTGATAATAGGATTCAGTGCATTGGGCAACACGTGACGCAAGATCACCAACCGCTCGTGTGCCCCTTTGCCGCGCGCCGTGCGTACATAGTCATTGGCCAGAACATCGAGCATGCTGGAACGCATCATACGCGCATACCAGGCCGCCCCACCAAGCCCGGCGGCTAAGGCCGGCAACACCAGATGGGCCGGGCTGGCCGCACCGCCAAGTGGAAAGATGGGGATCAGGTAGCCGAACCAATATAACAAGAGCAACCCCAACCAGAAAGGCGGCGTCGAGACGCCCAACAGAGCGATGAACATGCCCAGCCGGTCCATCCAACGCCCGCGCCCAACAGCCGAGGCAACGCCCACTGTGAGTCCGATCAACAGCTCGACCAGGATACCAGCTCCGATGAGCGCCAGCGTGTAAGGCAAGCGACTCAGGATGAGCTCGGTGACGGCGACTTGCTTGCGATAGGAAAAACCCAGATCGCCTTGCAAAAGGTGCGTGATATAACGAAAGTACTGTACCCAGAACGGTTGATCGAGCCCCAGCTCGTGGCGAATGCGTTCCACGGTCTCGGCACGAGCGCTCGGCCCGGCATACATACGTGCCGGATCTGCGGGCAGGTAATAGATCAGGAAAAATGTGAGCAGGGATATGCCGATCAGCACCGGGATGGCCTGGATTAAACGGCGCGCTAGATAAGCGCCCATCGCTCACAGCCTCCCCTTCTGGCTGGGATCCAGCGCATCCCGCAAACCGTCGCCCAGCAGGTTGAAGGCAAAAATGGTGACCATAATCGCCAAACCGGGAAAGATCACCAGCCAGGGCGCCGTGCGATAGAACGACTGGCCCTGTTGGATGATACCGCCCCAACTGGGAGTGGGCGGTTGTACACCGATACCCAGATAGCTCAGGCTGGCTTCCAACATGACATTGGTAGCAATGCCCAGCGTACCCCACACAATGATGGTGGGCACCAACTGAGGCAGGATGTGACGTGTCAGAGTGTAGCTGCGCGGTGATCCAATCGCCCGCGACGCCACCACAAAGTCGCGCTCACGCAAGGCGACCACCTGACCGTAAATCACCCGCGCAATCCACGTCCAGTACACCAGCCCGATGACCAGGATGATGATCCACATGCTGGGTTTCAGGATGGCCACCAACGTCATCGCCAGCAATAGGGTGGGAAAGGCCATCATGATGTCGGTGAAACGCATTAGGAGTGTTTCCAGTGGGTTGCCAAAAAAGCCGGCCACGGAACCGATGAAGGTACCAATAGCGATGGCCAGTGCATTTGCCAGCACACCCACTATCAGGCTGACTCTTGCACCATATAGGATGCGGCTGAGAAGGTCACGTCCGTTGGGGTCGGTGCCAAGAGGGAAGCGTAAGCTCCCATCGATCACCAACGTGCTTGGCAATGGCTGTCCTCCTTTGGTCAGGCCATCACGATATTGCTTGGTAGGGTCGTGCGGCGACAAAACAGGCGCAAAGATAGCTGCTAATACAATGAGGCCGATCAACACAGCGCCTAACATCGCGGCGTGGTCACGGCGCAGTCGCCGCCACATCATTGCCAGGTGGCTGTCACCAACAGCGACAGTCACAGCGGCGCGCTTGCCAAGCTCTTGCACGGCCGGTTGTGTCGGCTTATGTTCCTGTAACTCTGATGAAGCGACTGCCAAGTGCTCCTAAGCCTCCAGTAATATCTCAGACACCCTCACCCCTCCCACCGAGCGGCAAAAGAGGGGCGAGGGCGAGTTGTTATAGATAGAGACCCTGAAGCGAGATATATTGCCCGCTGAGTGTCTGCCTACTGCTCCAGCCACATCGTCTCGTACCGCAGCGAATGCTCCGGATGGGTGAGTGTTGCCTCCCCGCGCAGTTTCTCGGAGTGCGCCACAGTATAAACACCGTTGAATACCGGCACCCAGACAGCGTCATCCATCAGCGCCCGGAACAGCTCCCTGTATCCCTGCATACGCTTTTCGTGGTCGGTAACGGTTAGCAGCTCCAGCGCTTTGGCGTGCAGTTCTTTGTTGCAGTAGCGCGACCAGTTCCAGCCACCGGGCACATTGGAGTCACAGCCCAAGATGGGGCCATAAAAGTCATCCGGATCCGGATAGTCCTGGATCCAAGCTA